>JBIIAV010000050.1:0-10924 GCA_044239745.1 Rickettsiales bacterium
AGCGCGCCTAGGATCGTGAGGTCGACATGGCCGCCACGGATCATCGCAAAGCTCATCGCCGAATCGAAATAGACGCTCTCGGGAAGCTCGGAAATGGTTTGTTTGCCGGCGTTGATGAGATCGGGATCCTCGGTGCCGGCGATGGGGAACGGCCCCATGCCGAGCATGCCGTTTTCGGATTGCAGGGTCACTTTCATGCCCGCAGGGATATGGTTGGCGACCAGCGTCGGGATGCCGATGCCGAGATTGACGTAAAATCCGTCGCGTAGTTCTTGTGCAGCGCGGGCGCACATATCGTCACGATTCCAAGCCATAGTTCTCTCCTGCCGTGAAGGCGGTTGGTTGCGTTGTCTTGCCCGTGCTCGGTTCGCTCATGTAGCGCTGCTACACATCGCTTCCTGCGCTCGGTCACTCCTAGCACCCATTCCGCCTTGACGGCAGTGTGGGTACTTATTTCTATTCCTTACGCAGCCCGCGTGGTGCGCTGCTCGATGCGTTTTTCAAAGGCGGCGCCTTGATAGATGCGCTGGACGAAAATGCCCGGCGTGTGGATGTCGTTGGCATCAAGCTTGCCGACCTCGACCAGCTCCTCGACCTCGGCGACGGTGACCTTGCCGGCCATCGCCATCATCGGGTTGAAGTTGCGTGCCGTTTTACGGAAGATGAGGTTGCCGGCGGTATCGCCCTTCCATGCTTTCACGATGGCCAGATCGGCGGTGAGGCCGGTCTCCATCACGTAGGTCTCGCCGTTAAACTCGCGCAGCTCCTTGCCCTCGGCGACAATGGTGCCGACGCCGGTTTTGGTGAAGAAGGCGGGAATGCCGGCGCCGCCGGCGCGGATGCGCTCGGCCAGCGTGCCTTGCGGGTTGAATTCGATGGCGAGCTCGTTGTTGAGGTATTGGGTCTCGAAGGTTTTATTCTCGCCGACATAGGAGGAGATCATTTTCGCGATCTGGCGGTCTTTCAGCAAGATACCGAGGCCGAAATCATCGACCCCGCAGTTATTGCTGATGATGGTGAGCCCCTTGATGCCCGATTCCTTAAGGGCAAGGATGGAATGCTCCGGAATGCCGCACAGGCCGAAGCCGCCGGACATGATGGTCATGTTGTCGTGCAACAGGCCGCTGAGCGCGGCTTTGGCATTGGGGAAGACCTTGGTCTTGGTGGTCGTCGCGATGGTCATGGCTGTGGCTCCGCGGTCGAGGGTGATAGAAATATGCTTGTACCAGCGCTGGAAAAGAGGTCAAGCGTTGGAAACAGGGCATTATTGGGGTATCACCCTTGCGTAAGGCATGGACATAAATTTAATAAAGTATTAATATATTTACTCTAAGGTCTGGTTAACGGCTATGTATGGGTCGCGCAATGCAACAAAAGGCTCCCAACGCGATGACGGCGATGAATATTACGCGTGAAGACATCGAGATGCTGGTGCGCGAGCCCTCGCCGGCGATGCGCCAGCGCATCTGCGAGAAGGTGGCCAGCGGCTACAATTCCGGCCTGTACTCCGACAGCGAGACCAAACTGGCCAACGAAATTTTCCGCCTGCTGGTGAAGGATACCGAGATGCGCGTGCGCACGGTCATCGCGCAGGCCCTGAAATCGAACATGCAGGTGCCGCATGATATCATCTGGGCGCTGGCGAACGACCGTCATGAGGTGGCGGTGCCGGTGCTGGAATGCTCGCATGTGCTGACCGAGGACGACCTTGTCGCCATTATCCGCGCCACGCGCGAACACCCGAAACTGCAGGCGATCGCACGGCGTGACTCGATCTCGAAGCAGGTATCGCACTGCCTGATCGAGACACGCGACCATGGGGTGGTGCGCGAACTGTTGGCCAATACGGGCGCGTCCATCGCCGAGACCAGCATGGACATTGTGCTCGAGGCTTTCGCGCGCGACCATTCGGTGCTGGAGGAATTGGTGATGCGCGGCGGGTTGCCCTATGCCTATGCCGAACGGCTTTTCGCCACCGTATCGGATACACTCAAAAAACAACTGAGCCAGAAATACCGCATGAACAGGCATGTGGTCGAGGACGTGACGGTGACCGCGCGCGAGACGGCGGTGCTGCAATTCATCTCGCCGTGGATGAGCCAGAACGACATCAACCATTTGGTCGACGAGATGCACCGCAACAAGCGGCTGACGGACTCGGTCATCATCCGTTCGTTGTGCATCGGCGACCTGCGCTTCTTCGAGACGGCGATCGCCAAACGCGTTGGCATTCCGGTCTCCAATGCGCGCATCCTGCTCATCGACCCCGGCCCGCTGGGGTTCAAGGCGCTGTACGATTCCTCGGGGCTGATGCCTTCGTTCTATGAGGCCATTCACACGATGCTGCGCGCCGCACTGGAGGAAACCGAATACGGCAATTACCGCACCAATGATTTCGGTGTGGCGATGGTGACGAAGATGCGCAAAGCCGGCTATGACCGCACCATCGAGAATATGGAAACGCTTTTACAGATGGTGAGCCGTGCCGCCCATGAACCCAAGTTCCACTAATCGCATGACGACGGCGAGCCCGATCATCCTGACGCCGATGGACGTGGAGCGCCTGCTCAACGACCCGTCATCGGATTCGCGCGCGAGCATCCTCGAGAAGATCGGCGCCCATTACAACGAAGAGAAACTGCACGGCCGCGAGCAAGAGATCGCCGAGCAGATCTTCCGCCTGCTGATGAAGGACGTGGGGCTGCGGGTGCGCGAGTCGCTCGCCGAGCGCCTGAAGGATAACCCCAACGTGCCGCGCGACATTGTGCTGCATATGGCCAACGACGTGGAGTCGGTGGCGGTGCCGGTACTGAGCGCTACCACGGTGCTCTCCGATGCCGATCTGGTCAGCATCGCCGAGAAAAGCCCCGACATGGCTAAGCTGATCGCCATCAGCGCGCGCAAGCTGGTCTCCGAACGCGTCAGCGACGCGCTAGTCGAGACGCGCTATGCGCAGGTGATGCAATCGCTGCTGCATAATGAGGGTGCCAGCATCAGCGAGCGTGCGCTGGGCAAGATCGTCAGTGATTTCAGCACCAACAAGGAGATTATGGAGGCGTTGGCACAAAAACCGCGCCTGCCTATCACGATTGTCGAGCGCATCATCACGCAGGCAAGCGACGCGGTGGCGACGCAACTGAAGGCGCAATACAAACTCAACGACACCGACGCCAAGAAGAACGCGACCGAAGTGCGCGAGGATTTCATCCTGCGCATCCTCGAGCAGGATATGGGCCAGCGCGAAGTCGAGGTGTTGGTCGCGCAGATGGCCAAGGAAGAACGACTGACGCCTTCCATCGTGATGACGGCGCTGTGCCGTGGTCAGTTGCTGTTCTTCACGATCGCGATGGCGCAATTCGCCGGTATCGCGACCAGTAACGCGATGCGTCTTGTCGAGGATCGCGGCGAGCATGGCTTCAACGGTCTGTACCAGAAATCCGGCCTGCCCGAATCGATGATGGACGCGGTGCGCCTGTTGCTGCGTGCGGTGCAGGATATGAAAAAGAACGATGCGCTGCCCGGTTCGCGCTTGTATGCCAACCGCTTGGCGGAGCAGGTGATCGTTTCGGCCGGCAGCCAGCAGATCGAATATCTGCCGTATTTCATCGCCCTCATCCGGCAAAATACGCAGCGTCCGTAGCGGCGCTCTCTTTCCCTGTTGTCAGGACTGTCCGCCCGCGCTAATTTACGCGCATGGAACCGACCCTACGCATCGCATGCCTTGCCGATAGCACGCCCAAAGCGCAAGCGGCGCTGGCCGAACTTTCCGGCCGCTACAGCTTCCTCGACATTGCGGGTAAGCGCACCAAGCCCGATGTCATCGTGGCCTTGGGCGGCGACGGATTCATGCTGCAGGTGCTGCACAAATACATGCATCGCGGCATACCGGTCTATGGTATGAATTGCGGCTCGGTCGGGTTCTTGCTCAACAGCTACAACCCCAACCATTTGCACGAACGCATGGCAGTGGCGCGCCGCGCCACGCTGCACCCGCTGGTGATGTATGCGCGCACGGCGGATGGCAAGGAGCATCAGGAATTGGCGATCAACGAGGTGTCGCTGTTCCGCGAGAGCCGGCAAGCGGCGAAGATCCGCATTTCCATCGACCACGTGGTGCGGGTGAGCGACATGGTGGCCGACGGTATTCTCGTCTCCACCCCTGCGGGTTCGACGGCCTATAACTTCTCGGCTGGCGGCCCGATCATTCCTTTGAGCGGCGACCTGCTCGCCCTGAC
Organism: Rickettsiales bacterium; assembly: GCA_044239745.1. Taxonomy (GTDB): domain Bacteria; phylum Pseudomonadota; class Alphaproteobacteria; order Rickettsiales; family UBA3002; genus QFOX01. The sequence goes on from JBIIAV010000050.1 coordinate 4,236, forward strand.
GCCGATCGCGCCGTTTCGTCCGCGCCGCTGGCGCGGCGCACTGCTCAACCATCAATCGAGCATCACGTTCGAGGTGCTCGAGGCCGATAAGCGCCCCGTGAGCGCGGTGGCCGATTTCACCGAGGTGCGCGATGTGGTGAGCGTCTCGGTCTTCGAGGATCGCACGATCGCGCTATCGCTGATGTTCGATCCCGAGCATAACCTTGAAGAGCGCATCACCACCGAACAATTCAGTTTTTAGAAAGTGATTTCTATGGCCAACTTCGTCGTCGTTCCTGTGCTCAAAGCTCACGTAGCGCCGCTACGCTCAAGCTTTTGCGCGCATGAACTCCTAGAATTTGTCGCATAGAAATCACTTTCATTCACCAAAGGAGCCTTATGAACCAGCGCCGTGAAACGACCATCGCCATTCTCATGTTCATGGGGGTGCTGCTTGGCAATGTGGTGATTTTCAGTATCGTGCCATTCCTCAGCAGCCCCGATCTGGTTTCGTTGCGCATTGCGGTCGGCCAGCATTTAGGGTTCTTTGCGGCGGCGGACGCGCCGGCGCCGACACCGATCCACGCCTTCCAAATCATGCTGTGCTACAGCACCATCGCCACGCTGTGCATGCTGCCATGGGCGTTCAAGCAGGGGCTTTCCGGCCTTAAAACTACCCGCATCAAGGCCTATGGTGTGCGCGGCCTGCTGGAGTATGGCGCGTTCACGCTGTCGTTCTTTTCGCTGGGGTTCCTTGGCGCCAACTTCACCTTGCCGATGCATACGGCGCTGAATTTCATCACACCCATCTTTGCGACACTCGCCACCATTCTCATCCTCAAGGAGCGTAGCCACCTGCACACGTGGCTGGCGCTGCTGGCGGGCATCATCGGGGTGCTTGTCATCACCCGTCCGGGCATGATCCCGCTCAGCCCCGGTGTGCTCTATGTGCTCGGTGCGGCGCTTGGGTTCTCGTTGTGCGGCGTGGTCATCAAGCTGCTATGCAGCACGGAATCGTCGCACCATATCGCGTTTTACATGCTGGCGATGGTGACGGTGCTGGCGCTGCCGCTGGGCATCACCCATTGGACCGCCCCCAGCGCCGACGGCTGGTTCTGGTTGGTGGTGATCGGCATCATCGCCTATCTGCAGCAGGTCTATGTCGCGAAGGCGATCTCGAAAGTGCCGTTCATGGTGCTCATTCCCATCAACTTCATCTCGCTCGTCTTCTCGACCGTGCTGGGCTACCTCGTTTACACCCAGACGCTCGATATCTGGACGTTCTCCGGCGCGGTGCTGATTCTGGTCGGGACGATCTATAACGCCAACCGCAACCGCGCACTGGCGGCGCGGGAGGCGCTGACCGCCAGCGCGGCCTAGCCCCTCGTGAATATCCTCTTCATCCATCCCAATATGCCCGGCCAGTACAAGCATCTGGCGCAGGCATTCGGGAAGGAGGGCGGCCACCGGATCTTCTTCATCACCAAGCACAAGACCGCCGAGATCGCGGGGGTCACGCGCATCACCTATGCCATGCCCAAGCTCGATGCGCCGCCACCAACGCATCGCTACCTTGCCACCGCGACGCGCGGGGTGATGCAGGGCCAGCAGGTCTGGCGGGTGTGCCACGCCTTGCGTGAGAAGGAACAATTCATTCCCGATATCGTCATCACCCACCCCGGTTGGGGCGATGCGCTGTTCATCAAGGACATCTTCCCGACCGCGCGGGTGCTCAGCTTCTTCGAGTTCTATTACCATGTCACGGGGGCGGATGTGGGCTTTAACGAAGCGGTGAGCGAGGACGACCGCGCACGCGTGCGCATGAAGAACGTGACCAACCTCATCAATCTCGAGCAGGCGGATTGGGGCGTGGCGCCGACGGTGTGGCAGCACAGCCTACACCCGCCGGAATTCCAGCCGAAAATAAGCGTGCTGCACGATGGTATCGACACGACTGTCTGTGCACCCAACGCACAGGCAAGCATGACGCTGGCGGACGGCATGGTGCTACGCGCCGGCGACGAGGTGCTGACCTATGTCGCGCGCAATTTTGAGCCGTATCGTGGCTTTCCGACCTTCATGAAAGCGGCGGAGATAGTGCTGCGCGAACGGCCGAACCTGCGCATTGTCGCCATCGGTGCCGACGAGGTGAGCTATGGCCGCAAAGCACCCGATGGCATGACCTATCGCCAGATGCTGATGAAGGAAGTGAACCTGCCGAAGGACCGCATCCATTTTGTCGGCATGCTGCCGTACGAAGATTTGATTCGGCTGTTCCAGATCAGCGCGGCGCATCTGTACCTGACGTTCCCGTTCGTGCTTTCATGGTCGATGCTCGAGGCCATGAGTAGCGGCGTGGCGCTGGTGGCCAGCGACACCAAGCCGGTGCGCGAAGTGGTGACGCATGGCGTGAACGGGCTGCTTGCGGATTTCTTCTCGCCTTCGGATGTGGCCGCAAAAATCACTCAACTGCTCGACGACCCTAACCGCAACGCCGCCATGCGCGCCGCCGCGCGCGCCACGGTGGAGGAGCGCTTCGACCTGCGCACGTTGCTGCCGCTGCATATGCAGTTGGTGCGTGAAGTGGCGGCAGGGCAGATACCGCCGCCGGTGGCGGAGAAGATCAAGGCCATCAGCCCGCTGGCGCCCTATGCCCATGCGCGCTTCGCGCCCTGATGGGGGTTGGGAGCGAAGGGTCTTCGTCAGCGCGCGAAAGCGCTTAATAAAAAGAACCGGATGCCAGCCTGCGCTGGCATGACAAAAAATGGAGTAGGCGGTGCGTAGGCTACGCCGAGCCACGAGCGTAAGCGAAGTGAGGGGGCGCGGTAGCGGGGGCGGGACGCCCCCACGCGGCAAAGCCGCTTCAACGCTACTGATCGTGGAAGGCGTGGCCGAAGGAATCGCGGATGGGGCGCACGAGATAGGACAGCATGGTGCGCGTACCAGTGACGATGAGTACATCCGCCGGCATGCCGGAGGTGAGCTTGACGTCCTTACCCAATGCCGATAGTTCGCGTTGCGGAATTTCGATGCGCGCCAAGAAGTAGCTTTGGTTGGTGAGTTTGTCGTCGATGCGGTCGGCGGCGACGGTGATGACCTTGCCTTCGATGGGGCGCAAATAGCGGGTCTTGAAGGCGGTGAGCCGCACCTGCGCGACCAGTCCGCTATGCACCACGTCGATATCCTGAGGCGCCACGCGCGCCTCGACGATCAATCGGTCGTCGCTGGGCACCAGCGACATCAGGGTCTTGCCCGGCTGCACAACGCCGCCGACGGTGTGAATCTGCAAGCCCGTGATGGTGCCGGCCATGGGCGCGGTGACCTCGACGCGGCGCGCCACATCGGAGGTGGAGCGCGCCTGCTCCTCCAAGCTCGATAGTTGCACCTGCGTGTCCTTCAGCTCGGCGACGACCTTATTCAAGAAGTCGTTTTGCAGATTGAGGATGGCCGTTTTCGATTCGCTGATCGTTTGGTTGGCGCGGCTGACCATAGCCTCTGCCTGCCCGCGCTGGCCGATGAGATCGGCCTGTTGGCGCTGCAGGGAAAGCAGGCGGGGCTTCAAGGCGTTGCCGCTTTTGAGCAAGCCCTCGACCGTGGCGATCTCCTGATTGAGCAGTGAGATTTGCGTGTTGGCGGCGGCAATTTGTTCACGCAGGCCGCGGATTTCTTCACCGCTTTGTCCGGCTTTTTGGTTGAGGATACTGATTTGGCCCACGGTCGCTTCGCGGCGGGTGGTGAAGAGGCGGCGTTGGGTCTCGAGCGCGTCCTTCACTTTGGGGTTGGCCGATTCCTGTTTCAGGTATTCGTCGGGAAAGGTGATGGTGGTTTTGTTGTCGCGCTCGGCGATGAGGCGCGCTTCGGTCGCTTTGGCGGCGAGATATTGGCCGAGCACCTGTTCGCTGCGCGCTTTGGCGTTGGTGCTATCGAGGCGCACGAGCACCTGATCGGCCTTCACGACGTCGCCGTCGCGCACGAGGATTTCCTTGATGATGCCGCCTTCGAGATGCTGGATCTCCTTGCTGTTGGATTCCGAGATGACGCGGCCTTGGGCGATGGCACCGGCAGCGATGGGCACGACGGCCGACCACAGGCCGATGATGCCAAACAGCAATATCATGAGGCTGAGGCCGACAAGGATGGTGGGGCGGGCGCGCTGGTCCGGCGCGTCGGCGCGCGCGGGGTCGTAGGGCAGCAGGCGGACGGCCATAGCATCCAACCAATGGGTGGTGCGCTGCAAGAAGGCAAGCTCCGTGCGGCCGCGCTGACGGGGTTTGCCGCCGCCCGCACCCGGCGGGATCATGGGAAGGTTGGGGCGACGGCTCATGCGGCACCCCCCTCGGGAAGGCGGACATTGGCGGCCGAGAAGCGGGCCAATATTTCATCGCGCGGGCCGATGGCCTCGACCCCGCCATTGCGCAGGACGAGGATGGTATCGACCGTGGCGAGGATGCTCGGCCGGTGGGCGATGATGATGGTGGTGATGCCGGCAAGCTTGAGCTGCTTGACGGTGTGCATCAAGGCGCGTTCGCCGTCGCCGTCGAGGTTGCTGTTGGGCTCATCCATGATTACCAAACGTGGGGTGCCGAACAAGGCGCGCGCCAGACCGATGCGCTGTTTTTGCCCCGGCGAGAGCACGGTGTTGCCCGGCACGTAGACGGTGTCGTAGCCGTTCTCGAATTGCAAGATGAGCTGGTGGATGCTGGCTTTTTGCGCCGCCTCGATGATGGCGGCGTCGGTCGCGTCCGGCGTCAGGCGGGCGATGTTGGACTTGAGGGTGCCGGCGAACAGATCGACCTGCTGCGGCAGGTAGCCGATATATTGCCCGACCTCGGAGCGCCCCCAGCGGAATAGCTCCGCACCATCGAGCCGCACGGTGCCCATGGTGGGCAGAAAGACCCCCGCCAGCGCTTTGCCCAAGGTGGATTTACCCGCGGCGGATGGCCCGATGATGCCGAGGCTCTCGCCCGGTTGCAGCTCGAAGTTGATGTTGCGCAGCACCGGTGTCGATGCTTTGCCGAAGCTGAGATAGAGTCCCTCGACCGCGAGATGGCCGCGCGGGGCGGGCAGCACGGTGGCGCCTTGTGGCGGCACGATGTTGCGCATGAGCAGGCTGAGGCGGTGGTAGGCGTCGCGCGCGGCGATGAGCTGTTTCCAAAGCGCGATGGCATTATCGAACGGGGCGAGGGTGCGCTGGGCGAGGATGGACGCGGCGATGAGGCCACCGGCGGAAAGCTGGTTGTTGAGCGCCAGCCACGCGCCGATGGCGATGATGCTGATTTGTAGTAATAGCCGCAGCGAGCGCGACACGCCGTTGATGATGGCGCTGCGCTGCTGGGCGGTATCCTGAAAGGCGAGGCCGCGTTCGTTCTGGGCGACCCAATTGGCGACGACCGCATCATTCATGCCCATGGCGCAGATGGCCTCGGCGCTGCGGCCGATCATATCGGCGTTGTGCGTGGTCTCGACCGCGTGTTCGTTGGCGCGCATGAGTACTTTGCGGGTGGCGTATTCGTTCACCATCGCGCTGACGCAGAGCATGAGGATGCCCATGATGGCAATGAAGCCGAGCAGCGGATTGATCATGTAGATGACGAGCACGAACAGCAGCGCCCACGGGATATCCATCGCCGTCGGGGTGGCAAGGGCGATGAAGTTCTTGAGGGTGAGCAGATCGCGCTGGTGCTGGCCGGCATAGGGCGTGCCGGTCTGCGCCGCTTGTTCGATCGAGATGCGCAGCAATTGCGGCGCGACGGTGCGCTCTAGCCACTCGACGATGCGGGCGATGACGCCGGCGCGCACGGCGAACAGCGCGCCATAGAACATATAGCCGATGAGCATGACGGCGGTGAGGCCGATGAGCGTTGCCTCGGAACGGGTGGTGAAGACGCGGTCGAATACCTGCATGGTGTAAAGCGGTTGCAGCAACGAAAGCACGTTCACCGCGAACGAGAAGATGAAGATATAGATCATCGCGCGCTTGGTGGAGGCCAGCGCCGCAGAAAGCACGGTGGGTGCAGCAGCGGATTTCGACATGGCGCAAGCTTGAAGTAAGTTGGTGGTGGGGTCAAGCGCGCGGCGGCGGGGCGGGCGATTGCCCCCTAATCAACCCAGCGGTGGGGCTTTCACGTCACGCCGCGCCATCATCACCGCGCTGGTGACGATGACCGCCGCCCCCAGCCATGCGAGGGCGTCGCTGGTCTCGCCGAACAGCAGGTAGGCGAACAGCGCCGTGGTGATAAGGCGGGTGAAATCGAACGGCATGAGGGTGGTGACGGGGGCAAGGGAATAGGCCTTGGCCATCGAAAAATGCATAAGGATGGAAAAGCCGGAAATGACGGCGAGCACGCCCCAGCCGTGGGCGCTGGGTGCCTGCCAGTGGGCGATACCGAAGGGCGTGGCGACGAGCAACATGAAGAAATTCATGTAGACGACCATGCGCATCGCCGGCTCGGTACGGCTTAAGGATTTGACGAACAGGCCGGTGACCGCCCATGTCGCGGTCGCGAAGATGACCAGCAAGGCCGAGGTATCGAAGCCCTCGGCGCTGGGGCGAAGCAGGATGAGGGTGCCGCCAAAGCCGGCCAACAGCCCCAGCCAGCGTATCCAATCGCCCTTTTCGCCAAGAAAGAGCATGGCGAAGACGGTGGTGAAGATGGGGGCGGTGAAGCTGAGCGCGGTGGCATTGGCAAGCGGCATGATGGTGAGGCAAT
>JBIIAV010000051.1:0-10666 GCA_044239745.1 Rickettsiales bacterium
TGGCCGCCGGAATTTCGCGCGCCAGCGACATCATCAGCGAAATCGCATGCTCCGCCGTCGTCACCGAGTTGCCGAACGGCGTGTTCATCACCACCACACCGTGGCTGGTGGCGGCTTTCACGTCCACGTTATCGACCCCGATACCGGCGCGCCCCACCACTTTCAGTTTGTGCGCAGCGGCCAGCACTGCCGGTGTCACCTTCGTCGCCGAGCGAATGGCCAAGCCGTCATACTGGCCGATGATCTCGATCAGCTGCTCTTCGTTCAGCCCCGTCTTGATGTCCACGTCCACGCCGCGCGCCTTGAAGATCTCGATCGCTTGCGGGCTAAGTTTATCGGAAATAAGGACTTTAGGCATGAGCGTCACTTTCAAAAAATGTTCATACAATCTTAAGCACAGCGCTTTAAACTAAGCTTTGCTATAGAATCCTACGCGAGGTCAGGTCAAGCGATGAGTGCGAAAGAGCGCATATCGGGAATGGAAAGAAAGCGGCTCGCCCGCGTTAAGGAAATGAAAGCATCGCTATCGCCCGAGCAGCGCAAGGAATTCAACCGCGCTTATCAGGGTCTAGCCGATGCGTCGGAGGGGCTGCTCAACATGGCCGCATCGCGCCTTTTCGATACCGAGACCGTGACCGGAGCAATCACGGGCGAGCACGAGCTGCTGAGCAAACTTTTCGAGCATGCCGATGCCTACCTCCTCGAATTGGGGCGCCGCCGCGCCCGCGGCGTGGAAATTTACAATTGGATGAGTGCGCCCGAACATAGCCGGCAGCTCGAGGCATTCCTCGAGCAAGCGCGCAAATCACAGCATGCCTCAGCTATGGCGAACGTGATGGCGGATGCCATGGATGAAGTGGCCGAAGGTGAATTCGCACAACTAAGCACCACGAAGCTGCCGGATATCATGAGCGATGGCATCCTGATGCAGATCGCTTCCAACTGGTTGGCAACGGTCGAGGAAAAACGCGGAAGAAAAACACCGCCGCAGGACATGGTGGACGACCTGCTATTCGCGCTGCAATGCTACGAAGCCGGCGAAGTGATCGCTACCCAAAAGCACATTCTGCACTAGGCCTCACGCCGCCTTTGCGTCCGCCTGCTTCACTTGCGCCCATGCCCAATCCAGCCACGGCAACAGCGCCTCGATATCCGCATGCTCCACCGTCGCGCCCGCCCAAATACGCAGACCCGCCGGCGCATCGCGATACGCACCGATATCGTATGCCACCGCTTCCTTCTCCAGCAACGACGTGAAATCCTTCAGTGCTTTGGCCTGCGCCTCGGCGCTCAATCCGGCATACCAAGCATCCGTCACCTTGAAGGTCACCGAGGTGCAGGAACGGGTCGCCTTATCCCCACACAAGAAAGCAAACGAATCCGATTTATTAACCCAATGTTCCAATGACTTCAGATTATTTTCTGAACGTTCAATAAGGGATTTAAGGCCGCCCACCTGCTCCGCCCATTTCAGGCCGTCGATAGCATCCTCGACGCAGAGCATGGATGGGGTGTTGATGGTCTCGCCAACGAAGATGCCGTCGATGAGTTTGCCGTCCTTGGTCATCTGGAAGATTTTCGGCATCGGCCATGCCGGTTTATAGCTTTGCAAGCGCTCCACCGCCCGCGGGCTAAGCGCGATCATGCCGTGCGCACCTTCGCCGCCCAAGGCTTTTTGCCAGCTCCATGTCACCACATCGAGTTTTTTGAAATCAACATCCATTGCAAAGGTGGCGGAGGTCGCGTCGCAAATCGCCAGCCCTTCACGGTCGGCCGCAATCCAATCGGCGTTCGGCACGCGCACGCCGCTGGTGGTGCCGTTCCACGTGAACACCACGTCGCGCTTCCAATCCACTTTCGAAAGGTCGGGGATTGCGCCATAACCCGCCTCGATGATGTTGAGATCAGCAAGCTTGAGTTGCTTTTTGCAATCCACCGCCCATGTCTTGCCAAAGCTTTCCCACACCAGCACGTCCGCGCCGCGCGCGCCGAGCAAGCTCCACATCGCCATCTCGATCGCGCCGGTATCCGAGGCCGGCACGATGCCGAGCACGTAGTCCGCTGGAATGCCGAGGATGGCGCGGGAGCGGTCGATGACCTCTTTCAGTTTCGTCTTGCCGATTTTCGCGCGGTGCGAACGGCCAAGGGCGGCGCCCTCAAGCGCGCTTAGACTCCACCCCGGGCGCTTGGCGCAGGGGCCGGAAGAAAAGCAGGGATTGTTGGGTTTTTGGGTTGGTTTCATGGCGGCCTCGTTGTGCGCTGATACATTCGATGGCTTTACTAGGCGGTTGGAGGGCAAGTTGTCAACGCGACGCCATATTTTAATACACGAATCGTCATACAATTGTTACAAAAGTGTGTTATTCAGCGGCTATGAATACAACGGATGAACCATCTAAACTCATAGTCGCAACGCCCAAGCATGAAGGTGCTCTTGCTGTATCTACCACTTTGACCGCGCTCGAAGGGGATGCATGTCGAAAATTAGAAGAATCAGCTTTTGAATTTTTTACAAAACCTAGCCGATATTATACGGAAGATAGAGCGAATCTAGCCAATGTGCAGAACACATTCTCGGTGATGGGCGAGTATCTCTATAATGCAGGAATTCAACCTTCCTCGAAAGAGCAGATTGCTCGCATTGCAGAAAAATATATCTCAGATCCCAAGATTGCTGAAGATTTTATTGCCTGCATGTACGCACGATTTGATGAGCTTAGTAAAGACAGGGCGCCTATTCGCTAGCCAGCATCCGCCCCAGCGCGCCCGTCATCAGGTCGAGGTCGGCGGGGCGATTGAGGCGATGGTCGCCGTCCTTGATGAGCGTTACCGTCACGTCGTCGCCCATCAGTTTCTCGGCCAAGGTGATGGATGTCTCCCACGGAACATCCACATCCACCTGCCCATGCAGCAAATGCACCGGCATATCGAGCGCGATGATATCATCCAGCAGCAAATGGTGCCGCGCCTCGTGAATGAAGTGCCGCGTGATCGGGTAATCCGAATCGGTGAATTCGCTATGCGCCCAGATCAGCCCCGCCTCGTCCAGCTCGCGACGCTGTTCGGGCGTCATCCGTGCGAACATCAAACGCTCGGTGAAATCCGGCGCCGAGGCCACACCGACGAACCCGCGCACCTGCCCTTTACGCTCCATCGCCGCATTGAGCGCCACCCACGCCCCCATACTGGAACCGATGATGATCTGCGGTGCCGTCGCCACTTGATCAAGGATGTAAAGCGCATCCTCCATCGCGCCGCCGATGGTGAATTCCTTGAAATCCATTTCCGATTGGCCGTGGCCACGATAGTCGAACCGCGTGAACGGCACGCCCTGCGCCGCGCACCATTCCGCCAGCGCAACGGCTTTGGTCGAATGCATGTCGGATCGGTAGCCGCAACAGAACACCACCCCGACCCCCTCGCCCGCAGTAGCGCTGTACGCAAGGCGGTGGCCACTAGCAGTGGTGAGGAAGGAAGTGTTCATGCGTTGTCTTATAAAGTAATATCACATCAACGAAAGTGTAATCACTTCAACGTGTGGATTACGCAATTAACCGTTGCACGCTTGGCGTGAATCTCTATTCCTTGTAACCCATGAGCGATACACCCGTCATTTTGCAAGTGCTGCCCCGTCTGGAATCCGGCGGGGTGGAGCGCGGCACGGTCGAGATCACCGATGCCATCAGCAAAGCGGGGATGACCGCCCTTGTCTCCTCCAGCGGCGGCGGGCTTTTGCCCCACATCAAGCATGCCGGCGGCGAACATATCACCCTGCCGCTGGATCGTAAGAACCCCTTCATCATCCGCCAGAACGCATGGCGCTTATACGGCCTCATCAAGGCGCGTAATGTTAGCATCATCCACGCGCGCAGCCGCACCCCGGCATGGAGCGCTTATTATGCCGCTAAATCCGCCGGCATCCCGTTCATGACCACCTTCCACGGCATCTACGGCATGGAAAGCGGCTTCAAGAAACACTACAACAGCGTGATGCTGAAAGGCCAGCGCGTCATCGCCGTGTCGCAGTTCGTGCGCGACCATATCCTCGCTAATTACGCCATCGACCCTGCCATCATCCGCCTCATTCCGCGCGGGGTGGATTTTGGGTTGTTCGACGAAAGCAAACTCATCCCCGATCGCATCCTCAAGCTCACCAAAAGCTGGCTCATTCACGATAATTTTGTGCCCATCATTCTTTGTCCGGGGCGCATCAGCCGCATCAAGGGTCAGCATGTGCTCATCGAGGCGTTGGCCAAACTCAGCGATACCCCCTTCCTGTGCATCATCGCCGGCAACGACCAAGGCCACGAGGATTACCGCGACGAGCTGCAAGACCTCGTCCGCAGTCACGGGCTTGAAGGCAAGGTGCGCATCGCCGGCAGCACCAACTACATGGCCGAAGCCTACACGCTGTCGAGCCTTGTGGTGGTGCCGTCCATCCAGCCTGAATCGTTCGGCCGCGTGGCGATCGAAGCGCAGGCCATGGGGCGCACCGTCATCGCGACCGACCACGGCGGCGCGCGCGAGACCATCATCCCGAATGAGACCGGCTACCTCGTGCCGCCCAATGACGCCGAGCGCATGGCCGAGGCCATCCGTTTCGCCCTCAACCGCGACGCCGATACCACCAAGGCCATGGGCGATTTCGCCAAGCAGCATGTGCGCGAGCATTTCAGCAGCGAACGCATGAAGGCCGATACGCTTGCGGTCTATCACGAGCTTTTGACGTGACCGCAGAGAATATCCTCGTCATCAAGCATGGCGCACTGGGTGACATCATCATCGCGACCGCCAGCTTCGCCGCCATCCGCGCCCACCACCCGCGCGCGCGCATCCACTGCCTCACCACCAAGGCCTATGCCGGCCTACTCGCACAAAGCCCCTATTTCGACGAGATATGGGTCGACAGCAAACCCAAGCTGCATGATCGCGCCGCCATCGGCCGCCTCAAGGCCATGCTGCGCAGCAAGCCGTGGGCGTGGGTCTACGATCTGCAAACCTCGAAACGCAGCACGCGCTATCAGTGGTTGCTCAAGCGGCCATGGCCCAACATCAGCAATGTCAGCCGCTTTGCCAGCCACGGCTACACCGACCCCGCGCGGCATATCCGCCACTCCCACACCAACGACATCATCCAGATGCGCATTGCCGGCATCACCATCGGCAATCCCGATATTTCATGGCTCACGGCCGATATCGCCGTCATCGCCGAGGCCATCGGCAGTGCCCGCAGCGTGCCGCAGAGCGATCGCCTCAACCCGTTCGCGCTCATCGTCGCCGGCGGTGCCGCCCACCGGCCGGAGAAGCGCTGGCCGGCCGAGCAATACGCCGCCCTCGCACAGGAACTTGCTGGCCGTGGCATTCGCCCCGTGCTCATCGGCACCGAAGCCGAGGCCGAGGTGCTCGCCTCCATCGCCACCCGCGTGCCGGCGGCACTCAACCTGTGCGGACAGACCAGCATCGCGCAACTAGCCACCCTCGCCCGCGAGGCGACCCTTGCCGTCGGCAACGATACGGGGCCCATGCATGTCATCGCCGCCAGCAACTGCCCCTCGACCGTGCTGTTCAGCCACACCTCCGACCCCGCGCGCAGCGCCCCCATCGGCGCGGCGGTCACCTCCTTGCGCGAAAAAGACCTCAGCAGCCTCACCGTCGATCGGGTGCTCGCCAGCTTGACAGCCCGCGCGTAAGGCGTAGAGTCCGCTTCTTATTTTTTGGAGAACTGCATGAGTCACGCCCAGCCCAGCCCAGCCGCCGATATCACCCTCACCCTTCCGGACGGCTCGACGCGCACCTACCCCGCCGGCACCACCGGCGAGCAGGTGGCCGCTAGCATCGGCGCGGGGCTGGCCAAAGCCGCCGTCGCGATGAAGGTCGACGGCGTGCAGCGCGATCTCTATCTGCCCATCACGGCGGATGCGGCGTTTGCCATCCTCACCGCGAAGGACGCCGAAGGGCTGGATGTCATCCGCCACACCATCACCGCACAGGCCTTGGCGCGCGCAGTGAAAATCCTCCACCCCACGGCCAAGCTCGCCATCGGCCCCACGATCGAGCACGGCTTCTACTACGATATCGAGTTGGAACACTCCCTGACGCCGGACGACCTGCCGAAGATCGAGGAAAAAATGCGCGAGCTGCTCGCCCAACCGCAGCCCGTCACGCGCGAGATATGGAAACGCGACGACGCCATCGCCATGTTCGAATCACGCGGTGAGAACTACAAGGCCGAGATCATCCGCACCGCACCGAACACAGCCGTCGGCTTCGACACACCGAAGGACCATGTCTCGCTTTACCGGCAAGGCACCGGCGACGACGCCTTCATCGATCTGTGCTTCGGGCCCCACGTCCCTTCCTTTGCCAAAATCACCGCTGCCTTCAAACTGACGCGTATTTCCGGCGCCTACTGGCGCGGCGACGCGAAAAACAAACAGCTCCAGCGCATCTATGGCATCGCCTTCGCCAGCGAGAAGGAGCTCAAGGCGCACCTGCTGATGCTCGAGGAAGCCGAGAAGCGCGACCACCGCAAACTGGGGCGCGAGCTGGATTTATTTCATTTGCAACAAGAGGCGCATGGCAGCGTGTTCTGGCATCCGAAGGGTTACCTCATCTGGCGCCAGCTCGAGGCTTATATGCGCCGCGCGATCGACCAAGGCGGCTACCGCGAAGTCAAAACCCCGCAGGTGATGGACGCCAAGCAATGGGAGCAATCCGGCCACTGGGGCAAATACCGCGAGAACATGTTCGTCATCCCCGACGAAGTGCCCAACGTCGACGATACCGGCCCCATCGTATCGAACAAAGCGGAGTGGATGGCGCTCAAGCCCATGAACTGCCCCGCCCACGTGCTCATCTTCAAGCAGGGCATCAAAAGCTACCGCGACCTGCCGCTGCGCATCTACGAGAACGGCTGCTGCCACCGCAACGAGCCGCACGGCGCGCTGCACGGCCTCATGCGCGTGCGCCAATTCACGCAGGACGACGCCCACATCTTCTGCCGCGAGGATCAGATCGTCACCGAGGTGCGCAAATTCTGCGAACTCGCCGACACGGTCTATAAGGATCTCGGCTTCACCAACTACACCATCAAACTCGCGCTGCGCCCCGAAAAACGCTTCGGGACGGACGAAATGTGGGACAAGGCCGAGAGCGAACTGCGCACTGCCGTGCTCGAAGCGGGGCTCGATAAAGCCCATGGGTTTGAGGAATTACCGGGCGAAGGCGCGTTCTACGCCCCCAAACTCGAATGGCACCTGACCGACGCTATCGGCCGCACATGGCAAGTCGGCACCATCCAGTCCGACCGCGTACTGCCCGAGCGCCTCGACGCCAGCTACATCGGCGAGGACGGCCAATCGCACCGCCCCGTCATGCTCCACCGCGCGATTTTCGGCTCGTACGAGCGCTTCATCGGCATCCTGATCGAGCATTATGCCGGAAAATTCCCGCATTGGCTGGCGCCGGTGCAGGCGGTCGTCTGCTCCATCACCAACGAGTTCGACGCCTATGCGACCGAAGTGCTCGAAGCCCTGAAAGCGCAGGGTATCCGCGCCGATATCGATACCCGCGCCGAGAAGATCAACTTCAAGGTGCGCGATCATTCCTTACAAAAAGTGCCCTATATCATCGCTGTCGGCGGGCGGGATGCGGAAGCGCGCACCGTCGCCTTGCGCACCTTGGGCAGCGAAGGCCAGCAAACACTGGCGCTTGACGCGGCCGTTCAAACCCTTGTAAAGGATTGCAATCCGCCGTCGGCGGTCTAACTACTGAGGAACATTACGAATGATGGCACGACATGGCTCTTAAAGAAAAACGCGGACCTGAGCCCCGCGTCAACCGCGAAATCATTGCCGACAAGATCCGCCTGATCAATGCAAATGGCGACATGGTGGGGGTCACCAGTGTGGCCGAAGGCATCCGCGCCGCAACCGATGCCGGCCTCGACCTCGTGGAAATCTCGCCCAACGCCGAACCGCCCGTGTGCAAGGTGATGGATTACGGCAAGTTCCGCTTCGCGGAGCAGAAAAAATTCCAAGAGCAACGCAAGAAGCAGAAGGTCATCCAGATCAAGGAGATCAAACTGCGCCCAGGTATCGGCGCGCATGATCTCGAAATCAAATTACGCAGCGTCCAAAAATTCTTGGATGAGGGCGATAAGGTAAAAATCACCCTGCGTTTCCGTGGCCGCGAAATGGCGCATCAGGAACTGGGCATGGCGGTGCTGATGAAAGTGCGCGAAACCTTGGCCGATAAGATCAAGGTCGAGCATGAACCCAAGACCGAAGGCCGTCAGGTCATCATGGTCATCGCACCGGCGAAGCACTAGCTTCTAAGCAGCTCCGCTGCAGGGGGCGTCCCGCCCCCGCTACCGCGCCCCCTCGTTCGCTAACGCTCCGGCTCGCCGCGGCCATTGCGGCTACGCATGGATCATCGCCAACGACTCCATCAACCTAGGCGAACCTTAGCGACCGCGCGCTTGGCTTTCTGCTGCCATACGAATGGCCGCATGGTCGATGGCATCCACCGCTTCGCGGATGGCTTTTCGGGTCGGCAGCTTCAGCACGTCCTTAGGCAAGGTCAGGCACGTCTCGAACGCGTTGAACAATGCGGTCTTGGCTTCGTTGGCCTTCATGTTGCTATCGCGCTGGCGTGCCCTTTCCAAATCCAGCACCGCCGATTCGATGGCATCGGTATATTCCCGCGGCAGCACGTGCGATTTCATCTGCCGCAGCAGATGTGCCAACGAAAGCTTGGGTATGCCATGTTGCCAGTCGCCTTCGAGGATAACTTCCTCCGCCGGAATGATGTCCACATCGTGGATGTCCTTCGGTGCCGGTGTTTCGTGAAATTTTTTGCTCCAATAACCCATGGCTTGCTCCTGCCTGTTTTTCCTGTGCAAGCAGTATAGCACCCGCGCATGACAGTTTGATGACAGAGCCGGCTTTTTCTAAGCCCCGCGCCATCGGCGCAGCGTACCACACCAAAGCGAAACCAGTAATATACTGTATTAAAATAAAAAATGTTTCACGTGAAACATTTTGGCTAAGCCCCTATTTTTTCAGGAAGCGGCTGCCGGGCTTCACCGCGGGAATCCCCTCCAAATGCGCCGGCACGTGATCGGCCGGATAGGTCTTCACATCAAGCGTCAGCAGCGATACCAGCGGGAACGGCAAGCCATGCGCGCCGTTGCTGCGGTCAATGAGCGAAGCTTCCGCCACCACCTTGCCGCCATGCGCCGCAATGCACACCACGGTTTCGAGCGACGATTTTCCCGTCGTCACCACATCCTCGACCAGCAGAATGCTCGCGCCCTGAGGGATGGAAAAGCCCCGCCGCAGCGTGAACTCGCCGGCCTCGCGCTCGCAGAAGATCGTCTCGACCCCAAGCTGCCGCCCCATCTCGTAGCCCACCACCACGCCGCCCATCGCCGGTGCCACCACAAGGTCGATCGGTGTGCCCACCAGCGTTTGCCGCACGCGCGCCGCGAGGTCGGCGCAGAGTTTTTCGGCGCGCTTGGGGTTCATCAGCACCCGCGCGCATTGCAAATAGGTGTCCGAATGCAAACCGGAGGAAAGAATGAAATGGCCGCGCAGAATGGCTTCGGCCGCCTCAAATTCCGCCATGATATCCCGTTCGTTCAGCATGCATCTTCCTTTCGAGGTTAGTAAACCTCGCGAGCCATCCGCCCACGAAGTGGCGCGCCATGAAATTTTCAGGAGAAAATTTCGGGCGCAATGGAAATATTATCGATCAGGCGCGTATTGCCAAGCCATGCCGCCACCAACAAGCGCGCCGGCGCTTGGTAATGCGGCATCGGCGCCAGCGTATCCTGCCCTCGCAATTCCAAATAATCAACACGGGAGAACCCCGCCTTTAAAATCTGCGCCTTGGCTTGTGCCAGCACATCACTCGCATCGCCGCCCGCCATCAGTGCACTTGCCGCAACTTGCAAAGCAGCATGTAATTGCGGTGCGATGTTGCGTTCCTCCGACGATAAATACTGGTTGCGCGAGGAAAGCGCCAACCCATCCGCCTCACGGATTGTCGGCACACCGATGATATTGGTATTTATGTTCAAATCGCTGACTAAACGTTTAATCACGCATAGCTGCTGGTAATCCTTTTCACCAAATAGCGCCACCTGCGGCGTCACTTGTAAAAGAAGCTTCGCCACCACCGTTGCCACCCCGCTGAAATGGGTAGGGCGAAAATCGCCATCCAGCCCTTCGCTCACCCCCGCGACACGAATGCTGGTCGCGAACCCTTCGGGATACATTTCCTCGGCGGTCGGCAGCCATGCGGCGTCCACCCCCGCTTGGCGCAGCAGCGCAAGGTCATTCGCAAGCGGGCGCGGATAGCGGCTAAAATCCTCATTCGGTGCAAATTGGGTGGGGTTGACGAAAATACTGACAACCACCCGCGTGGCGTGGGCGCGCGCGGCCTGCACCAGCGCCATATGGCCCGCATGCAGCGCCCCCATGGTCGGCACCAGCGCAATGCTTTCGCCCGCCGCACGCCATGCATGCACCGTATCGCGCAGGGAAGAAATGTGTGTCAGCTCAAGCGTCATATTGATTTGCCTGTGGTGATAGCTACAAGTAGGGCATGTCGCAAGTCAAACCCATCCGTTTCTTGGAAGCCTATGAGCAGGCCGTCGCCAGCG
>JBIIAV010000052.1:0-10413 GCA_044239745.1 Rickettsiales bacterium
ATCGTCTGCCTGCTGAACCTGCATTGGGTGAATGACCTTCCGGGCACCATGGTGCAGTGCCGGCGCATCCTCAAGCCCGACGGCCTATTCCTTGCCATGATGCCCGGCGGCGAGACCTTACGCGAATTGCGCAGCATATTTGCTGCCACCGAATCGGCGCAGCGCGGTGGCATCAGCCCCCGCATCGCCCCCTTCATCGACGTACGCGACGCCGGCGCCTTGCTGCAGCGTGCCGGCTTTGCCCTACCCGTCGCCGATAGCGAATTGCTCGATATCAGCTACCCCGATATGTTCGCCTTGATGGGGGATCTGCGTGGCAGTGGCGAGGTGAATATGCTGCACGCGCAGCCGCAGCATTTTACCCCGCGCGGCTTCTTCATGGAGGCGGCAGCACGTTACGCAAGTGCGCATTCCGATAGCGAAGGGCGTATCCACGCCACCATGGAGTTCATCACGCTCAGCGGCTGGAAACCCGCTGCCAACCAACAACAGCCGGCCGCGCGCGGCAGCGGCACCACATCGCTGCGCGACGCGCTCAACTAACGTGGATACTGTCCATCAACGCCGCGACCAAGGGCACATCCGCCGGTGGCATCGGTAGCGTATGCATCTCGCGCGGGAATTTCCAGACCAGCGCTTGGCCTTCCAGCGGCTGCGGAATGCCTTCCCATTTGCGGCAGACATACAGCAACATCAGCAGATGAAAATCCTCGTAGGCATGACTGACGAATGTCAGCGGGGCGGCGCAGCGTTCGCAGATCTCGATCCCCAATTCCTCGCGGATCTCGCGGGTGAGTGCGGCTTCTGGCAGCTCGCCGGCCTCGACCTTGCCGCCGGGGAACTCCCACAGGCCGGCCATCGATTTGCCTTGCGGACGCTGGGTCAGCAGTACGCGTCCATCGGCATCGAACAAGGCAACGGCAGATACGAGAATCGTTTTTTTCATCTCTCACCCCGTAGGCGTTTATATGCGTCGAGTGCTAGGAATCGGGGCACGGAGAACCGCAGCGTAGCAGCGCTACGTGAGGATTCGAGGGCAACGATGACACCGCAATCGGCCATAGAAACCCCTACGATCTGTAATCGGCGTTGATGTCGATATAACCATGGGTGAGATCGCATGTCCAAACGGTTGCTCGGCCATCACCCAGACCGATATCGACATCGATATGGATGTCGCGGGTCTTCATGTGGGCGGCGACCGGTGCTTCGTCATACCCTTCGACACGTTCGCCATCACGCGCGATCACCACGCCGCCGATGGCAATTGCCAAGCGGTCGCGGTCGGCCTGCTCGCCGCTTTTGCCCACCGCCATCACGATGCGCCCCCAGTTCGCGTCCTCACCGGCGATGGCCGTTTTCACCAGCGGTGAATTACCAATAGCCAAGCCGATACGCCGCGCCGCATCGTCCGAGTCGGCACCGCGCACACGGATCGTGATCAGTTTCTGCGCACCCTCGCCGTCTTTCACGATCAGCTGTGCCAGCTCGGCCATCAGCCCATCGAGCGCGGCCTGAAATGCCTTGGCTTCCGGTGTATTTTCGGCAATGACGACCCGCGTAGCACCGGTGGCAAATAGCAGCGCAGCGTCGCTGGTCGAAGTGTCGCCATCGACCGTGATGGCGTTGAAACTTTGTGCATTGCTTTGCTGCAACATGCGTTGCAGCAACGGTGCAGCAATTTCGGCGTCGGTAAACACAAACGCAAGCATCGTCGCCATATCAGGGGCAATCATGCCCGAACCCTTGGCGATACCGTTGATGTGGATCGTCGTGTCGCCAACACGAATGGCGCGCGTCGCCGCTTTGGGGAACGTATCCGTGGTCATGATCGCGGCAGCCGCATCCGCCCATGCCGCATCAGAAAGTGTCGCCTGAAGCGCCGGCAGCGCCCGTTCGATCTTCGTATGGTCCAACGGTTCGCCGATGACGCCGGTGGAGGCGAGGTAAATTTCCTGCGGCATACACTGTAAGGTTTTGGCGGCAGCACGGGCGGTGCCCTCGACGGCCACCACGCCCTTCTTGCCGGTGAATGCATTGGCATTGCCGGAGTTCACCACCAACCCGCGTGCATTGCCCGAAGCCAGAATGCTGCGGCACCAATCAACCGGTGCCGAGGGCGCTTTGGAACGGGTGAACACACCAGCAACGGTGCTGCCGGCCGCTATTTCCACCAACAACAGATCTGTCCGGTTCTGGTAGCGGATACCCGCTTGCCCTGCCGCCAGCCGCACGCCCGCAATGGGCGGCAACACCGGCACCGCCTCGGGTGCTAATGGCGAACGCGCAAGCTTACCCATTAGTTGGTTTTTTCAGCTTTCTCGGATTTCTCGGCAGGTTCAGCCTTCTTCTCATCGGCTTTCAACGGCTTCTCGGCCTTCTTCTCCTCCGCCTTCACCGATTTTTTCTCCTCGGTCTTGGCGGGCTTCTCGTCGGATTTTTTCTCCTCGACCTTCTTCTCCTCTGCCTTCACCGGCTTGGCCTCGGCCGCGGGTTTCTCCTCGGCTTTCTTTTCCTCTGGCTTGGCAGCGGGCTTCTCCTCCGCCTTCTTCTCCTCTACCTTCGCGGGCTTGGGCTGCTCGGCCAACGGCTCGGCGAGGTTGCGGTTGAACGGCATTTCCTTGCCCTTGGCATCGAACGTCTTGATATCCGCCGATTTCACGAGGTCGGCAATATAATCGTTCAGTTTCTTCTCCTGCAATTTGCCGCGCAGTTGGTCCTTCACTTCGTTGAAGGTCGGCGCGGTGACCTTACGCACATCCTCGACCTTGATGATATGATAGCCGAACGAGGATTTCACGGGGTTCGAGACCTCGCCCTTCTTCATCGAGAAGGCAGCATCGGCGAATTCCTTGACCATTTTATCCTTGGTGAAATAGCCCAGATCCCCGCCCTGTTTGGCCGATCCAGGGTCTTTCGAGTTGTCGCGAGCCACTTCCTCGAAGCTCTTGCCGGAATCGAGCTTCTTCTTGGCCTCCTTGGCCTCCTTCTCGGTCGCGGTCAGGATGTGGCGGGCGCGCACTTCCTTATCGTCCTTCATGCTCGATACCATGGCGTCGTATTCGCGCTTGAGGTCGGCATCGGTGATGAGGTCGGCGGTCTTGATGTCCAAGAACGTGCGCACCACCAGCTTTTTCTTGATGTCCTCCAGCTCGCGCTGCAGTTTCTCGGATTTATCGGCACCTTGCTTGATCGCCTCGGCATAGAGCAGTTTCTCGGCCATCATCGCCCGCAGCACGCGCTCGCGCACGTCGGGCTTCACGGTCTCGAATGCCGGTGCCTGCCCGGCGGGGAAAAGGCCGTCCCACAGATGCTGCACCTCGGCGGAGCTAACGTCCTGATTGTTGACCTTCATGATAACGTATTCGTCGGCACGCGCGGGGGCAGAAAATGCAAGGATAGCTGCGATGGAAACGGCATAAGCGAAACGCATGGTAAGGTTCCTTCATGAGGGGGTTGGATCACTTGCCAGTTTCCTGCCACAAATTACCCACCGGCGCAAGCCATAGAATTCGTACGAAATATAGGCAGGTTGGTTGACACGCTCGCACGCAACCCCTATGTATCCGCCGGATTTACCCTCATGAAATAACGGATACCCATGCTCAGCTCCATCGCCAAAAAAATCTTCGGCAGTTCCAACGACCGCTTGGTCAGCTCGCTTCAGCGCGAGGTCATGGCCATCAACGCACTGGAACCCGAGATGGCCGCCTTGAGCGACGCAAAGCTGCGTGAAAAGACCGAAGAATTCCGCGCTAAGCTCGCTGCCGGCGCCACTGTCGATAGTTTGCTGGTACCGGCATTCGCCGTCGTCCGCGAGGCAGCCAAGCGCACGCTCGGCATGCGCCATTTCGATGTCCAGCTCGTCGGTGGTATGGTGCTGCACAAAGGCATGATCGCCGAGATGCGCACCGGCGAAGGCAAAACCTTAGTGGCGACCCTGCCTTCCTACCTCAACGCCCTGTCGGGCAAGGGTGTGCACATCGTCACCGTGAACGATTATCTCGCCAAGCGCGACTCGGAATGGATGGGCAAAATCCACCGTTTCCTCGGCCTAACGGTCGGCGTCATCCTCGGTAACATGGAAAGCGACGAGCGCCGCGACGCCTATGCCTGCGACATCACCTACGGCACCAACAACGAATACGGCTTCGACTACCTGCGCGACAACATGAAATACAGCCGCGAGGATATGGTCCAGCGCCCGTTCCACTACGCCATCGTCGATGAAGTGGACTCCATCCTGATTGACGAAGCGCGCACGCCGCTCATCATCTCCGGCCCGACCGAGGACAATTCCGAGCTCTATGTCCGCATCAACCAATACATGCCCAAACTGACCAAGGCCGACTACGAGCTGGATGAAAAATCCCGCAACGTCACCTTGAACGACGCCGGCATCCAGCATATCGAGACCTTGCTGGTCGAGGGCGGCTTGCTGCAAGCCGGCAGCGGGCTTTACGATATCGAGAACGTCGCCATCGTGCACCATGTCACGCAGGCACTGCGGGCCCACACGCTGTTCAAGCGCGATACCGACTATATCGTGAAGGACAACAAGGTCATCATCATCGACGAATTCACCGGCCGCATGATGGACGGTCGGCGTTACTCCGAGGGGCTGCACCAAGCGCTCGAGGCCAAGGAGGGCGTCACCATCCAAAACGAGAACCAGACCCTCGCTTCCATCACCTTCCAAAATTATTTCCGCCTATTCCCCAAACTGGCGGGCATGACCGGCACCGCCATGACGGAAGCCGGCGAGTTCTCGGATATCTACAAGCTGGATGTCGTCGAGATCCCGACCAATGTCGCCGTGAGGCGGACGGATGCGCATGACGAGATCTACCGCACCAGCGAGGAGCGCGACACCGCCGTCGTTGCCCTCATCAAGCAGGCCTATGCTCGCAAGCAGCCGGTGCTGGTCGGCACGGTGAGCATCGAGAATTCCGAGGATTTCTCAAAGCGCCTCAAGAAAGAGAATATCCCGCATCAGGTGCTCAACGCCCGCTACCACGAGCAAGAAGCACAGATCATCAGCCAAGCGGGTCGCCCATCGGCGGTCACCATCGCCACCAACATGGCCGGCCGCGGGACGGACATTAAGCTCGGCGGCAGCGAGGAAATGCTGATCGCGGCCGAGACCAAAACCATCACAGATGAATCCAAGATCAAAGAGATTACCGCGCGCATCCAGAAGGAAGTCGCCGCGAACAAAGAGATCGTGATGGCGGCCGGCGGCCTGCTCATCATCGGTACGCAACGCCACGAATCGCGCCGCATCGATAACCAGTTGCGTGGCCGCGCCGGCCGTCAGGGCGACCCCGGTGCCTCGCAATTCTTCCTGTCGCTGCAGGACGATCTCATGCGCATCTTCGGCTCCGAACGTATGGACACCGTGCTGGTCAAGCTGGGCCTGCAAGAGGGCGAGGCCATCATCCACCCATGGATGAACAAAGCGATCGAGCGCGCCCAGACCAAGGTCGAGCAACGCAACTACGAGATCCGTAAAACGCTGCTGAAGTTCGATGACGTGATGAACGACCAGCGCAAGGTGATTTACGAACAGCGCATCGAGCTGATGGAAACGACCGACGTACGCGAGACCATCATCGACATGCGCGCCGACGTCAACCAAGCCCTCGTCGCGCTTCACATCCCGCCGCAATCCTACGCCGAAAGCTGGGACGTGGGCGGCCTGCACACCGAAATGCTGCGCATCTATGGCCTCAACCTGCCCATCGCCCAATGGGCGGCCGAAGAAGGCATCGCGCATGAGGAAATGCTGCACCGGATCACCGAGGCGACGGACACCCTGTTCGCCGAAAAAGCGGCAAGCTTCGCACCGGAAATTTATCAACTCGCCGAGAAGCGCATCCTGCTCGAGACCCTCGATCAGCTCTGGAAGGACCACCTGCTGACGCTCGATCAGCTGCGCCAAGGCATCAACCTGCGTGCCTACGCCCAGCGCGACCCGCTGAACGAATACAAACAAGAAGCCTTCGGTTTGTTCGAGGCCATGCTAACCAACCTACGCGAGGTGGTCATCAGCCGCATCGCCCGCCTACAGATCCGTATGGAACTGACGGACGAAATCATGCGCCTGAAACCGCCTGCGGAAATGCATGAAAGCCGTATCGACCCAGCGCTTGCACACGAGATGGACGAAGACGCACCCGCACGTGCACCGGCGCAAACGCTACGCATGCACGTCAAGCCCGAGGAGCGCGTGGCCACCGACCCTTCCACATGGGGCAAAGTGGCGCGCAACGAAGCCTGCCCGTGCGGTTCCGGCAAAAAATATAAGCATTGCCATGGGACGCTGGCCTAATTGTCATTAAATTGTCATACTTCGTATAGCATATTTTGCTAATATGAGGAGATGGACAAGTCTAAAACTGAAGCCCCTAAAACACCGTGGATACAACGCCAACTGGGCGGCACCGCAATGATCGCAGGCGCCAGTGCTGTAGGCGGAGCAATTTGGCATGCCTATAAAAAACGCCCCCTGATGAATGGCATCAAAGGCGGCGCCATTGTGGGAGTGATCGGATCCATCGGCTTTGGTGGTGATTTTTATGACTCTGTATTTGGTAGTAAAAAAACCAGCTTTGCGGACATTATTGAAGCGGAGCGCGCAAAAGATTCTTCCACCAAACAGCTTTGATTAATTCGCTTTCCCACGCACCTTGAGCGCCTTCACAATGCCGTAGACGCTGATGGCGCCCCAGCAAATTTCGAGGATGAACACGGGCAGGTTCCAGTCCTTGGTCAGCGAAATTAAAATCGCCACCGCCCCCAAAAAATTCATCACCTGAAAGCGCAGCGTTTCGGGCTTCCAACGGCCGAACGAGATCATCGCATACGCAAAGAGAAAGAGCACCGGTGCGGTAAGGCCGATGATATCAATCGTCGTGAATTCCATTACGCTCTCCTCAATCGCAAAATACGCAGCAGTCCAAAAATACCAATCACCAGCCATGCAACGTTGGCCACGAACGAGGCCAAGTTCCACTGCACCATGAGCGAGATCAGCAGCCCAGTCGTACCGGCGATGTTCATCCACTGATAGCGCGCATCGTCGCTGCGCAAACGCTCGGAGGATAACAGGCCATAGGCCGTGAGGTTAATCGCAACCCCGATGATCCCAAGGATGATGGCAAGCGATTCCACGTCGCGCTACGCCGCGTCCGAGTTCTTGGTGCGGGCTTCCTCAAGCAGCTGTTTCGCTTTCGGCGAAAGCTGGATGTTGAGCTCGCGCAGATGCTTCTCGCCCGCCACGTTGGGCGCTTGCATCAGCAGATCCTGCGCCTGCTGGTTCATCGGGAAGCAGATCACCTCGCGGATATTCGGCTCATTCGCGATCAGCATCACCATGCGGTCGACCCCCGGAGCCAAGCCGCCATGCGGCGGTGCGCCGTAAAGGAAGGCGTTGAACAGCGCAGCAAATTTTCCCTCGACATCCGCCTTGGTGTAGCCGGCGATCTCGAATGCGCGCAGCATAATTTCGGGCTTGTGGTTACGGATCGCGCCGGAGGAAAGCTCCACCCCGTTGCACACAATGTCATACTGGAAGGCTTTGATGGCAAGTAGGTCCTCATCCGTCTTTGCGGCATTGAGGGCTTCCAAGCCCCCTTGCGGCATGGAGAACGGGTTGTGCGAGAAGTCGATCTTGTTCTCATCCGCGTTCCACTCATAGTAAGGGAAATCCACCACCCAGCAGAACTTGAACACTCCGTGTTCGAGGAGATTTAAGTGGGTGCCCAGTTCTGTTCGCACCTTGCCGGCAATGTTCGCCGCTTCCAGTTTCGCGCCACTACTGAAGAATACGGCATCGCCGTTGTTGAGGCCAAGCCGCGCTTTCAGCGCCTGCGTTTTCTCGGCGTTCAAAAACTTCGCGATCGGGCCTTTGCCGGCACCGTCCGCATCGAAGCCGATATAGGCCAGCCCCTTGGCGCCGTTGGCTTTCGCCAGCTCGATCATGTTATCGAAGAAGCTACGCGGCTTATCAGCGCATGCCGGTGCAGGAATCGCGCGGATGACCCCGCCGGATTTGATGACCGCATTGAAAATGCTGAACTCCGAACCTTCCCAGATATCGCTCACATCCGCGATCTTCAGCGGGTTGCGCAGGTCCGGCTTGTCGGAACCATATTCCAGCATCGCGGTATCGTAAGGAATGCGCACGAAGGGTGCTTGCGTCACTTTCCAGTCGCTGAACTCCTCGAACACCCCGACCATCACCGGCTCGATCGCGGCGAACACATCCTCCTGCGTCACGAAGCTCATTTCGATATCGAGCTGATAGAACTCACCCGGCGAACGATCGGCGCGGGCGTCCTCGTCGCGGAAGCATGGCGCGATCTGGAAATAGCGGTCAAAGCCGCTCACCATCAACAGTTGCTTGAACATCTGGGGTGCTTGCGGCAGCGCATAGAACTTACCGGGATGCACGCGGCTGGGCACGAGATAGTCGCGCGCGCCTTCGGGCGAGCTCGCGGTCAGGATTGGCGTTTGGTATTCTAAAAATCCTTGGTCGGTCATCCGGCGACGCAGGCTCGAAATGATTTTGCTGCGCAGCACGATATTGCGGTGCAGCTTCTCGCGGCGCAGGTCGAGGAAGCGGTAGGTCAGGCGCGTCGATTCGGGGAATTCCGCGTCGGAGTTGACCTGCAGCGGCAGCGCCTCGGCCAGCGATTCAACATGCAGCGCCTCGATGACGACCTCGACATCCCCCGTCGGCAGATCCTTGTTCACGGTCTCGGCCACGCGGGCGGTGGCCTTGCCGGTCACGGTCACCACCGATTCGTTCTTCAGTTTCTGTACCGCCTCGAAGATAGGGCTGGCCGAATCGAGCACGCACTGCGTCACGCCGTAATGGTCGCGCAGGTCGAGGAAGGCCAGCTGGCCATGGTCGCGCACGCGGTGCACCCAGCCGGAAAGACGCACAGGCTTGCCCGCATCGGCAGCGCGAAGGTCGTTACAGGTATGGGTAC
Source organism: Rickettsiales bacterium (assembly GCA_044239745.1). Lineage (GTDB taxonomy): Bacteria > Pseudomonadota > Alphaproteobacteria > Rickettsiales > UBA3002 > QFOX01. Next base: position 8,997 of record JBIIAV010000052.1, read on the forward strand.
GGTAGGCATGCATGGCAGGTTTCCTTATCATTTTGAATGGACGTGGTATAACCAGAGAAGATGCAAAATGCAAACAATCTGGTTGCGTACGCCCGCCAACGCGCTACAACGCGCTCATGAACACACGCACCATCACCACCACGGCCGACCTTGCGCAATTCTGCGCCAGCTTCGGCGACGAGCAATTCATCACCGTCGATACCGAGTTCATCCGCGAGCGCACCTACTTCCCGCAGCTATGCCTGATGCAGGTGGCGACCAGCAAAGAAGCCGTCGCCATCGACCCCATCGCCGGCGCGGACATGGACCTCACGCCGCTGTACGACGCCTTCGCCAACGAGAAACTGGTCAAGGTCTTCCACGCCGCCTCGCAGGATATCGAGATCTTCGTCAAGAACTCCGGCCGCGTGCCCTACCCGCTTTACGATACCCAGATCGCCGCCATGGTCTGCGGCTACGGCGAGTCCATTTCCTATGAAAATCTGGTGCATGATCTGGTCGGTGCCTCGCTCGATAAGGCCTCGCGCTTTACCGATTGGGCGCGTCGCCCACTTTCCGATCGCCAGCTCACCTACGCGCTGGATGATGTCATTCACCTCAGGGTGATCTACGATAAACTCAAGGCCAAGATCGCCGACGATAACCGCAGCGACTGGATCGCCGAGGAAATGCAGGACAGTGTCGACATCACCAAATACCGCGTCGATGCCAGCCGCGCATGGGTGCGCCTCAAGGTAAAAAGCCGCAGCCCCGTGGTGCTGCAAATCCTGCGCGCTGCCGCCGCGTGGCGCGAGGAAATGGCCGCCAAAAAGGATGTCCCCCGCCAGCGCATCCTGAAGGATGATTGGCTGGTGCAGGTCGCCATGCAAATGCCCGAGACCATCGAGGAACTGATGGATATGCGCGGGCTCAACGGCCAACTCAGCAAGGATATGATGGCCTCGCTCGTCGAGGCGATGCACGTGGCGCGCATGGCACCGAAGGACTCCTTCCCCGAGCCGGAGACCCGCGATAAACCGATGCCCGCCGCGCAGGAAGCCTGCCTCGACCAACTGAAACTATTGCTGCGCCAAAAATGCGAGGACGCCCACGTCGTGCCCCGCCTTGTCGCCGATAAGCAGGAGCTGGAGGACGTGGTGCGCGGCAAGATACCGTTCGAGCAATGCCATTTCAGCCATGGCTGGCGCTACGAAGTGTTCGGCGCCGCCGCCAAGGATTTGCTTGCCGGAAAACTCACCGCGCGGGTGACCCACCACCGCGGTGGTTACGGCTTGGTCTGGAGCGCTTAGTCTTTCAAGCGCTTCGCGCGCTGACGAGGTTCTTACCCTCGAGCTCCCGCCGCAAGCGGCTCGCTCACGCTACGCACGGCTTACTCTAGCGATGCAGTTGCCACCAGCGCCGCCTCGATCACCGGAAT
>JBIIAV010000053.1:0-10280 GCA_044239745.1 Rickettsiales bacterium
ACGCTCGAGCAGCAGCCCGATATCGCACTCGCCATGCCCCTCATTTTGAATCCGGATGGCAGCATCCAGCATCTCAACAAGCGCAACCCCACCGTCATCGATCTGTTCTTGCGGCGCTTCACGCCTGCCTTCATCCAGCGCCTACCCATCGTGAAGCAGCGCATGGATTATTACGTGCGCATGGATATCGGCTACGATACACCCTCCGAGATCCTCTATGCGTCGGGCTGCTTCATGTTGTTCCGCCGCGCCGTGTTCGATCGCTTGCGTGGCTTCGACGAGCGCTTCTTCATGTATTTCGAGGACGCCGATATCACCCGCCGCGCAGCTGCGCTCGGCAACGTTCAGTTCGTGCCCAACGCGCGCATCACCCATCACTGGACGCGCGGCTCGCACACCAACTGGAAGCTCATGTTCTGCACCCTCAGTTCGGCCTACCGCTACTTCAACAAATGGGGCTGGAAGCTTTGGTAGGCTTAGGCGCGCGGCGCTTCGGGGATCGGCCGCGTCAGGCCATGGGCAATGCCGCGAACGGCCGCGCCTAACTTCGCTAAGCGTTGCTCTTCCAGCAGCACAATGCGCAGCATATCGAAGCCATAGGTCATCAGCGCATAGGGCAAAAGGAACGGTGTGTGGCGCGCATGGCGGCGCAGCACGAACAAGCGGTTGCGGAAAATATGATAGCGGCGCAGCGGGCTGTAATTGGCCGTTACCAAGGTGATGCCGGCGATGGTTCGTTTGGTTTTATTGCCCTGCCGGTGGCGCAGCACCGCGTCCCCCACTAGACGGATGCGATAGCCCGCCGCGCGGGCGCGCAGGCAGAAATCATGGTCGACGTAATCGATGAAGAATCCCTCGGCCATCAGCCCAATCGCGGCGAATAATTCGCGCGATATCATGCTGCCCGACGCAATGACCGTCACCGCATCGTCGGCCAACATTCCCGCAGTCAACTGTCGGCGTACGAACCAAAAACGCCCGCGCGGAGCCACATAGCGGCTTCGCACATCCACCCCCTGCTCGACATAGCGCGGCGCCACCATCCCAAGCGGGCGGTCGCCACGATACGCTTGTGCCGCAGCATAAAGCGCCGCCACCATTGTCGCTTCCGGAATACTATCGTCATCCAGCAGCAGCACCCACTGGGCGCCTTGCCCAAGCGCGGCACGAATGCCTTGGTTCTGTGCCGCCCCCAGCCCGCGATTATCGCCGTTACGGATAAGGGTGATGGCCGCGCCATGGCGCGCGCTCAGCGCCTCAAGCGCCGCCACGGTGCCCGCGTCCGAGCCGTTATCGACCACAACGACACCCGCCACCTGTGGCAACAGCGCCGCGACGATGGTGTCGAGCCGATCGCCGCAATGGTAGGTCACGATGACTGCGCGGATGGATGGAAGCATCATTTCTCTGGACTAAATGGGGACTTATGGCACAGATAGGCGCAAATCCCACCCCCTCGCAAGCAGATAAACAGATACCCCATGAGCGCAACACCCATGCATTCCGATTTCCTCGTCATCGGCGGCGGCATCGTCGGCCTCACCATCGCGCGGCGCTTACGCCAGCAACACCCCAAAGCCAGCATCACCCTGCTTGAAAAAGAGCCAGCGGTAGCTATGCATGGCAGCGGCCGCAACAGCGGCGTGCTGCATAGCGGCTTCTATTACACCGCCGATTCGCTCAAGGCGAAATTCTGCGTCGCCGGTAATGCCGCCATGAAAGCCTATTGCAAGGAAGCCGGCCTTGCCATCAACCCAAGCCAAAAGCTGGTCGTCGCCACCAACGACCGCGAGGTCGAGGGCCTGCACGAGCTCAAGCGCCGCGGCGATGCCAACGGCGTGCGCGTCGAGCTGATGGACGAAAAACAAGCCCTCGAGATCGAGCCCAACGTGCGCACCCACGGGCTCGCGCTCTATTCGCCCAATACCGCTACCGTCAGCCCCGGCGATATCTGCGCCCATATGCGCAAGGGGCTCGAGGCATCGGGCGTGCGCATCCTCACCGGCCACCCGTATGAGGCGCGCATCGCCGGCAACCATATCCGCGCCGGCGGGCAGGAGTTCGATGCCGGCGTACTCATCAATGCCGCAGGGCTGTATGCCGATAAGCTCGCCCATGATTTCGGCTTCGGTTCGGATTACACCATCCTGCCCTTCAAGGGCATCTACCTCAAATATACCGGCACGGATCGTCCGCTGCGCACCAACCTCTATCCGGTGCCCAACCTCAAAAACCCCTTCCTTGGCGTGCATTTCACCATCACCGCCAGCGGCGACATCAAGATCGGGCCCACCGCCATCCCCGCCTTCTGGCGCGAGAATTACAAAGGCCTGAGCAATTTCCGCGGACTCGAGATGGCACAAATTCTTCGCTGGCAGGCCACGTTGTTCGCGCGCGATGCTTTCGGTTTCCGCCGCCTCGCCTTCGAGGAAATGCGCAAATACAGCCGCACCCACCTCATCGGCTTAGCGCGCGCCATGGTGCGCGAGATCGATGTCGACGCCTTCAAGCAATGGAGCACGCCGGGCATCCGCGCGCAGCTGCTCAACAAAAAGACCCTCTCGCTGGTGCAGGATTTCGTGGTCGAAGGCGACGCCAAAAGCCTGCATGTGCTCAACGCCATTTCGCCCGCCTTCACCTGCAGCATTCCGTTCGCCGAGTGGGTGGTCGAGAAGATAAAAGCTTAGCCACAGGGCGATGAACGCAAACCATAAAACCTCTAAGGAGCATGCCATGAAACAACGGGTCGTTATCTTCGGTGCCGCCGGCTTTGTCGGCTCCAGCATCATCAAGCAACTGGGCGCTGCCTACGATATTCTCGCCCTGTCGCGTAAGGAGTGCGACATCGCGGATGCGGCATCGCGCACCAACATTGCTGCACTGGTGAAGGATGGCGATGTGGTGATCTGTGCCGCCGCGAAAGCACCGGCAAAGAACATGGAGATGCTGACCGACAACATCTCGATGATCACCAACATCGCCGAAGGGTTGCGTGGCAAGAAGCTCGCCTATTTGCTCAATATCAGCTCGGATGCCGTCTACGGCGACAGCATGCAGCCGATGGACGAAGCCTCCGCCATCGAGCCCTTGAGCGCCCACGGCATCATGCACTGCATGCGCGAGTATATCCTGCAGCACGCGGTGGCAGCGCCCATCGGCCACTTACGCCCGACACTCATCTACGGTGCCGGCGACCCGCATAACGGCTACGGCCCCAACTCCTTCATCCGCCTTGCGCAGGCGGGGAAAAACATCGAGCTGTTCGGCAACGGCGAAGAACAGCGCGACCATGTCTTCGTCGGCGATGTGGCACGCCTTGCCGTCGCCATGATCGAACAAAAGACCACCGGCGCGGTCAATGCCGTCAGCGGCGAGGTCATCTCGTTCATGGAAATTGCGCAGCTCGTTGCCGCCACCACCAACGGCGCCACCCAAATTCTCACCAAGCCGCGTTCGGGCCCCATGCCGCATAACGGCTACCGCGCCTTCACCAACGCGCGCGCGCGCGCCGTCTGCCCGTCGCTCACCTTCCAATCCTTGCGCCATTATATCCCCAGCGCCACGAAAGCGGCGGCATGAGAAAAGCCGTCTTCCTCGACCGCGACGGCGTGCTCAATGTCTCGCTGGTGAGAGATGGCAAACCCTACGCCCCGCGCACGGCCGAGGAATTCCAGATCTATCCGGACGTCGTGCAGCTCGCTCGCCTGCGCGCGCTGGGCTACCTGCTCGTCGTTGCCACCAACCAGCCGGATATCGCCAATGGGCTGGTCAGCCGCGATTTCGTCGATGGGCTGCACGCCCGCTTGAATGAAACGCTACCCTTCGACGCCATCCTCACCTGCCCGCACGCTTCGGGCGAAGGCTGCGATTGCCGCAAGCCCAAGGCCGGCATGCTCTATCAGGCGCAGGCACAATTCGGCATCGATCTGGCGGGGTCATTCATGGTCGGTGATCGCTGGCGCGATATCGTCGCCGGCAGCACCGCCGGCTGTAAAACCGTTTTCATCGATCATGGTTACGCCGAGGATGCGCCGCCATTCCATCCGGATTTCACATGCACATCGCTTGGCGATGCCATTGCATGGATCGAGAAAAACGGGAGCCTATAAGGCGTTCTTGATGGCTTCCAGCGACAGGCCATGCGCGGCCAGCACGTCCTCGTGCGAACCGTAGACATGGATGAATTCGTCCTGCAGGTGGAAATGGCGAATCTTCGCGCGCGCGCCATGGTCATAGGCAAGGCACTTGATCTGGTTGCCGAGCATGCCGGTGCCCGAGCTTTCCTCGATGATGATGAGTTCGTCGTAATGGGTCAGGATATGCTGCAAGCGCGCCACGTCGAGTGGTTTCACGGTCGAGACGCTATAGACCGAAGCCCCCTCGAATTTTTTGTCCGCGGTCAGTTGGAACGCTAATTTCGAAATGCCGCCATAGGTCAGGAATGCGGTCTTGCTGCCTTTCTTGATCTGGCGGATCTTGCCATAGGCCCAAGGCTCGGCGGCGTTCTCGGTGAAGTTCGGCTCGCCGGCTTTTCCCAAGCGCAGATAGACCGGCCCGTTCGATTCGCGCAGGCACCAGCGGGTGGCCACTTCCACCTCCAGCGGGTCGATCGGCGCGATGACCGACATGTTGGGGATGGCGCTCGCGATCGAGATATCTTCCTGCGCATGGTGGGTCGCGCCCAAGGTCGAGTAGTTGACGCCGCCGCCGACGCCGACCATGGTGACCGGCAAATTCTGGTAGCAGATATCGTCGCGTACGAACTCGAACGGACGATAAAGCGTGAACGTTGCAATCGTGTAAGCGACGGGGCGCATACCTTCTTGCGCCATACCCGCCGCCATGCCGATCATGATCTGTTCGGCGACGCCGGTATTGATGAAACGCTCGGGATAGGCTTCGCGGAACTTCGCGACCGACCCAGCCGGCGAGATATCGGCCACCACCAGCACCAACTTTTCGTTGGTCTTGGATTCCTCGAAAAACACATCGGCGAACTTGTTACGCATGGCAGCCCAGCTCCTGCATCGCGATGGCATATTCCTTCTCGTTGGGCGAGCGGTAATGCCAGATCGGTTCGTGCTCCATGTAGGAAACGCCCTTGCCCTTCACCGTTTTGCACACGATGATCTTCGGGCCCTTATGCGGCGCTGCAATCGCTTGGTGGATGGCGTTCGCATCGTGACCGTCGACGCCGTGGGCGTCCCAGCCGAAGGCGGTGAATTTCTCAAGCAGCGGGTAGAAAGCGGGGTGCGCTTCGCTCATGCGCTCCAGCCCGCTGAAGTCGTTGTTGTCGACCAGCACCGTCAAATTGTTCAGGTTCTTGTTGGCGGCCATGATGATGGCCTCCCACGTCGAACCTTCTTGCAGTTCGCCGTCGGAAATCACACAGAACACCGTACCGCCCCTGTTAAGCAGCTTACGCCCCATCGCACGGCCGACCGCAATGCCCAGCCCATGGCCAAGCGAGCCGGTGCTCGCCTCGATGCCGGGGGTGCCGTAATCGGGGTGCGCACCAAGGCGGCCTTCCGGCTTGCAATAGGTCTTGATGTCGTTATCGGACAGGATGCCTTGCTCGTTCAGGATGACATACTGGATCAAACAGCCATGGCCCTTGGACATAATGAAGATATCACGATCCGCGGTGCCAACCGGCTTCTTTACCATCCACTCGTTATAGATCACGTCCACCATCTCGATGCAGGAGAACGCCGGCGCCACATGCAGTGCCGAGACACTGCGCGACATCTCGAGGATCTTCTTGCGGTAGGTATTGCACCGACTGGGGGACTGCGCGACCACCTTAGCCCCGCATCACGTAATCGGTCGGGTTGCGGATAATTTGGTCGCGGTACTTGTTGCCCCACTCGACCATTTCCTTGAGGCCTTCCTCCCAGAAGATCTCCTGTTTCCAGCCGAACTTGTCGTAGATCTTCGAGGAATCCAGCCAGTAGCGCGCGTCTTGGCCGAGGCGGTCGCCGGTCACTTCGACCAGCTGCTCGAACGGCACATTGAGCGCCTGACAGGTCTTCTTCACCACATCGACGATGGCGGTCGGCTCTTTCGGGCCCACGTTATAAATCTCACCCATCGTATCGCTTTCGGCCACGAGGTGAATGGCGCGCGCCAAGTCACGGGCGTGGATGTAGGACTTCTCCGCACGGCCACCGCCATGCAACGGCAGCTTGGTGTTGGTGAGCGAGCACCAAATGGTCTTCGGGATGATCCGGTGCAGCAATTGGCCGGGGCAATACGCGTTCGACGGACGAATGATGTTCATCGGGAATTTCAAGAAGCGGTGCACCGACTGCAGGTACATATCGAACGCCACTTTCGAGGCCGCATACGGGCTCGATGGCATGATGGGATCGTCCTCCTTCGAGGGCTTCATCACCGCGCCATACATCTCGGAGGTACCGATCTGGATGAACTGTTTCAGCCAATCGCGCTTTTGCAATTCCTCGGCAAGCTTGGCCAGCGCCATCGAGTTGGTCTCGAAGAAACGCCACGAATTCTTCCACGACACCGCGCCTTCACCTTGTGCCGCGAAGTTGATGATGATCTCCGGCTTCTCCTTGTCGAGCAGCTCCAGCAGCAGGTCCATCTCGTAGGTCACATGGCGCGCATGGTACTCGAATTTGGCGTAATCTTGGATGCCGATCGAGAAGCAGCCTTCGCGCAGCGGGTTGCGGCCGACACCGATGACCTTCTCCGGCGATGCGTTGTCGAGCAGGTATTTCGCTGCGTGAATACCGAAGCTTCCGCCGCCGCCCAGAATGCAATATTTCTTACCCATGTGTTTCCCTTATTCGATGATGGTCCAGCTATAAACGCCCTTGTATTGAGCCTCTTCGAACAAAGCAAGCCATTCGTCCGGATAGCCATAATATTCCGCCGTCAGCACCCAACTTTCGAAGATCTCTTTCTGTTCGGCCGTGTAATAACTATCGACCACGATGTAGCTGTCGCCGCACGAAACGCGCGCGATCTCGCGAAGCGATTGCGCCAGTTGCGGCCGCTTCAAATTATGCAAGGTGTTGATGGAAAGCACGAGGTCGAACGAACCGTCGGCGAATGGCAACGGATCGGCAGCGCTGCCCACCTGCAGCATGTCCTTCACCTCAGGCAGGCTATGCGCGATCGCGTAGGTCGAGACATCCATGCCCACCACCGCGAATTGCTTGCCCTGTGCCGCGCCTTCGAGCAGCAAATCATGCAGCAAAAAGCCCTTGCCGCAGCCGATATCCAGAATGCGCGCGCCGTCCTTCAGGTCGAAAAACGCGATGATGTCGCGCGCCACCGATTTCCAGCGGCCATCGTACTTATATCCGCCATAGCCGTATTCGCGCGGGCCGTCCCAGTACATTTCACCGAACTGGCGGGCGATCTTGATGATCTCAGGGTCCTTCGCCTCCGAGCGCTTTTGAATGTTGCGCTTGGGCTTGGGCAGCGAGGAAAGCAGATCCTTCTCACGCGGGGCGTGCGCCGTTTTCGTTGCGTGCGCGGCACGTTCCATCGCGGCTACCACTTGGTCTTGTTGGTCTGTAGCGCAGGGTTCGATACCAGCGAGTGCCAGACCACCGCCTGAAACGCCTCCGAGATCGGTGTCACCCAACGCTCATCGATGATCGGGATGCAGATCGCGGTATCGGCGTGCTGGGCGGTGTAGCCGTCCTCACGGCCGAGGATGCCGAACACCTTGGCGCCCACTTCCTTGGCCAGCTTGATGGCCTCGATCAAATTGGTGCTGATGTTGCGCGCTTCGTTGCCACCGCCGACCGAGAAGATCAGCAGCGCGTCGTTCTTACCCAGTTTGCTGACCTTGAGCCAGCCGCTGAAAATGGTCGACCAGCCTTCGTCGTTCGCGCGCGCGGTCAGCTCCGAGACGTTGTCGGAAGGCGCGTAGGTCTCGATGCCGCACAGCTTGCGAAAATCATTCACCGCATGGCCGGCGTTACCGGCGCTACCGCCCACCCCGAGGATGAACAGGCGACCATTGGCTTTTTTGATGTCGGCCAGCTGGGTCGCCAGCTTCTCGATCTTTACCTTATCGACGGTCTGGCACACTTTGGCCGCCGCCTCGAAATAATCCACGCTGTGCGACATAACAATGATCCTAGAAAATGGCTTGATTAAACGTGGCGACTAACTATCGTTACCGCCGTGCATTGTCAATAACGTCCGGTGCGGTCGGGTTTTGGGTCCGCTTCACCCAAAACGCTCTCACTTATAACGATTTTTGGCCATATACCCACTCCATAACATCCCCATGCCGCGTCGAGAATCCATGCAAAAACCCACTGCCACACGGTTCTCCGCGATCATCCCGAACTACAACCATGCCGACTTCGTCGTCCACACGCTCGATGCGGCGATCGAACAGACCGTTGCGTTCGATGAGATCCTCATCATCGACGACGCCTCGACCGACGACAGCGTCGCCCGCATCGAAGCCCGCATCCGCGATGTGCCGCACGCACGCCTGATCCGCAATCCGCACAATCTCGGCGTCATTGCCACCAGCAATCGTGGCCTCGCCGAGGCGACGGGCGATTTCGTCTGCTATCTCGCGGCCGACGACCGCTACGACCGTCGGATCGTCGCGTGGTGCCACGAGGCCGTGGCGCGCTACCCCGACGTGGCGATGATCTCCGGCAACACCTGCGTCTTGAACATCGCGACGTCGACACACCACTACCTACGCTTGCCGTTCGCACCGCAACTGGGGCGCTACACGCGCGCCGATATTGCAACCATCGCCCGCCATCGCGCCTTCACCTTCAACATGGGCGCCAATGTCATCCGCCGCGACGCACACCGCGAGGTCGGCGGCCTCATCCCCGCGATGGCGTGGAGCTCCGACTGGTTCTCCTACCTGCTGATCGCCTGCCGCCACCCCTTCGCGGTGGTGCCGCAGCAATTCCTCACTGTGCGTCAGGTCGTCGGCCAATACTCGAACGCCGCGAACGATTGGGCGCAGCAGCGTCACATCCTTACGACGTTCATTCGGATCCTCAAAAACGATTACCCCGCGGAGTACGACTTCTTCCGTCGCGGTGCACTTTTGCCTACGTATGATGCCGCCGCCCTCGGCCTGTTGCTGCGCACGCCGGATCTGCGCCACTATCTCACACCATTGCTCGTATGGCGCCTACTCTCTTATAAACTGCTGCGCCATATCGGGCGTCGGGTACCGCTGAATTGGCGTGGCCGCATCCGTCAATGGGTGAAGGTGTGACCGCCATGAAAGCGACCATCATCGGTGCGAACGGCACCATCGGCAATGCGGTGCTGCATGCATTGGCAGCGGGGGGCTTCTCCTGCACGGGGCTGACCAGCCAGCGCGACACCGCGTTCACCACCGTCACCTACACGCTGGACGCGCTGGGCGAACATCTCGTCCATGCCGATGCCGTGCTCTATTGCATCGGGGTCTCCAAATTCGCCGAATGCGAAGCGGACCCAGCAACATCCCACTATCTCAATGTCCAACTCCCCCACGCGATTTTGCAAAGCATGGCACCCCATCAGCGGTTCGTCTATCTCAGCTCGCCGATCGCCATCTACGATTTTCAAGCGCTGCCACCGCCGCGATACGCCCAACAAAAACGGCAGGCGGAGTCGCTGTTGCTGGCTTCGGTGCAGCCCCATCCCCTGATCGTGCGCCCATCAAAGATCATCGAGAGTCTGGGCGTGCTGCGCGAATGGAAACAGCGCCTCGAACACCAGCAATCCATCACCGCCTTCAGCGATCAGTTCCTTGCACCCATCCGCGCGGCCGACCTCGCTGAGTGCATCGGCGCACTCCTCGCCGGCGGCCATACGGGGTGCTATAATTTCTCGGCGGCCGACCGCATGGGCTACCACGAGATCGCGCAAATGCTATGCGCCCATTTCGGTTACGACAGCGCCCACGTGCTGACCACCTCCGCGCGCGAAAGCAATCCGTTCTTCTTCCAGCAAGATATCCTCGATTGCCGTGCCGCGATCCAAGCCATCGGGTATGCCCCGCCGCACAGCCGCGATATTATTTTTGACTACATAGGCAAACTGGCATAGTAGGTTGCCGCATCTTAAAGCATAAGGTACCTACATGACCAGCCGCTGCCTCGCCTGCGACTCCACCCATCTCTATGAGAACAGCCTCTTTTCAGCCCTGCCGCGCGTCACTTCCGATTGCGTGCCCTTTGCTGCGGGCGGGCGCATCGCGGTATGCCTCGATTGCGGGCTGATCCAGAAACCGACCGACGACGCATGGAAAAAAGATATCGCCGCCATCT
>JBIIAV010000054.1:0-10200 GCA_044239745.1 Rickettsiales bacterium
CCCTACATTAGATAGACTAAGCCCTACTAAGCAAGTGTTATGCCAGAAGCGGGCAAATGTTAGCCACAGAGAGGTTTTGCGGGCTATTTCCAGTAATCGACGAAGCCTTCGGCAAAGATATACTGGAACATGGGGTCGCGGCTTCTGGCATTGGCCTGCTCGATGATGGGGCGGATGACCGAAGCCGGCTGCTTGAACCAGATCCATAACCGCGAGGCCACGTTATAGACGCCGCAACGGTAGCCGTTCTGCTCGAACAGGAGCTGCATCGATGTATTGGTGAAGAACGAGCAATGCACCGACAGCAGGTAGAACCAATCCGGATTCTGCGGCACATGTTCGGCCACCAGCGTGTGCAGGATCATCACCCCGTCATCGCCGACAAGGTCGAACACGCCGTTAAGCTGCGAACGAAAGCGCAGATGCTCCATCACCGCCGTATGCATGACCACGCTGAATGCCTTGGGTTTCAGGTCGTTGATGCCGAGATAGCCCTTGGCAGGGTTACTGCTATGCTCGTATTTCTCGACCGCAAGCCCATGGTCGGCGGCAAGGGCGTTCACCAGCTTACCGTCGCCGGCGCCATAATCCAGCCAACGCCCTTTGGGTAGCAGCCCCAGCGCCGCTACATCGCCGATGATGGCCGATTGTGCGGCAAAACGCTCCAGCCAGCGGGGGTCTTCGGGGTTCTCGTCCGTCCCTTGGTAGAGCGATACCCATTGGTTATTCAGGGTCTCCCATTGCGCGTCGGTCATTTCATAATGCGTACGCGAGAAGACGAATCCGCAATTGGGGCAGCGGTTATAGGCCACATCCCCGAGCGCGAACTGCTCAAAATGTTTGTGCATGAACGGTTCGGTGGTAGTATCGCAGATCATACATGGGATTGACAAAGCACACTCCGCTTCTTAACGTTTTTCTATCGCTTCAAAACCTAGCATAGCGCCATGAGAAAGGCTAGCACCGGATGAAATTCACCGCCCTCGACAGCATGGAAACCTATGTCTACGCGAACGTCCGGCCGACGGTGGAACTATCGGAATACGGCGCGGGCGTTCACGCCACGGCGGATGCATTTTTCAAGAAGGAAGCCGACGGTTCCGTCGCGTGGGTCGTCTCGCGGGTGTGCGATCATGCCGGTGGCACGCTGCGTTTCAGCGATACGGATGCTGGCAAGGCCGTCTGCCCGCTACATAACTGGGAGTTCGATTTCACGACCCTGAGCTATTCTAAAATCCCCAACCAAACCTTCGAACATATCGTGAAGAAGTCGCTGCCCTTCCGCGTCGAGGGCACCACCCTGACCTACGATATCGAGCAACATGCCTTGCGCATTCCCGCCAGTGTGGCGCACAACCCGCGCAGCCCCGTCCACGCGCAGCTACGCTTTGTCACCCATGCCTCCGTCATGCTCGAGGTCGACGGCATCCGCATGCTGACTGACCCATGGTTCGTCGGCGAATGCTTGGCCAGCGGCTGGTGGCTGAAGCACCCGCCCAAGGACGACGCATGGCAGCTTCTGGCGCAGGCGGATTTCCTCTATATCTCGCACAACCACCCCGACCATATGCACGCCGAGACCTTGGAGCGCGCACGACGCGACATTCCCATCATCGTGCCGAAATTCGCCACCGACTCCGTCGCCAAGCCGATGCGCGACATGGGCTTCACCAATGTCCACGAGCTCGATCTCAAACGCCTTTACCGCATCAACGACAGCGCCCTGCTCATCAGCATCCTGCCCACCGGCGACCACCGCGACGACAGCGCCCTGTTCGTCGCCAAGGGCGATTTCTCGACCGTGCTCACCGTTGATTGCGTCGGCGCCAACCAATACGTGCTGCCGCGCGACATCAGCCTGCTGCTCACCAACTTCGCCTCCGGCGCTTCCGGCTGGCCGCTATGCTACGACGTCGTCGGCTCGCTCGAGGAGCGCTCGAAGATAGTAACCAAAAATCGCGGCAACGCCGTGCTCGAGGTCATGAAATACATCGCCGCCGCGCGGCCGAAGGCCTACATGCCCTATGCCGGTTTCTTCCACGAGACCGCCCCGCGCGACCATGTCATCGCCCGCTACAACGTCAAGAACGGGCCCAATGCCATCGTCGATAAGGTGGCCGCCAAATTCACCGATGTCACCACCATCGACCCATTGCAAAACGACCTCGTGACATGGAAGAACGGCGCCATCACCGTCGGCCATGTCGACCGGCCGCCCCTGTTCACCTACGATACCGCGACCGTCACTCGCTACATGGAAGCCCAGCGCGCACTGCTGAAACATTTCGATATCGCCAAGGTCGCCGATTATTTCTGCCAGTCGGAATTCAAGGACGACCTCATCGTCTACCTCGTCCTCACCGACGATGACTATGCCCCCGAAGGCAACGGTGTGCGCATCGATTTCTCGGCGCAACCCATCACCTACCGCGTCGTGGAAAGCCGGGCCCTGCAAACGGAATTCGAGGATCTGGTCGAACTCAACGGCTACCACCACCTGCTCATCAAGGCGCGCACCGACAGCCTGTGGCAGATCGTCTATTTCGGACGTCCGCTGGAGGAGCTGACGCTCGGCTTCCAGTGCCGCATCGACCGCAAGCCGGATCAATACAACGCCGCTTTCTGGAAACATTACACCACCTACGGCGCGCCCATGCTGCGCCGTGGCGAGGATTACCTTCTGTACAAGCTGCTCGAGGGGGCAGCGGGCTAATGCCGTCGCGGCGGGTGAAATTTCACTTTCCCGCCTCCGATTATTCGCGTATGGCCTAGCCCATGTTCCTCACCCCGACGCTCACGGTCGACCTGCCCGCCATCGTTGCCAATTGGCAGGCCTTGCGCGCGCAATTCACCGGCAATGAATGTGCCGCCGTCGTCAAGGCCGATGCTTACGGCTTGGGCATGGTGCCCGTGGCGCAGGCGCTGGCACAAGCCGGTTGCCACACGTTCTTCGTCGCCACCATCGAGGAAGGCATCGCCCTGCGCGCCGCGCTGGCGGATGTGCGCATCCTCGTGTTCCATGGGGTCGGTCGCGGCGAGGAATTCGCACTTGTCGCCCACCGCCTCATCCCCGTGCTCAGCTCGCGCGCGCAGATCGAACGCTGGAAACCCGTCGCCGCCGAGCATGTCCACGCCATAAGCGCGCTGCATGTCGATACCGCGATGGCGCGCATGGGGCTCCAGCCCGAGGAGTGCGTGCAACTGCTCGAGAACGAACCGACGGTCTTGGAAGCCTGCCGCATCGGCCTGCTGATGAGCCATTTCGCCTGCGCGCCGGAGCCAGATCACCCGCTGAATGCGCGCCAGCTTGCCCTATTCAACAGCGTGGTGGCATTGGCGCCTTCCATTCCGGCCAGCTTGTGCAACTCCGGCGGCATCTTCCTGCCGCGCGATTACCATTTCCACCTCGCCCGCCCCGGCTGCTCGCTTTACGGCATCGCGCCGCAGCAGGTGCCGACAGCGATTCAAACCGTGCGTAGCGCAAGCGAGCCGGAGCGTAGCGAACGAGGGGGCGCGGTAGCGGGGGCGTCTTCGCCCCCTGCGGCACAGCCGCTTATCAAGCAAGTGGCGACGTGGCAGGCCCCCGTCCTCACCGTGCGCACCATCACGCAGGAACAAACCGTCGGCTACGGCGCCACCGCCACCGCTGTCAAGGGCACCCGCATCGCCACGGTCGCCAGCGGTTATGCCGATGGCTATCTGCGCCATCTCTCCGGCAAGGGCGTCGGCTATCTCGGTGAGCATCGCGTGCCCCTCATCGGCCGCGTCACCATGGACATGCTCTGCTTCGACGTGACCGGCGTGCCCGAATCCGCCGCCCACGAAGGCGCCATGCTCACCCTGCTTGGCGATAAGGCCGGCATCCGCGTCGATGAGGTCGCCCAAGCCGCCGATACCATCGGCTATGAAATTCTCACCCGTATCGGGGCGCGGGTCAAACGGGTCTATACACCACTAGACGCAACCGCAACAACACGCTAAGCAGAGTTCATGAGCTCCATTATCCGTTCCAATCCACTCGCCACCATTGGCCATGTTGTCATGCTGTTTATGGCAGCGGTCGGCCGACTCGTTCTGTTCACGATCGCCATCATCGGCCAAGGCATCCGCCCGCCTTATTACCCGAAACAGATCGGCCGCATGATCATCGAGATCGGCTACTACTCCCTTCCCGTCGTCGGTATGACCACGCTGTTCACCGGTGCCGCACTCGCGTTACAATCCAATTCCGGCTTCGCCGATCTGGGGGCGGAGCAATCCATCCCACTCATCGTCGCGCTCGCCATCACGCGTGAGCTGGGGCCCGTCATGGCCGGCCTCATGGTCGCCGGCCGCATCGGTGCTGCCTTCGCCGCCGAGATCGGCACCATGCGCGTCACCGAGCAGGTCGATGCGCTCGTCACGCTTTCGACCAATCCGTTCAAATACCTGTTGTTCCCGCGCCTGCTCGCCGCCACGCTCATGCTGCCGTGCCTCGTCTTCGTCGGCGACATCATCGGCATTTTCGGGGGCTACGCTGTGAGCGTGAAGGCCCTTGGCTTCTCGCCCATCCCGTACCTCAACAACACATGGAACTTCCTGACATGGTACGACGTGATGACGGGGCTTGTGAAGGCCGGTGTCTTCGGCTTCATCGTCGCGCTCATGGGCTGCTATCACGGCTATCACAGCAAGGGCGGCGCCCAAGGCGTCGGCACCGCCACCACCAATGCGGTGGTCTCGGCGTCCATCCTCATCTTGCTTTCCAACTACCTCATCACCGAAGCCTTCTTTGGGATGTAACCATGAACGTCACCCCCAAAATCAAACTGACGAATGTCCATAAACGCTTCGGCAAAAAGGTCGTGCTCGACGGCGTGCATCTGCAAGTGCTGCCAGGCGAATCGCTCGTGATCATCGGTGGCTCCGGCTCCGGCAAATCGGTCACCATCAAAAGCGTGCTTGGCCTCATCAAGCCCGATTCCGGCACCATCGAGGTCGATGGGGTCGATGTCACGCATTACAGTTTCAGCCAGCGCGCACCCATGCTGCAAAAGATCGGCATGCTGTTCCAAGGCGGCGCGCTGTTCGATTCATTGCCGGTATGGAAGAACATCACCTTCGGCAGCAAAGAGCGCGGGCAAGTACTCACTCCCGCCCAAGCCCGCGAACTCGCCATCGAAAAACTTGAAGCGGTCGGCCTGAAGCCCGAAGTCGCCGATTTACTCCCATCCGAACTGTCCGGTGGTATGCAAAAACGCGTCGGCTTGGCTCGTGCCATCGCAGCCAACCCCGACATCATTTTCTTCGACGAACCGACCACCGGCCTCGACCCCATCATGGCCGACGTCATCAACGAACTGATTGTTTCCTGCGTCAAAAAACTCGGCTCCACCGCCGTCACCATCACCCACGATATGAGTTCCGTACGCAAGATCGCCAGCCGCGTCGCCATGATCTATCAGGGTAAAATTATCTGGGACGGTCCCGTATCGGCGATTGATAACTCGGGTAACCCTTACGTCGACCAGTTCGTCCATGGCCGCGGCGAAGGGCCCATCACCAGCGATTTCAAACGCGCCTAACTAGGTTCGTTATTTCCCCGTCGCCACTGCATGCGGCAAGCCAAGGGGTGCGCCATCACGCTGCTTCGTGCCGACCACCTGCGGCTGCGGGATACTCTCCTCGACCATACGCTTCTCGAGCGCCTCAAGCGAAGTGCGGTCGAACGGGTTCACGCCGGCACGAAATAAGGTGCGTTCGGGGTAGAGGTCCTGCAACGCCTCGGCCATACGCTGCACCAGCGTGAAGGCATCGCTGAATTTACGTTCATCCTTCACCTTACCGGTGTAGTCCTTGGTAGCGCCTTCGGCATTCTCCATCAGCAGGAATTTTGCCGCGGGGTTGTCCATTGTCTGCTTGATCATATCCAGCGTGAAGTTACTGCCACCGATGAAAACACTGACACCCGTCATCGGGTGGTTGTTCATGAAGCTGGTGATGTTCGCCGCCACCTTGCTGGTATCGCCGCCTTGCGGCACCATCCAGTGGATCGAGTTGGCAACATCGTTCGTCTCGTCGGTGTTGAGCGACAACAACCGGAACGGATTGCTCGGCTGCGCTTCGTTGTGGAGGCGGATCGCATCGTCGAGCGCTTTGGTGATGCCCTCATCCTTGGTGCGGCCGCAGGTGAAGAACACCTGCTTGGGGTCAAGTGCCGCCACCAGCAAGCGCATCGCATGCGCGGCGTCCTCTTGTGTTTTCGGCAGCATCTTCTGCCATGAATCGCCACCGGCACCGGCGATCAGCACCGGTATCTTCGCGTCGTATTCGCGCGGCAGTTTCGGGCGCAGCGGGTCGATATGTTTCGGGTTGGTCAGGGCGTTGACATAGGCCAGATGTTCCTCGAAGCCTTTGAAGAACGCATCATTGGCCACAGCCATCGTGTCGCCGTAACGTTTCTGGAAGGCTTGCGTCTTCACCGCATTGCGCGCCTTTTCCTCGGCAATGTATTGCGTTTCATTGTGGCGCAAATGCTCCAGATCTTTGATCGTAAGCCCGCCCGCCAGCGCGGATAGCGCAAGCTGCGTCGGGGTCGATTGCACCGCACCGGCACCGTCGGAGCCAAGGAACCAGTTGCGACACAACTTAATCCAGCGCTGCAGTGGAATCGCATCGAGTTTCAGGATATTGTTATAGGCAATGTTAGAGATAGGGCAAAATTCGAAGCCAAAGGCGTCATGGTCGCGCGCCGCGAGATTCGCCACCTTTCCATCCAGTTGTCCGTCTTCCTTCTCATGCACTGCATGCGCCACCCGCACCCGCACCCCCGTGCGTTCAGCAATGCGGATGGATTCAGCAACGTTGCCATCGTTCTTCGCGGTCTCGCCGGCATGGGTGCGCAACAAGAAGTCGCGTTTGAAATCCCAGCCATCCTCCAGTTTTAGGTCGCTGCCTTCCGAGACACGCGCCCAATCCGCGATATGCTCCAGCGCCCATGAAAGCTGCTTGGCCTTGTTGTTCTCATAGCCCAGAATATCGACGCCGGCGATATAGGGATGCCGCGCCGCGTATTTAATTTTCTCCAGCGCCGCCAGCACCTCATGCGGCGGCTTGTCGCGCGGAATGCCGACCAAGAACCGCAACCGCACCCCGTGCTTCTTCTCGACCTCATCGACCGCCTCGACCATTTCGCGGAACCATTCGGCCTTGCCATTCTCGCCGGTAGTCAGCATCGCACCGGTTGAAAGTTCAGCATAGCGGATGCCATGCGCCGCATAGCTTTCACCAATCTTGAAAATAACATCGCGCGTCAATACCTCATTCTTCGAGAACGGATTCAAGAAGCGATACATCTCGCGGTCGAAATCGCTGAAGCACAGCACCGCATCCTGCGGCACATGCAATTTCTGTTCGATGCGGTCGCGGTGCGCCTTGGTCAATTGCGACAGCGGGATGACATCGCATTTGGTGCTGCCACCCTGCTCGCATTTAAGACCCTCAGCCAGCGTGGGGTCAAACTTGCGGCTGATACCATCGCTGCGAACATGGGCGCGTTCTTCGTCACTGAGTTTAATGCCCAGTTTCTCCAGCAGCTCGACGGGGTAATCCATCTCGTGCTTCAAACCCAGCTCCATGAATTCATGCGCACTGATCTGTGCCGAGGAATGGGTGTGCAAGTCGGTAATCGGGGCATGCGCTGCGGCATCGAAACCTTCAAACAACGCACGGTCCGCAGGCACATCGTGCGGCGCCACTTCCGAGGTGCCAAGCACCCGCAATTCGCTGGCCAGCAGGCGATGGTGCTGTTTTGTTGCGTCGGACATCCATTTGCCGTCGCGGTGCTTCCAATAGAGCAGCGGCTTACCGTAGAGCGTCAGCGTCACGTCCTGCGCCGATGGCCGCGCGTCGACCACCATATGTAGGGTCTTGTTCGGCTTATCGTAGGTGATGTTGGAGTTGGGCGACTTCCCGTCGACCTGCACGTCCAGCCCGCCGGCGCGCAAATGGCCTTCCCTGCCCAGCAGATGGTGTGAGTGGATCAGCCGCAGGTCAAGGATAAACTCAAGCTTTCCATCCGCTTGCGCGACAAGGCGCACCGGTATCTGGCCGTTATGGTCGAGCGTAGCGGTTTGTGGATGTGTGTCGGTCATTGGTTGCATCTTATCCGTTTTACGCTCAAATGATGACAGAATTATGAAGGAAACCTGTTTTTGGCCAAACATTCCAACCAGTATGTCTGCCAAGCCTGCGGTGCCATAAGTGCCAAATGGTCGGGGCGCTGCGACGCCTGCGGCGAGTGGAATACCATTGTAGAAGAGTCGGTTACCGCGGTTCCCAAGGGCATGAAACCGGGCAAGTCCAAAGGCCTCGATATCGCGTCGCTGGCCGATACGGTGGCAAGCCCTGCCCGCGCCACCACCGGCATCGCCGAGCTTGATCGCGTGCTTGGCGGCGGTCTGGTCGAAGGTTCGGCCATCCTGCTTGGCGGTGATCCGGGCATCGGCAAATCCACCTTACTGCTGCAAGCGGCGGCAACGCTCGCTGGTGGTGGGCGCAACGTTCTTTACATTTCGGGCGAAGAATCCCTCGCGCAAATTCAACTGCGCAGCCAGCGGCTCGGCCTTGCGAATGCGCCCTTGAAGCTGGCCACCGCCACCTCGGTGCGCGATATCCTCGCCAGCATCGATAGTGGCCAAGCGCCCGATGTAGTGGTGATCGATTCCATCCAGACCATGTTCGTCGATTCGCTCGATTCGGCGCCGGGCACGGTGGCACAGGTGCGCGCCTCCACCCACGAACTCATCCGTGCTGCCAAAAAACGCGGCTTTGCCCTCATCCTCGTCGGCCATGTCACGAAGGACGGCCAGATTGCCGGCCCCCGCGTGCTCGAGCATATGGTCGATACCGTGCTCTATTTCGAGGGCGACCGCGGCCAATATTACCGCATCCTGCGTGCGGTGAAAAACCGCTTCGGCGCGACCGACGAGATCGGCGTCTTCGCGATGAGCGATATCGGGCTGGAGGAAGTGAAGAACCCCTCGGCCTTGTTCCTGCATGCCCGCGAGAACTCCGTCAGTGGTGCCGCCGTCTTTGCCGGTATGGAGGGCACTCGCCCGCTGCTGGTCGAGATTCAAGCCCTTGTCTCCCCCTCCACCATGGCTACGCCGCGCCGCGCCACCGTCGGCTTCGATAATGCTCGGCTGTCGATGATATTGGCGGTGCTCGAGACCCGCGCTGGCATGCGCTTTTCGGACAAAGAGGTGTTCCTCAACGTTGCCGGCGGCCTCAAGATCAACGAGCCAGCCGCCGATGTCGCAGCCAGCATGGCGCTGCTTTCGGCGCTGCTCGACAAACCGTTGCCAAGCGGCCTCGTCAGCTTCGGCGAGATCGGCCTCACCGGCGAGATCCGCGCCGCGAGCCGCACCGATACCCGCCTCAAGGAAGCCGCAGCGCTGGGCTTTTCCCGCGCCATCATCCCGACTTCGTCCCCTGAGAAAAATAACGCGCCCCACCGCGTCGCCCATGTGGACGGGCTCGTGCGTTTCATGCTAGAGGGATGACTGCACCTACCCCGTAACACCCCCCACCACCTTATGCCGAGGCATTGCTATGGTTGAAACATCAATGAACATCTTCGATCTGGGTGTCTTGATCATCATCGGCCTGTCGGCATTGCTTTCGTTCTTCCGCGGCTTCGTGCGCGAGATCCTTTCGCTGGGTGCATGGGCGGGCGCTACCATCATCACGCTCTACACCTTCCCGATGGCGAGCAAAGTGATCGAGCCGCATGTGAAAAGCGATACCATCGCCAGCGGCATCGCCTCCATCGGCGTCTTCTTCATCGCCCTCATCCTCATTTCCATCGTCACCGGCCTCATCATCAAATTCCTCAAGACCGGTAACGAGGTCGGCGTGCTGGATAATCTGGTTGGCCTCGCTTTTGGGGTTGCACGCGGCGTGCTCATCGTCGCCATCGCCTATTTCGTGATGACCATCGTCGTCGTCGAGAAGGACTATCCGGCATGGGTGAAGGAATCGAAGTCGCAGCCTTATGTAGCCAAGGCCGCCCATTGGGTCGCGAAGCTAACGCCGAGCTACCTCGACGCCATCACCAACAAAGCCGATACCACGAAGATCGAGGACGCGGTCGATAGCGCAAAACACCGCAACGTCCTCAACCACAAAGATACCAGCAGCAAGGGCGATATCGACGCGGAT
>JBIIAV010000144.1:0-2603 GCA_044239745.1 Rickettsiales bacterium
ACGCCGTAAGAACAAATCGATGACGGTGGGATTGCGCTTGTTGAGATGCTGGATGCTGCCATCCGGATTGAGGATGAGGGGCATGGCAAGCGCGATATCGGGCTGCTGTTCGAGCGTGGCGACGAGTGTTTCAAGGCATTGCGGATGGACGACCACATCCGGGTTGAGGATGAGGTGGTAGGGCGCATCGGCGGTGAGGTGCTGTGCGGCAAGGTTGTGGCCGAAGCCGTAGCCGCCGTTGCGCGGGCTGCGCACGCAACGTACGCCCTCGAAGCGCTGGAGCTGGGGGAAATAGTCGGCCTCTGGCGTGTTGTCGACGATGACGATATCCGTTGCGATGCTGCTTGCGCGCAGCGAGTCGAGCGTGGCGGCAAGGGTGGCCATGTCGGTACGGAAGGTGACGATGCTGACGGTGATCATGGTCGGTTTTTTAGCGATGTTCGCTACGAATTGACAGAAGAAAACAGCATCCCCAGCCCGATTGCAAAGCGAGATAACTCTGGTAGAAGTGACGTTGAAAAAGGGAGTTGCCGATGCAGGCATGGATGCAACGGATCACGGACTGCGACCACGAGAACCGGCCGCGGATGGCGGTGGCATTCGTGCTGATGTTGCTGTTGCCATGGCTGTTGTTGGTGAGCCGTGTCGGGGTCGAGCTTGCCACTGCCGGCATCGGGCTTTTATTCCTGTGGCGCTCGGCGGCGCTGCGCGATTGGCGATGGCTGCATACACCCACCATGAAGCTGGCGCTGCTGGCGTGGGTGTGGCTGATGCTCGGGGTCAGCCCATGGGCGCCTAAGCCGATGGATTCCTTCCTGTTCGCGCTGCCGTGGATGCGTTATATGCTGCTGTTCGCTGCGATGCGTTATTGGCTGCTCACCAGCCGCAGCGCGCAGCGGACGATGGCAGCCATGCTGGCGGCGTTGGTCGCGTTCTGCACCATCGATACGCTGTGGCAATATGCCACGGGCGTGGCGCTCACGGGGCAGCCGATCTGGGATTCCGGACGGTTGACGGGGCCGCTGGCCACCCCAAAGATCGGTATCTTTATCGCCAAGTTCCTGCTGTCGGTCTTGGTGATCCTATCGGCCTGCACGACGGGCGTCACGCGGCGCTGGGCGGTGGCGTTGGGCGTGGGCACGCTGGTGGTGATCGCGGCGATATTGCTCACCGGTGAGCGCACCGCCTTTGCGATGACGGTGGCGGCCTTGCTGCTGGCGACCCTGCTGGTGACGCGCCACGAGAAACAATTGCTGCCTTATGCGGCGGCAATGTTCGGCATGCTGTGCCTGTGCGTGGTGGTACTGTTCCTGACGCAGGATTGGGTGCACCACACGCTCGATCGTACGGTGGCCACGTTGCAGAATTTCTCGCAATCGCCCTATGGCAAGGTCTTCACCGCAGCGCTTACCACCGGATATGACCACTGGCTGACCGGTGTCGGTATCCAAGGTTTCCGCGATGCCTACGAATCGCTGATGATCGCCCAAGGGCCGGCCGCGACGGGCGAGCATTTCATGCATGCCCACAACCCCTACCTTGAATGGTTCGCCGAGGCGGGCTTGGTCGGGCTGTTGCTGATGGTGGCGATAGTGCTGTCGCTGCTGCGCGAGGTGGGGCAGATGCTGCGCGGTGTGCGCGGCGCGGCGCTCATTCCGCCGGCGTTGCTGATGGGCGTGCTGTTGCTGCATTTTTTCCCGTTCATGTCGACGCAAAGCTACTTCACGAACTGGACGGCCATCATGGGCTGGTATGCGTTGGGCGCCGCCTTCAGCGTGAAGCCGTGGGCCGCCCGCGCGGCGGGTTCCTCGCAGTAATATTTGCACAACGGCATGATTCGTGTATCACGTAAGGATTACGGTCGGCGTGCAACGTGCGGCCACAAGAAAAAACAAGGTTGCAGAATGGTGTATCGGATCATCAAGCGGGGGATGGATATTGCAGGGGTGCTGCTTGCGCTGTTGCTGTTCTCGCCGTTCATGCTATGGGCGGCGTACCGGATTTATCGCAGCATGGGCACGCCCATCCTGTTCCGTCAGGTGCGCCCCGGCCTCGACCAAAAGCCGTTCACCATCCTCAAGTTCCGCACGATGCGCGACGCGGTCGACGCCAACGGCAACCCGCTGAGCGACGAAGAACGCTTGACTCCCTTCGGCGAGCGCATGCGCAGCATGAGCATCGACGAGCTGCCGCAGCTGTTCAATATCCTCAAAGGCGAGATGAGCTTCGTGGGCCCGCGCCCGCTGTTGTTCGATTTCTTCCCGTTCTATTCGGCGACCGAAATGCGCCGCCACGAGGTGAAGCCAGGCATCACCGGCTGGGCACAGATCCACGGCCGCAACAACCTTGATTGGGACAAACGCCTTACGATGGATATCTGGTATGTCGATCACTGGACGCCGTGGCTCGATATCGCCATCATCCTCAAGACCGCGCTGACGGTGATTCGCCGCGAGGGAATCACGACCGAAGGCTACGCCACCTTCCTACGGCTCGACGACCATCGCCGCAAGCAGGCCGAGGCCGCCAAAAACTGAGGCGTGCGCCTTTTTCCGGATAATGCCCGTGCGATATAGGAGTGGCGCACCCGACTGGAGTGATGT
>JBIIAV010000055.1:0-10136 GCA_044239745.1 Rickettsiales bacterium
CCACCCTCACCGAAGTGGGCATCAAGCCGGTGCTGCACCACCACGAAGTGGCACCGAGCCAACACGAGCTGGGCTTCGATTTCAGCACGCTGACGGCCACCGCCGACAACGTCCAGAAATACAAATACGTCATCCATAACATCGCCCATACCTACGGCAAAACGGTGACCTTCATGCCCAAGCCCGTCGCTGGCGATAACGGCTCTGGCATGCATGTGCACCAGTCGATCTGGAAGGACGGCAAACCCCTGTTCGCGGGCAACGGCTACGCCGACCTGTCGGAAATGTGCCTGTACTACATCGGCGGCATCATCAAGCACGCCAAGGCCTTGAACGCCATCACCAACGCGTCCACCAACAGCTACAAGCGTTTGGTTCCGGGCTACGAAGCACCGGTACTGCTCGCCTACAGCTCGCGCAACCGTTCGGCGTCCATCCGCATCCCGTATGTGGCATCGCCCAAGGCCAAGCGCATCGAGACCCGCTTCCCCGATAGCTCGGCCAACCCGTACCTCGCCTTCTCGGCCTTGCTGATGGCGGGTCTGGACGGTATCGAGAACAAGATCCACCCCGGCGACGCGATGGATAAGAACCTCTACGACCTTCCGCCGGAAGAACTGAAGGATATCCCGACCGTGTGCCGCTCCCTGCGTGAGGCCGTGGAAGCGCTGGATGCCGACCGCGCCTTCCTCAAGAAGGGCGACGTCTTCAGCGACGACCAGATCGACGCGCTCATCGCCCTCAAAATGGAGGAGATCGAGAAGTGGGAAATGGCTCCGCACCCGATCGAGTTCAAAATGTACTACTCCATCTAACCGGTGGACGTATCGTGTGGAAAAGGGCGCCCTTCGCGGCGCCCTTTTTTATTTTGTTGCCGCCCATCCGCCGCCGATGGTAATCTATCCACCATGCAACGCACCACACCACGCCACGCCTTCACCCTTGTCGAACTAAGCATCGTGCTGGTCATCATCGGCCTCATCATCGGCGGGGTGCTTTCCGGCCGGTCATTGGTCAGCGCCGGCAAACTGCGCACCGTCGCCGCCGATGCCGAGGCCTACATGGCCGCCGCCAACAACTTCCGCAACCAATACCGCTACCTGCCGGGCGACATGCCCAATGCCGCCAGCTACTGGTCGACCACCGGCAACGGCGACGCCGACGGGCAGGTCGCCGGCACGGAACGTTTCCGCTTCTGGCAACAGATCAACCTTGCGGGGTTCGTCAATAGCAGCTTCACCGGTGCCACCGGCGGTGGCGGCGCGAACGATTTCGTCATCGGCTCCAACATCCCCAATTCGCGCATCGACCGAGCGGGCTTCAGCTTCTATTATGCCAACCTCACCGCCACCACCACCGTCTACACCATGAATCTCGGTAACATGCTGGCGTTCGGTCGCAGCGGCGGCACCAACACCGGCGAGCCAATCAACGCCGCCCTCACCCCGACGGACGCATTCAACGTCGACACCAAAGCCGACGACGGCCAGCCGGCAACGGGTAAGTGGATCGCCAACGGCACCGGCGGCGGCAACTTCGGCACCGCCACCGCCTGCACCACCTCAAGCAGCGGTACGGATTATAGCGGCACCTACCAGCGCACCAGCGATACGGAGAGCTGCGGGTTCTTCATCATGAGCGGAATTTAGCGCACACGGCGCATTATCTTAGTGGCTAGGCTTGGCCTTTGCCCGCACTATAAAGCATCAGCGAGATATTAGCGTGGCGCGCCTTCAAGTCGTCCACGTCGTGCTTTTGCATGATATGATCGAGCGAAAGCTGGATCATCTCGACAAAGTTCGAGATCACTTGTTCCAACTGGCGCTTGAGTTTCTTGACGATGAGATGCGCCGCATTCTTGGCATCGCGTGCACGCACGGCAAAATCACCCATCGCCACATACACCTTGCGTAACGCACCTTCCACCCGCCCCTTGGCCGATTTCTTGCGCGCCGGCGTACCTTCGCACAGGGCGATGTATTCATCCGTCAGCACATCGGCCGATTCACCGATGGTCTCGATCAGCGACTCCACCAGCCCCAACTGCATCTGCGGGTTGCTGGCCGTCTCCACCGTCGCCAACAGCTCGTCGGCGAGCACATACAGCTCGGTGATATCGTGGTATTTCTGTTCCCACTGGTTCATCTGGTTTATCGCATTGTTGGTCATCGCACTTACCTTAGATTCGTTTCTTGTCGTTGTCATTAGTCCTTATGCACCGCGGCCATTGGCCGATTGCAGTTCATTCACATGTACACCACCGTCGCCACGCATGTAGCGTGCGTAAGCGGCGTTTGCATCCTCGCCGCGCTGGGCGGAAACGCCGGCGGCGAGTTTTCCGGGGCCTTGCACGGCCGTGCCGCTACCGATGCTGCCGATGGCAGCGGGGTAGGAACTCAATACTTGCGGCTTTGCGCCCAGTGCGCCCGATACGCCGCCGATCAATGCTTCCGTCGCCGCGCGCGCATGCGTGCCGAGCGTCGCGCCCGTAAGGCCACCGGAGGCAGCGTTGCCCATCCACCACGTGATACCGGAGAAACCACCTGTGAGGGCATTCACCGAATTGCCGACCGTACCCGCCACCGCCGTTGTCACCGCACTGCCCAATTTTCCGCGGAACAACCACTGTGCCGATTCGATTGTTGTGCTTATCATGCCAAGTGGCCACGACAGCAGACCGCCAATCACCGGAACAAGGCTCAGCTTGTTCGCCCAGCGGGTCAGCGTGCCCTTGCCGGTTTTGGTGTAGCTATCGTCGATGTCAGCGAGTAGTGCCATAATGGTGCTAAGATCCTTATTTCCTAGCTTCCACTATAGCATTCCCGCGCGTCCATAGGATGACAGTTTCATGACAATTCGCTATGCGCTTATAAATAAAAACCATTGATTAACAGCGGCTTATAAAAACTATGCTTCGCTGGTCAGTGGCCGTTCCAGTAGCCGTTCGATGGCGGTGCCCACCGGTAGCGCACCGCTAAGCACCTCGGCCACGGCAAAGGTGATCGGCATCGCCACGCCCAATTTGCGCGCCAGCTGCGTCACCGATTCGGCGGTGGCGACCCCTTCGGTCAGCCCGCGATTGCTGCTCAGGCTGCCGCGCCCCAGCGCCACACCCAGCGTATAGTTACGCGACTTGGTGCTCATGCAGGTCAGCATCATATCGCCGATGCCGGAAAGCCCCATCAGCGTTTCCTCTTGGCCGCCCTTGGCCTTGGCAAGCCGCGTAATCTCGGCCAGCCCGCGGGTGATGAGCGCCGCGCGCGCATTCTCGCCCAGCCCACGCCCCTCCACGATGCCCGCCGCGATGGCGATGACGTTCTTCACCGCCCCCGCGATTTGCGTCGCGATCGGGTCGTTATTGACATAGAGCCGGAAGAATTTCCCGCCGAGGGCGAAAATGATCTTATCGGACAAATGGCTGTGGTGCAGCGCCAGCGATGTCGCCGTCGGCAAGCCATTGGCGGCGTCGCGCGCGAAGTTCGGGCCGGATAAAATCGCATACGGGTTATGCGGCAGGATGGATTGCAGCACCTCGCTCATCAGCATCAGCGAGCCGCGCTCGATGCCCTTCGTCGCGATGATCAGCGGCACGTTCGAGGGCACCGTGTCCGAAAGCGAGATCGCCACCGTGCGCAGCGATTGCGCCGGAATGGTGATGACCAGCATGTCGCACTCGGCGATGAAATCCGTCTTGTCCGTCACGGCGATGGCGGGGTCGATGAATTGCTCCGGCAGGTATTGCGCGTTCTCGCGCCGCGCGCGGATGGAATCGATCACCTGCGGGTTGCGTGTCCACAATGTCGCTTGGCTGCCGGCGCGGTTGGCCAAAATCGCCAGCGCCGTGCCCCACGCACCAGCGCCGATCACCCCGACATGCGGCATCTCGGCGGTCACGCCACTTTACTCAGGCCGATGATGAACTCGGCGCCGTCCAGCTCCTGCTTCACTTGCTGGGCGCTGCCGGCGCTGCCTTCTTTCCAGCTGGTCGCCAGCGTTTGCGCGGCGATGAAATCGCCATGCGTGGCCAGCGCGGATTTGAATTCGCTTGGCACATCGAGGCCGAGCGTGATGCGATCCGCCACGTGCAAGCCCGCATCCTTACGCGCCTGCTGGATCATGCGCACCAGATCCCGCGCGCGGCCTTCGGCCTCGAGTTCGGGGGTGATGGTGAGGTCGAGTATGACGAGCGCATCGTTGGATGAAAGCGGAGATGATGAATCCTTGTACTCGGGTTTTGGGTCTAACTGAATTGTGTAATCTCCATGCAGCAGCTTTTCTCCCGCGATTTCTATACCCCCATCTTCAAGGTGCTTCCAGTCACCCTTTTTGGAGGCTGGAAGGATTTCCTTCATCTTTGCAGGAAGTCGTTTCCCTAAAACTTGTGAGTTAATAGTGAGTTTCAGGTCGGCGCTATTTTTTAAGTCGTTTGGATCTCCATTAAATTGTACATTTTTTACATTCAGCTCTTCAGCAATCCTTGCGTAGTAGTAGTCCCAATCACCAGCCTCGCCGGTTGCTATACTATTGAGAACCTCTAGTTGACCTATTACTGTGAGACTGTTTAGAGGTTGGCGATTGCGAATATTCTGCTTATTACGAATCGCAGATGCAGAGTTACAAACATCTCGCACCCAATCCATTCTCTTGATTACAAATTTAGCATCATCAATCCCACCCGCATCGGGGAAATCCTGCAAATGCACGCTTTCGCTGGCGCCGTTCAACCCGCGATAGACCGCTTCGGTGACAAAGGGTAGCAGCGGCGCAGTTGCCACGCACAGCAGGTTCAGCACCGTGAACAACGTGTCGTACGCGGCTTGTTTATCCGCGCTCATATCCTCCGCCCAGAAGCGCGGGCGCGAGCGGCGAATGTACCAGTTGTTCAGCACATCGAAAAACTGCGTGCTGGCCTCGGTCGCGCCGGTGGTGTCATAGGCATCGAGGCTTTTTTCGATCGTCTGCACCGCCGCTTTCGCCTTGGCGAGGATATAGCGGTCGAGCATATTGTCCGACGCCGTGATCTGCTTCGCCTTCACCCCGTCCGCATTGGCGTAGAGCGTGAAGAAGTTGAACGCGCTCCACAGCGGCTTGATGTTCAGGCGCACCACATCGCGGATGAATTTACCCTCAGGGTCGACGCCGATATCCGCCCCGCGCATGACAGGTGATGCCAGCATCATCCAGCGCAGCGCATCCGCACCGAAATTATCCATCACCTCTTTCGGATCCTTATAATTCTTGAGGCG
This sequence comes from Rickettsiales bacterium, assembly GCA_044239745.1. Classification (GTDB taxonomy): domain Bacteria; phylum Pseudomonadota; class Alphaproteobacteria; order Rickettsiales; family UBA3002; genus QFOX01. Next base: position 5,247 of record JBIIAV010000055.1, read on the forward strand.
TTTGCTGTATTTCTGGCCCGTCTCGGCATCCAGCACCACCCCGTGGCAGATGCAGTTCTTGAACGGCGCCTTATCGAACAGCGCCGTGCTCAGCATGATGAGCGTGTTGAACCAGCCGCGCGTCTGGCCGACATATTCGGTGATGAAATCCGCAGGGAAATTCTTCTCGAACAGCTCTTTATTTTCGAACGGATAGTGCAGCTGCGCGAAGGGCATGGAGCCACTTTCGAACCAGCAATCGAACACATCCTCGACACGGGTGTAGGTTTCGCCGTCCCGCGTGATGGTGATGGCGTCGATGAATGGCCGGTGCAGGTCCGTCACCTTTTGCCCGCTTAATGTTTCGATCTCGGCGATGGAACCGCAGACGATGATCTTTCCGCTTGGGCTGCGCCAGACGGGAATCGGCGTGCCCCAGAAACGGTTGCGCGAGATACTCCAATCCGGCGCGGTTTTCAGCATATGGCACATCTGGCCATCTTTCACATGGGCGGGAATCCAGTTGATCTGCTGGTTGATTTCGGCGGCGCGGTCGCGGAATTTCGTCACCTCCACATACCAGCTTGGCAGCGCACGATAGATCAGTGGCGTATCCGTGCGCCAGCAATGCGGGTAGCTGTGGCGGTATTGCTCTTGGCGGAGTAGCGCGCCGGAATCTTTCAACAACCGCAGCACCGCTTCGTTACCGGTGTTCTTGTGGTTGGTTGCTTCATCCCATATCACGTGCAGCCCGGCGAGTTCGCCGACTTCGCTCGTGTAGAACCCGCGCCCATCGACTGGTACTACCACCGGCACGTCGTTCTTCGCTGCTAAGTTAAAATCGTCCTCACCGAAACCGGGGGCGATATGCACCACGCCGGTGCCATCGCCTTCGGTCACGAAGCTCGAACCATCCAGAATGCGGAAGGCATTCTTGGTATCGGCGAAATAGGGGAACAGTGGTTCGTAAGTGAGGTTGACAAGTGCCGACCCAGCCATGTCATGCCAGCGAAAGCTGGCATCCAGTTGTTGTTCGTTAAGCTGGATGCCAGCTTTCGCTGGCATGACAGACTTCGAGATTATCATACAATCGCCGCCATCCAGATAGCAGCGATATTCAAATTCAACATTCACCGCTAAAGCTAGGTTCGCGGGCAATGTCCATGGCGTGGTCGTCCATGCGACGATGTAGTAATTCTCCGCATCCGGCGCGCCTTTCGGCTTTTCCTTCAGCTTGAACTTCACATACGCCGCTTTGTCGTCGCGGTCGCGGTAGGAGTTATCGAGCTTCGTCTCGAAGTTGCTCAGCGGTGTTTCCGCCGCCCAGCTATAGGGCATCACCCGCATGGATTCGTAGACGAGGCCTTTGTCGTACAGCTGTTTGAACGCCCACAGCACCGATTCCATGAACGGCGTATCCATGGTTTTATAGTCGCCGGCGAAATCCACCCAGCGGCCTTGGCGGTTGACGTAATATTCCCACTCATGGGCGTATTTCATCACGCTGGTGCGGCAATGGGCGTTGAACTTATCGATGCCATATTGCTGGATGGCGGCGCGGCCGCTGATGTTCAGCTCCTTCTCTGCCCCCATTTCGGCGGGCAGGCCGTGGCAATCCCAACCGAAGCGGCGCTCCACGCGCTTGCCCTTCATGGTGTGGTAGCGGGCGATGGCGTCCTTGACGTAACCCGTCAATAAATGGCCGTAATGCGGCAGGCCGTTGGCGAATGGCGGGCCATCGTAGAACACATAGGCGTTGTTCTTGCCGTCTTTTGTGGCCGGCCGCGCGTCGACGGAGCGCTCGAACGCGTTCGATGTTTTCCAGAACGCGAGCATGTCCTGCTCCAGCGCGGGGAAGTTCGGGTTTGCCTCGATATCGGGGTAATATTTGGTGGTCATGGTGCTCATCGAAAACGTGGTGAGCCTGCGTTGTAATCAAGCCGTGGCGAAAAATCCAGCCCCGCACGGGGTTTTATCGATAAATCTTGCGCGAGCCGTGCGCGCGACGAGTATTTGCATTTCGCGTGCGAACTGCGTATAGCAGGAGGATTGCAGGACTGACCCACATATCGGCGAAGGCGGTGATGAATCGCAGCGCTGGCATACAACCATAGGTTTAACATTATCGCGCTATAGTTGCAAGCGTGAAGGAACGGACATGAACGAGCACCGCTTACCCGACCGCCTGATCGGCTACTGGAACAATCTGCGCAAAGAGTCGCCGATGCCGGATTACAGCCATTTCAACGCCTCCTCCATCGCCGATATCTGGCAAAGCTGCGTGCTTTTTACGGTATCACCAGCGGTTGAGAACAAGCCCTTCGTGCTGAACTTCTACCAAGTGGGCGATAAGGTGCGCGAAGTCTACGGCAAGGACATGATCGGCCGCAGCTTCAACACCGCCCAGCGCCATTTCCAAGGCGCGGCCATCGTCCGCCATATCGATAGCATCATCGAAAGCCCAGCCCCGCTTACCGATACGGGGCAATTCATCAACGAACGTAACAAAGTGGTCAAATATCGCTCCTGCATGCTACCGTTCGGGCGCGATAAAAAGGTAAGCCACGTCATTGTCGGCCTTAGCTGGCGGGAGTTTTAGAAATGAGCAAGCACACCACCACCGAACTGGATACGCAACTGGTCTATCTCGGCCGCGACCCGAAACGCGATTGCGGCTCGGTCAACCCGCCGGTGCACCGCACCAGCACGGTCATCTTCCCCGATTACCAGACCTTCCACGATTACGAGACCGGCAAGAACGCCCATCGCGGTTATGGCCGCTACGGTTCGCCCACCACCGACGGGTTGGAGGAAGCGCTCGTCGCGCTCGAGGGGGCGGATCACGCCATCATCACCGCCTCCGGCTTGGCGGCCATCACCACCTCCATGCTCGCCTTCCTGAGCAGCGGCGACCACGTCCTCGTGCCCGATTGCATCTACAGCTCCGCCCGCCATTTCGTGAAGCACGAGCTGGTACGCCTTGGCATCGAGGTGCAGTTCTATGATCCCACCATCGGCGCCGGCATCGCCGCGCTCATGAAGCCCAACACCAAGGTCATCTATTGCGAGAGCCCCGGCTCCAACACCTTCGAGATGCAGGACATCCCCGCTATTGCCAAGGTCGCGCATGCCGCCGGCGCGATTGTGATAGCCGATAATACATGGGCGACGCCGCTGCTGCAAAAACCGTTCGATCTGGGCGTCGATATCTCCATCCACTCTGCCACCAAATATATCGGCGGTCACTCCGATCTCGTGATGGGCGCGGTCATGTGTAAGGCGAAGCATTATGCCCAGCTCAACCGCGCGCACCGCAACCTCGGCGCCATCCCCAGCGGCGACAACGCCTATCTCGCCCTGCGCGGACTTCGCACCATCGCGGTGCGCTTGAAGCAACACGAAGCCCACGCCATCGAGGTCGCGACATGGCTGCAATCGGTGCCGGAAGTGAAGCGCGTGCTGTTCCCCGCATTGCCGGGCGACCCCAGCCACGCACTCTGGAAGCGCGACATGACCGGCGCCTGCGGCCTGTTTGCCATCGAGCTGAGAGAGGCAACCAACCCCTCGCTCGCCGCCATGCTCGACGGATTGAAACATTTCGGCATGGGCTATAGCTGGGGCGGGTTCGAGTCGCTCGTCATCGCCTATCAGCCCTACAAAATGCGCGACGTCACGACATGGGACAAGAACGCCACCTTCCTGCGCCTGCATATCGGGCTTGAGGCACCGAAGGATCTGATCTCCGATCTCGATGCCGGCTTCACGCGCTTGCGCAAGGTGCTCAAAGCGGCGGCATAAGGCCATGCCTCGCATCGAGAAACTATTTTCGTATGGCACGTTGCGGTATGCGTCGGTGCAGCGCTCCACCTTCGGCCGCACGCTGTCCGGCGCGGCGGATGCGTTGCTCGGCTATCGCCTCACCACCATCACCATCGAGGATGCCCACGTGCTCGCCCTCAGCCACGAGACGCAGCACCCCTTGCTGCATCCAAGCGATAACCCGCTCGATCGGGTGGAGGGTATGGTGTTCGATGTCACGCCCGAGGAATTGGCCGCCGCCGATTCGTACGAGGTCGATGCGTACCGCCGCGTCGCAGTGACGTTGGAATCGGGCATCGAAGCATGGGCATACGTGAGCGCCAACGGCTAGCTAGGCGCGCCGCTTCACCACCGAACACAGCACGAATATAATAGCTGCCGCGACGACCATCATCGGGCCCGTCGGCGCGTCGATGGCAAGCGAGCCAAACAGCCCAGCCGTCACACTCACCACGCCAATAACGCTGGCCAGCACCGCCATCTGCACGGGCGATTTGGCAAGGGTGCGCGCTGCCGCCGCCGGCATGATGAGTAGCGCCGTGATGAGCAGCACACCGGTGATCTTGATCGCCACCGCGATCACCGCCGCAAGCAATAATGTCAGCAGCAATTGCTGCCGCGCCACGTGGATGCCCGCCACCTGTGCCATCGCAGGGTCGATCGTTGCCATCAGCAAGGCGCGCCATTGCCGGTGCAACGTTGCTACCACCAGCACGGCCAACCCTGCCAGCCATGCCACGTCCGCCCAGCTTATCGCCAGCACATCGCCAAAGAGATAGGCGTTCACATCCACCTGCACCTCGCGGTTGAGCGCCACCAGCACCACGCCCAGCGCCAACGCACCATGCGCTAGAATGCCCAGCAGCGTATCGGTATGAAAGCGCGCATCGCGGCCGTAGCGCGAGAGAATGAACGCCACCGTAAGCGCCACCACTAGAATCGCCGGCGTCATCGGCAATGCGCCGTGCGCCATCAGCGAAAGGGCAACCCCCAGCAACGCCGAATGCGCGATGGTATCACCGAAATACGCCATCTGCCGCCACACCACGAAGGCGCCCAGCGGCCCCAGCATCACCGCCAGCACACCGGCAC
>JBIIAV010000056.1:0-10093 GCA_044239745.1 Rickettsiales bacterium
GGCACCATGCTTCACAAGATAGGCTTCGAGTTTGTGCGCAAGAATCTCGAGTTGTTTTTCGGAATCGGGATTTCCGTATACCGCGGCAGCCAAACCACCTGCTGCCCATGTTGCAAACCCACCCGCCGTTGCCCAGTTGGACTCGAACTTGCCACGCAAGACACTGGCGCCGACCCCAGCGAAATCACCCACCAAATAGCCAACGCCCGCGGCTTTGAGGGTTTTATCCCGCCAGCTGCTGGTCTTGGTCTCGTTCGATTCGGTCGTGATTTGGCTCACACGCACACTCCTACATTCTTCATAATAACACGCGAATGTGACAAACGCGTGACGATGCGCTAAGAATCGGGGAAACCTATCGGAATGGAGCTTCGCATGGATCTGGCATCGACCGCAGAAATCGCCCTAAAACCAGTCGTTTCGGGGCTTTCGAGCGTCCTATTCTACGATATCGGCGGGTTCCCGATGATCGTGCTGTGGCTGATGGTGGCGGCTGGGTTCTTCACGGTCTATCTGCGCGGGGTGAATATCCGCCTGCTGCGCCATTCGTTCCAACTCATCACCCACAAATCCAAGGACGACAAGGACGCCGGCGAGATCAGCCAGTTACAGGCGTTCCTCTCGGCCATTTCAGCGACCGTCGGCCTTGGCTCCATCGCCGGTGTCTCGGTCGCGGTGGCGGTGGGCGGCCCCGGCGCCATCTTTTGGATCATCGTCATGGGGCTGTTCTCGATGGCGACGAAATTCGCCGAAGTGACGCTCTCGCTGATGTACCGCAAGGTGGATGCGGACGGCAAAATTGAAGGCGGCCCCATCCAATACCTGCGCGCGGGGCTTGCTGAGCTTGGCTATGCCCGCATGGGGCGCGTGCTTGCGACGGTGTTCGCCATTTTCTGCCTTGGCGGTGCCATCGGCGGCGGCAACATGTTCCAATCGAACCAGACGGTGAAAATTCTGGCCAACCAGATCCCTTCGCTGGCAAGCCATGCATGGGTAATATCCGCCGCGTTCGCGCTGCTGGTCGGCCTTGTGCTGTTTGGCTCCATCAAGCGCATCGCGAAGGTGGCCGAGGCCGTGGGCCCGCTGAAGGGGATTGTGTACCTTGCCTGCGCCCTCATCATCGTGGCGGTGCATATCGAGGCGTTGCCGGCGGCGCTCACTCTCATTTTCCATGATGCCTTCACCGCCAGCGCCGCCCAAGGCGGCTTGCTCGGCATGCTCATCATCGCTTTCAAGCGGGCGCTGTTCGCCAACGAAGCGGGGCTTGGCTCCGCCCCCATTGCGCACGCGGCGGCACGGGTGCATGAACCCGCGCGCGAGGGTTCCATCGCCCTCATCGAGCCGCTGTTCGCCGCTTTCATCGCGCTGCTGACGGGGCTGATCGTGGTCATCACCGATGCCTATCAGGGTGCGTCGCTCGAGGATGGCGTGCTGATCGCGGCGACGGCCTTCGCGACGGTGGGCGATTGGTTCACCATCATGCTGGCGGTGTGCGTGTTCCTGTTCGCCTATGGCACCACCATTGGCTGGAGCTATTACGGCGAGATCGCATGGTGCCACCTATTCGGGCGGCGCGGTATCAAGGGCTATTATGTGCTTTATACCGTCGCTTGTTTCGTCGGCGGTATCGCGACCTTCGGCGTGATCATGGATCTAGCCGACCTGCTGATCTTGGGTTGCGCGTTGCCCAACATCATCGCCCTTTACCTGCTGCGCGGCAAGATCAAGGCCGAGATGCTGAAATACATGAAGGCAATCGGGAAATAGGTAGCTTAATAAGGTCGGGAGGGGATGGACTCGGGTCTAAAACGCCTGCTGGCGTTTTGTGAACCCTGCGCGGTTTCTCACGCACCTACCCAACAGCACCATTTAAAAAACCCACCCGTTTGCACGGATGGGTTTTTTAAATGGTGAGTCGGGAGGGGATCGAACCCTCGACAACACGATTAAAAGTCGTGTGCTCTACCAACTGAGCTACCGACTCACACGGTACGCTGGTAAAAAGAAGGGCGAACTTACGGATTATCCGTGGATTGTCAAGCATCTGGGCAAGTTTTTCTACATCCGCGGCGCGAAGTCAGGAAATCGCCTGCTTTGCGGCGGATGTGGCGGGCGGTCACGGCCTCCCTCGCCGCTATGATTTCACGCGATTGTCACATTCAGCGGGGTTGGTTTCCGGTAGTTTTAATGCATATCATCTTCTTATGAACGAGGCTTGCATGCGCCATCCCGACAAAGCTCCGGCCACTCCATCCCTTGATGCGGCTCTGGAAAAAAAGCCTGAAGTCTACACCCCCAGTTACTTCACCAAAAGTGCGGAAGTGATGGGTGGCTACGACATCAATAAAAACGGCCGTTTGGATAAATCGGAGCTGCCTGCCATCGTCGAGGCCTTTTCGGTCGTGTATATCAGCGATTTCTTGAAGAACAAGATGACCTGTGATGCCATCAATGGCCAGCATCCCGCTGTGATGGGTCTTTATATGAAAAACGCACCCGCACGTATGAAGAATGAACTCCTCGAGGTGCTACAGTCACTGGATGGGCGCCTTGCCTTCCCCAACGGCATGGCGGAGGTGACGCTCGATGACGTGAAACCGCTGACCAACCGCGTGGTGCAGCATATCGGCGATTGCTCAAGCAATAAGATCGGCCGCTAGATCACCCTTTTTCCAGCCTTCGCGTAAGGCGGCGGCATGCGCGGCCAAGTTGCCCGCTGCGATCGCGGCGCGGATGCCCGACATCAACACCTGATAGTAATGCAAGTTATGTTGGGTGAGCAGCATGGGCCCGAGCATTTCATCCGCCTTGAAGAGATGGTGCAGATAGGCGCGGGAGTAACGGTTGATGGGCGAATCGGTCGCCGCATCCAGCGGGCGCGGGTCATCGGCATGGCGGGCATTGCGCAGGTTGATCTCGCCCATGCTGGTATAGGCGCGCGCGTTGCGCCCCGAACGGGTGGGAATGACGCAATCGAACATATCGACCCCGCGCTCGACCGCACCCAGAATATCATCCGGCTTGCCGACGCCCATGAGGTAGCGCGGCCTATCCGCCGGTGTGGCGGGGATGGTGAAATCGAGCACGCGGAACATCTCGGCCTGCCCCTCGCCCACCGCAAGCCCGCCGATGGCGTAGCCATCGAAGCCGATATCGGTGAGTGCGGCGATAGAGCGCAGGCGCAGCGGCCCATAGACACTGCCTTGGACGATGCCGAACAGGCCGTAGCCCTCGCGTTTTTGGAAGGCGTTGCGCGAGCGCGCCGCCCAGCGCATGGATAGCTCCATGCTGGTGCGCGCGACATCTTCCGTCGCGGGAAAGGGCGTACATTCGTCGAACGCCATGGTGATGGTAGCGCCGAGCAGATGCTGGATCTCCATCGAGCGTTCAGGCGACAGCACATGCTTGCTGCCATCGATATGCGACTGGAAGGTGACTGCCTCCTCGGTGATTTTGCGCAAACCCGCGAGCGACATGACCTGAAACCCGCCCGAATCGGTGAGGATGGGTTTGTCCCAGTTCATGAACGTGTGCAAACCGCCGAGCTTGGCGATGCGCTCCGCCGTCGGCCGCAGCATGAGGTGATAGGTGTTGCCCAGCAGAATATCGGCGCCGGTGGCGGCCACCGCTTCGGGGTGCATGGCCTTGACGGTGGCGGCGGTGCCCACGGGCATGAACGCCGGCGTGCGGATATCGCCGTGCTTGGTGGCAAGGGTGGCAGTGCGGGCGTTGCCGTCGCGGGCGTGAATGGTGAAGGCGAGTGTCATGAGGCGCGTTCTAGCAGCGATGTGTCGCCATAGGAATAGAAACGATACGCATGGTCGATGGCGTGGGCATACGCGGCCTGCATTTTTTCGAGCCCCGCAAAGGCGGAAACCAGCATGAACAGGGTGGATTTTGGCAAATGGAAGTTGGTCATGAGGCGATCGACGACCTTGAAACGGTAGCCCGGCGTGATGAAAATGCCGGTCTCGCCGACGAAGGGCGCGAGGGTTCCATCCGCCGCGGCGACGGATTCGAGGATGCGTAGACTGGTGGTGCCCACCGCCACCACCTTGCCACCGGCGGCACGCGCGGCGTTGATGGTGTCGCAGGCCCCACGGCCGATCTCGATATGCTCATGGTGCATGACGTGGGCGTCCGTATCCTCGACCTTCACCGGCTGGAAGGTACCGGCGCCGACATGCAAGGTGACGAAGGCGGTGTGAATGCCTTTGGCCTGAAGTGCGGCCATCAATTCCGGTGTGAAATGCAAACCCGCCGTGGGCGCGGCGACGGAGCCATCGGCACGCGCGTACATGGTCTGGTAGTCCTGCTTATCGGCGGCGGTATCGGCTCGCGCGATGTAAGGCGGCAGCGGCATATGGCCGTGGGCGCGCAGTTTATCGAATAGCGTGGCGGCATCCCCATCGAAGGCGAGCTGCACCTGCCCGTCTTCGGTGCGGCCAAGGACGCTGGCGGAAAAATCCTCGGCGAAATGCAACTGCATGCCGGCTTTGAGCTTTTTTGCGGGGCGGGCAAAGGCCAACCACTGGTTGGAGGAAGCGGCACCCATGGCTTGGTGGAGCAAGATCTCGATGCGTTTGCCGCCAACATCCGCAAATAGCCGCGCGGGGATGACGCGGCTATCGTTGAAGACGATGACATCGCCGGCGTTGAGCAGTGCCGGCAGATCGCGGACGATACAATCGCGCAGGCCGCCGCCGTTCACATGCAGTAGCTTGGCACTGTCGCGCGGGGTTACGGGCGCATGGGCGATGCGGCCTTCGGGTAGGTGGAAATCGAACAGCTCGACGCGCATGACCGCCGCTTACGCAGCTGCAGCCACGTCCGCCGCGACTTTCACGCTGATCATTTTGTCGGGGTTGGCCGGCGGCTCGCCGCGCGCGATGGCATCGACATGCTGCATGCCATCGATGACGACGCCCCACGCAGTATATTGGCCATCGAGGAAGCCGGCGTTCCTGAAGCAGATGAAGAACTGCGAATCGGCGCTGTCGATATTGGCTGCACGCGCCATGGAACATACGCCGCGATCGTGCGTGGCCTTGTTGAACTCGGCCTTGAGCTTGGTGCCCGAGCCACTCATGCCGGTGCCCGTCGGGTCGCCGGTCTGCGCCATGAAGCCTTCGATGACGCGGTGGAAGATGATGCCGTCGTAGAAGCCTTCGCGCACCAGCTCCTTGATGCGTTTGACGTGGCGCGGCGCCCAATCGGGGCGCAGCTGGATGGTGACGGCGCCGTCCTTCAGTTGCATCAAGAGTTTATTCTCCGGCGAACTGAGGTCGACTGCTGCCGCGTCCGCTTTTTTATCTTTCTTGGCCATGGAATCGCCCTTTCTCTAGCGTGCTGCTGGTGCGGCGGCCGGTGCAGCCGCTGCTGGTTTTGCCGCATCCGCCACCACTTTCAGGCTGATGATCTTATCCGGTGCGGTGACCGAACCGTTATTTGCCGGATCGCCCTTCTTGATGGCGTTGACGAATTCCATGCCTGCGATCACTTGGCCGAAGGCGGTGTATTGGCCATCGAGGAACGACGACGGCTTGAAGCAGATGAAGAACTGCGAGTTCGCGCTATCGGGCGAGCTGCTACGCGCCATCGAAAGCGTGCCGGTGATGTGTTTCATGCTGTTGAATTCAGCCTTCAGATTCGGAAGATCGCTGCCGCCAGCACCGGTGCCCGTCGGGTCGCCGGTCTGCGCCATGAAACCATCGATCACGCGGTGGAAGACGATGCCGTCGTAGAAGCCTTTGCGTGCCAGTTCCTTGATGCGTTTGACGTGGTTGGGCGCAACATCGGGCTTGAGCTCAATGACCACGGTGCCGCCCTTCAGTTGCAGAAACAGCGTGTTCTCGGGGTCTTTGATCTCGAGGGCATGGGCGGTAGAAACGCTGAACAGCATGGCAAAGCCAGCAAGCAGTGAACGTAGGCGCATAAGAAACTCCGTTGGTGTGGATGAAGGCGGGTTTAGCGCGGCGGCGCGGCAATTGCAATCGACAGATGTTACCCGCGCCCCACCAAATATTCTTGCCGGATCATCTCGGCGACATCGGCCGAAACAAACTTGCTAACATCGCCGCCTAAGCGCCCGATTTGTTTGACAAAGCGCGACGAGATGAAATGCGTGGCGTCACTCGCGGTGAGGAACACGGTCTCGATTTCCGGCGCGATTTTATTGTTCACCGAAGCCATCTGGAATTCATATTCGAAATCAGAAACGGCGCGTAAACCACGGATCAATAAGGTGGCGCCCTGCTCGCGTGCGAAGTTGACCAGCAGGCCCGAAAACGGCGTGACGGCGATGCGCTTGGTATCGGCACCCAAAACGGTTTCGATATCTTTTTCGACCATGGCCGCGCGGGTTTTAACATCGAACAACGGATCCTTCGCCGAATCGAGCGCGACACCGATGACAAGCTGATCGACGACGCGCAACGCACGACGGATGATGTCCATATGCCCGAAGGTGATGGGATCGAAAGTGCCGGGGTAAATACCGATACGCATGGGAAACCCTCCCGTTCGAGTGGCTTATTGAGCTTCCGCCGTGGCCTCAGGTTCGCTGGTGCTTTCCGCCTCGCCCGCATCTTCTTGGATGAGGTCGCCGCGAATGCGCACCGCGGAGATGACCTTCTCCTTGCCTTCGGTACGGAAGGTGATGACGCCTTGGCTGGTGCGGCCGCAGATGCGGATGTCCGTCACCGGTGTGCGGATCAGCGTGCCCTTATCGGTCATCAGCATGATCTGGTCGTCGGCCTCGACCGGGAAGCTGGCGACGACATTGCCGTTCTTCTTGCTGATGCCGATGCCGGTGACGCCCGAACCGCCACGCCCCGTGACGCGGTATTCAAACGCGCTGGTGCGTTTGCCGTAGCCCAGTTCGGTGACGGTGAGGATCATCTCCTCGGCCTTGCTCATCTGCTCGATACGCTCCTCGCTCAGCGTGATGCCGGTGAGGTCGATGGTCTCGCCATCCGCCTCCTCCTGCCCGCTGGCGCGGCGGCGCGCCGAGGCCACCTTGCGGTAATCCTCGCGTTCCTCGGCGGTGGCGCGAATGCCATGGAGGATGGAGATGGAAACGACGGTATCTTTTTCGGCGAGCTTCATGCCGCGCACGCCATCGGAAGTGCGGGATTTGAAGACGCGCACCGCATCGACCGGAAAGCGCATGGCTTTGCCTTCGCGGCTGGCCAGCAGGACATGGTCCTCCTCGGCGCAGGTTTTAACACCGACGAGTTTGTCTCCTTCGTCCAGACGGATGGCGATCTTGCCATTGCTTTGCACCGATTTGAAATCGGACAGATCGTTGCGGCGGACATTGCCTTGCGCGGTGGCGAAGAAGATGTTGAGCTTGTCCCAATCCTCCTCGTTCTCCGGCAGCGGCATGAAGGTCTCGATCGTCTCGCCGGCCTTGAGTGGGAAGATGTTGACGAGTGCCTTACCGCGCGCTTGCGGCGTGGAAAGCGGCAAGCGATAGACCTTGAGTTTGTAGACCTGACCGGTGGAGCTGAAGAACAATACCGGCGTGTGGGTGGAGGTGACGAACAGCTCGGTGGTCGCGTCCTCCTCGCGCAGGTCGATCCCCGAACGGCCTTTGCCGCCGCGCTTTTGCGCACGATACGTCGCCAGCGGCACGCGCTTGATGTAGCCACCTTGGGTGACCATGACGACCATTTCCTCGCGCTGGATGAGCTGCTCGATATCGATCTCGGCCTCGGAATCTTGGATCTCGGTACGTCGCGGCACGGCGAACTGCGTCTTCACTTCTTGCAGTTCCTCGCGCATCAGGGCGTAGAGTTTTTCGCGGCTGCCGAGAATGGAGAGGAAGTATTTGATCTCGGTGGCAAGCTCGCCCAGCTCACCGTCGATCTTCTCGCGCTCCAGCCCCGTCAGGCGTGCAAGGCGCAGCTCAAGGATGGCTTTCGCTTGCGCCTCGGTGAAGAAAATCTTGTCGCCGTTGAGCACGTTGCCGGAATCTTCTACCAAGTTGAGCAAGGCGATGATGTCGCCTGCTTTCCACTCGCGGCGCATCAGTTCTTCCTTCGCGATCACCGGATCGGCGGAGCTGCGGATGACGGCGATGACCTCGTCGATATTGGCGACGGCAATGGCAAGGCCGATCAAGACGTGCGCACGATCGCGCGCTTTGTTGAGCTTGAATTGCGTGCGGCGGGAGATCACTTCCTCGCGGAAGCTGATGAACGCGGTGAGGACCTTTTTCAGATCAAGCAATTCGGGACGGCCGGCGTTGAGCGCCAGCATGTTGACACCGAAGCTGGTCTGCAGCGGGGTGTAGCTGTAAAGCTGGTTGAGCACGACCTCGGCCATCGCGTCTTTTTTGATCTCGATGACGACGCGCACGCCGGATTTATCCGACTCGTCGCGCAGGTCGCTGATGCCTTCGACCTTTTTCTCTTTCACCAGCTCGGCGATGCGCTCCACCAGCCGCGCCTTGTTCACTTGGTAGGGCACCTCGTGGATGATGATGGCTTCGCGGCCTTTTTTATCGACCTCGATTTCCGTTTTGCCGCGCATGACGACCGAGCCGCGCCCCGTGTGCATGGCGGAGTGGCTGCCGCTGCGGCCGAGGATGATGCCGCCGGTGGGGAAATCTGGCGCGGGGCATACGGCCATTAATTCGTCAATTCCGGCTTCAGGCCGGTCGATGAGCATGCAGGTGGCGTCGATCACCTCGCCCAAATTGTGGGGCGGGATGTTGGTGGCCATGCCGACCGCGATGCCGGAGCCGCCATTGACCAATAAGTTGGGAAAGCGCGCCGGCAGTACGACTGGCTCTTGCTCGGCGCCGTCGTAGTTTTCCTGATAATCCACCGTATCGAACTCGATGTCGTTCAGCAGCGCGTGGGCGGCCTTGCTGAGGCGCGATTCGGTGTAACGCATGGCGGCGGCGTTATCACCATCCATGGAGCCGAAGTTACCTTGGCCGTCGACCAGCATCAGGCTCATGCTGAAGGGCTGCGCCATGCGCACGAGGGAGTCGTAGATCGCGCTGTCGCCGTGCGGGTGGTATTTACCCATCACGTCGCCGACGATACGCGCCGATTTCTTGTAGGGCTTGTTGTATTCAACGCCCAACTCCAGCATGCCAAAAAGAATGCGGCGATGCACCGGCTTCAGGCCATCACGTACATCCGGAATCGCGCGCGACACGATGACGCTCATGGCGTAATCGAGGTAGGATTTGCGCATTTCCTCTTCGATGGAAATGTTGAGAATCTCTGCGGTGCTGCTGGTCATGGCGGTGCCCTTCGTTGAATAGAGCACCCGTTGTAGGTGATGGCCGCGGATAAACAAATCGCTCAGGCGCAGTTATCCACAGGTTGGGGAGGTTTTTTAGGGCCTAGGCGAGGCTAAAGCCCTGCTCGCGTTCGCGTTGGGGGGTCGGCAGGCCCGCTTGCGGGCGGAATTGCTCCATGGCGGCGATGGCGGCGGTGGTGCTGCCGAGGTCTTGGAAGGGCATGCGGTCGATGGTGATACCATAGGGGCGCTGCGCTGCCACGGCACCGAACACGGCACCTTGGATCATCTGCATGGATTCCTGTTTGGCGGCTTCGGCTTTTTGCTCGATCTCTTGGCTGCTGGTGCCTTGCTGGTTAGCGACCTGCTCGTAGATCGCCTCTTGCGCTTGTAGCGAAAGGTTCGGGTCGGCCGTGCGCACTTCGCTTAAGGTCTGGCCGTTGGTGATGGCGCGCTGTGCCTCGTGGTTGGCCGCGGCTTGTTCGATGATTTTTTCATCCGCGCCGAACCCGACGGAGGATGTGAGCGCATGCGCAACGCCGGCGTCGAAGCCACCTTGGACAAGCGATGCTTCGGCATTGGCGCTGATGTCGTTGATGGTTTGGGTGGCGCCGCCGAGGCGCTCCTCGATGAGTGATGCAATCACTTGCGGATCGGTGATGCCGTTATTGGTGACGTGGTGCAAAAGCTCGGTCTGGATTTCGGGGTACGACTTCAGCTCCTCAAGGAGGCCTTGCATCGCTTGCAGACTGTAACCGGACTGTTCGACGAGCTGCGACATACCACTACACCTTAATGCATAATCTATCGGTAAAGTGTGAAGATTGCGTTAAAC
>JBIIAV010000057.1:0-10085 GCA_044239745.1 Rickettsiales bacterium
TCTTCATAGTCTGCTCCTTCGTGAAAAAAGATTAGCAGACTCTACCTCAAACTGGACTAATTTATGGGGAGCAGGTCAAAACCCCTTAATTATCCCAAGCAAGAAGTGTAGCCCCAACTTCTCCAAATATCCCGCCCGTCGCAACCGATACACATACGCCATATTCAGCTTCACAATCGCCTGTCTTGTCTGCTCGCAGGTTCGCATAGCGTCTACAATGTCCCGCCATATCTCCCGCATTCACACGGATGCGGTGGCTGGCGGACGACCCGATGCGTGATTGATACGGTTGCTGCCTCTCGGCCCTAGCCGGGTTTTCAAAGGACACCGCCCGCCGCCAGCCGCGCATAGTGTTTACATAGATACACTGGGCAGGCAAGCGGTTTTGCGCCGCCATTTTTGCCGCAAACGGCTTGTTTCCCTCGGCGGGGGCTGCTAGCATGGTGTTTACAAGACTCTGGGCCTAAGGCCACGGGGCACCACCTTCGGCAAGGTTATCTCAATTCACTCGTCGCGGCAGCTGCTTGCGATGCGTAGGGAGGCTTGTCGATGCTTGCACGTTTTGTTCCCACCATGCAGATGCCGCCGTTCATCAAACATCGGGCGGCGGAGATCATGGCCGTTTGCCTTGCGGGCATCGGGCTGGTGCTGTTCACGTCGCTTGCCACCTACCACGCTGGTGACCCCTCCCTCAACCACCTGAGCGACGCTGCGCCCAAGAACGCGCTGGGCTTTTTTGGTGCCACACTGGCCGACATGCTGAAACAGACCGTGGGCTGGATGAGCACGCTGATGGTGTTCGCAAGCTTCGGCTGGGCGTGGCGATTAATCCTGAAGGACGACGAAATGCGCATGGCGTGGCGGGTGGTATCGCTCATCGCGGCGCTGGTGAGCGGCGCGACCTTGCTTGCGTTACTGGCGGCCAGCACCCACGCCGCATGGATGAACCACGCCGGCGGCGCCATCGGCATTCTCGTGGCCTTTAAGCTGGTGCCGGTGCTGAGCGCGTGGGGCACGGGGGCGCTTGCTGCGGTCATTTTCCTTGCGACATTGCCGATAAGCCTCGGCCTCAAATTCTCGGAGTGGCTGGCCATCGGCTATGTCATGGGCATCATCGGCGGCACGATCGCGGATGGGGCGCGCGCCTTCATCGGCCTGTTCCGCAGCCGTCACCGCGACGACGAAGATGAGGACATCGAGGAAGACGCGCTTGAGGAAGACGACGAGGAAGACGACGACGAAGAAGAGATCCGCGGGCCGCGTATTGAATCGAAACCGAAGAAACGCATCGAGGCGAAGCGGCAAAAGAAAGTGGCCGAGCAAAGCGCGCTCGACCTGCGGGCGCGCAAGGGCGCGTATACCATGCCATCACTTTCGATGATGCAAAAGGCACCGAGCAAGAGCGTGAAGCAACTCAGCGAGGCCGCGCTCGACCAAAACGCGCGCCTGCTGGAATCGGTGTTGAGCGATTACGGCGTCAAGGGCGAGGTCACCCGTGTGCGCCCCGGCCCTGTCGTCACGTTGTATGAGTTCGAGCCGGCGGCGGGCATCAAATCCTCGCGCGTCATCGGATTGTCGGACGACGTGGCACGCAGCATGAGCGCCATCTCGGCGCGCATTTCGGTCATCACCGGCACCAGCATGCTGGGGATTGAACTACCCAACGCCCACCGCGAGACCGTTTATATGCGGGATTTGTGCGAGGACACGAGCTACGAGGAGACCGAGGCGAAACTGCCGCTGATCCTCGGTAAGGACATCTCGGGCGAGCCGGTGATCGCCGATCTGGCCAAGATGCCGCATGTACTGGTCGCGGGGACGACCGGTTCGGGGAAATCGGTGGCCATCAATACCATGATCATGTCGCTCATCTACCACCACACGCCGGAGCAATGTAAGTTCATCATGATCGACCCGAAAATGCTCGAGCTTTCGGTCTACGACAACATCCCGCACTTGCTGGCGCCGGTGGTGACCGAGCCGGGCAAGGCCGTGGTAGCCCTGAAATGGGCGGTGAAGGAGATGGAGAACCGCTACCGCCTGATGAGCAATCTCGGCGTGCGCAACATCGATAACTACAACAAGCGCCTCGAGGAAGCGAAAAAGAAAGGCGAGGAGTTGACCCGCAACGTCCAAACCGGCTTCGATGCCGAGACCGGCAAGCCGATCATGGAAAAACAACCGCTCGATATGAGCGCCCTGCCCTTCATCGTCGTGATCGTCGATGAGATGGCGGACCTGATGTTGGTGGCGGGCAAGGAGATTGAAAGCTCCATCCAGCGCCTTGCGCAAATGGCGCGCGCGGCCGGTATCCACATCGTGATGGCGACGCAGCGCCCCTCGGTCGATGTCATCACCGGCGTCATCAAGGCCAACTTCCCGACGCGCATCTCGTTCCAAGTGACGAGCAAGATCGACTCGCGCACCATCCTTGGTGAGCAAGGCGCGGAACAATTGCTCGGCCAAGGCGACATGCTCTATATGGCCGGTGGCGGGCGCATCACCCGTGTGCATGGTCCGTTCATTTCCGATAAAGAGGTCGAGAATATCGTCGCCTATCTGCGCACGCAGGGCGAACCGCAATACGACGCCGCCGTGACCTACGACCCCGAGGAGGAGAGCGAGACAAGCGATGCCTTCGATGAGGACGAGACCGACGCCGACCGCGCGCTGTACGAACAGGCGAAGGAGTTCGTTATCCGCGATAACAAGGCCAGCACCAGCTATGTGCAGCGCCGCCTGAAGATCGGTTATAACCGTGCTGCACGCATCATCGAGAAGATGGAATCGGACGGCATCGTCGGCCCCGCCAACCATGTCGGCAAGCGCGAAGTGCTGGTGCGCGAGTGACGACCAAGATCGCGACATGGAACGTCAATTCGCTGCGAATCCGCGAGCCGCTATTGGCGAAATTCGTTCACGCCCACAAGCCGGACGTGCTGTGCCTGCAAGAGACCAAGGTCGACGACCCGTTGTTCCCGCATGGACTGGTGCGCGGGCTGGGCTTCAAGCATGTCGTCTTCACTGGCGAGAAAAGCTATAACGGTGTTGCCATTCTCTCCAAAACGCCGCTGAAGCAGCTTGCCACCTTCGATATGATTGGCAATGGCCAGAAGCGACACATCGCCGCCCAGCTGGAGAACGGCATCCATGTCCATAATTTTTATGTGCCTGCCGGCGGCGACATCCCCGACCCCGCGCAGAATGCCAAGTTCGATGAGAAACTCCGCTTTGTCGATGCGATGCGCGATTGGTCGCAGCAGGAAGTGAAGAAGAATCACCGCGTGGTCATCGTCGGCGATTTCAACATCGCCCCGCTGGAGCACGATGTTTGGTCGTCGCGCCAACTGCGCGATGTGGTGAGCCACACACCGATCGAACGCGACTCCTTGCAGGAGTTGCTCGCGTTAAGTGGCGGCTGGACGGATTGCCTGCGCGCCCTCACCCCGCATGACCAGAAGCTGTATAGCTGGTGGAGCTATCGCAACCGCGATTGGGCGGCCAGTGACCGCGGGCGTCGGCTCGACCATATCTGGATGACACCGGCGCTTGCGTCGTCGTTGAAATCGGGAAGCATCATCCGTGAAGCGCGGGGGTTCGATACCCCCTCCGACCATGTGCCCGTGTTGGTGGAGCTGGCTGCCTAACGGCTTGGTGCTCGGCTTACGGCGGCGTCCTCGATATAAGGAGCATCATCGTAAGGAAGATTCGTCAGTAAGCCGATAAGATCGCGCAGATGTCGATTTGCAGTGACAGCATCGCCAACCGCATCTTCGAACTGCTGCCTACTTCGAATACCAGCGCCTTTTTTTCTTACGGGCACTCGGATATCTTGGGCGGCACCTAGCATTGCATTGGATTGCGTTTCAAGAATCAACGGCATAATAATCCGCATCATATTTTTTTTAGGTATTTCGATATATTTTTCCTCACCACTTTGCAGGTCACTGGCAAAAAGCTCGCGCAGCACTTCCACGCGCTTCTCAGTATCGTCGGGCAGGGTGACTTTCGATAGCTTCCTATTGAGATAGCCGCGGATGCGACCGACCTCATCGGCGAAGATCGCGATATCGATGAGTTGTTGTTGCTCCACCGGCAATGCGTCATACGGCTTAAGGGGAAAAACGGACATGAGCTATTTTCCCTGACGCGCGCGGATTTTTGTGTAAACGGGGCGGAGTTTTGCCGCAAGCGCAAGCGTCCAAACGAGACTGATAAGGGCGGTGATCTCAAGAAGCATCATCATTTTCCTTTTTTAGCGTAGGATTTGGATGACGTGGTTTGCCAAAGCGGGGCAGGCTATTGCAGGCTGACAGGTGCTAGGTTGTGTTTCACGGCGTTGTAGTAGGCTTTCTCTTCGGATTCGAAAATGGCGAGCTGGGTGCCATCGGCAGCGAACACCGCGTAGCTGGTGAAGGCACCTTCCGACACCGGCTTGATGTAGGCCATGGTCTCAAGGCCAACCATCGCCATCATCAGGTCTTCGAGTTTGGTGCGTTCCAGTTGCATTGCGTCACTCCGTGGTGTTCATCGATTACCAACACCCTACCCTATTCCACGGCTGCTGAGTGTGACAGTTGTGTGAATTTCGCGCGCGAAAACGACTAGTTCTTGTTACGGCGGTGATTGACGCTGCGCGGGTCCTCGAACGTGAAGAGCTTGTCCTCGAGACGTGGGCCGAATTGGGCATTCTGCAGTTGGACGCGGGTTTGGTTCCCCGTTGCGTCGATAGCCGTCATATACCTGATTTCAAATGGTTTTTCCGTAAATTCAAGGGTCAGGCTTCCCTCGCTGGGCTTTTTGGTGCGCACCACAGTGGCGCGTATCACGCCTTCGGCCGCCTCAAGCTTGGTCAGCTGGGTGGAGGCGCTGTTGAGCGTCAGTATCTTGCTGGTCAGGAACCCTGCCAACGTGTCGTCGATCCCGATATAGGTGACCTGATCGAGCCCAGCATCGTAGTAGGTGACGACCTTGCCGTCGCTGACCAATAAAATGGGGGTCGGCGGATTGTATTGCCAGCGCATCTTGCCGGGGCGTTTCATGAAGAATTTGCCGTCACCCACACTGCCATCCGTCGAGGCTTGCGTGAACCCCGCAACGATAGTGGTGATGCCGTTGAGATAGGTCTCGATGCGGTCGATCGCGGCCTCGCGCGCTTCGCCGGTAAGCTCCATGAACGTGAGTTCGGGACCATCATCGGCTTGTGCGCTGGCGCGCGCGGCCTCGATGATGGCACGGGGAGCCGCCTCCTTGGCGCCGGCGATCACCGGTACCATCGACCCCAATAACAGGCATATCCATTGGTAACGCATGCCTCCTCCTAGCCTACCCACCGCGCAGCAGCAAGCTCGTTCATCGCCCACACGGCGGATGCAGCATGCTTGCCACAAAACATTGTAAATCTGCTATTTTGATCGATAGGGGATGATTTATGAGTTGAAGTTTTTCGATGTTTTCTTCAGAATCAAAGCAATATCTCAGGAGGACAGCATGAGTGCCAAAAACACATCCCGCGCCAGCGAACTTGGATCCATCCTGATGAGCGGGACGACCGGCTTCACCACCCGCAAACGCACCGGTGTGGGCATGTTCGTCCACTTCTTCATGCTGGCCTGCATTATCGTCCTCGGTGCATCGTTTCTGGTCTATTACGGCTCGATGGAAGGCTGCCTGCTGGTCTCCGCCATCGGGTTCAGCTTCGCCATGGTCGCCCACAACCTTGAGCGCCTGAAAAAGATCAAGGAAGCCCTCGAATTCATGAATGCCCTGTTCTCCTCGGCGCTTGGTAAGGGCTATCAGTTCTGCTTCATCGTCAAATATACGGGGGAGCTGGTCTTCTATAACCGCCCGTTCCAGTCAGTATTCACCGATTATATGAATCAGGAAAGCCGGACGCTTGATTCGCTTTTAACGCTGTATCAGGTGCCGCAGGAGCATCGCAACTCCATCACCGCCATCATGACCGCCAAAGGCGACGGCGACGGCGACGTCAACACCACCATGCAATCGAAGGCCTCGAATACGGCGATGCCCATTACCTTGCACATCGAGAAGATCGAGCGTCCGACCGGTTTCTTCATCGTTCGCGGCAAATAGTCATCGCGCGTGGCGCGTAGCACGGTTGCATCCGGCCACAACCTGCGTTAAAGCCCCTGCCCATGGCCGGTCGCGTAATCCTTGCATTGGAAGATATTTACCTCACGGTCGGCGCACGCCTGCTGTTCGAGGGGGTGAACCTCCATATCTGCGAGGGCGATAAGATCTGCTTGGTCGGGCGCAACGGCGCCGGCAAGACCACCCTCATGCGCCTCATCATGCAGGAGTTGGAGCTGGACGCGGGCAAGCGTTTCCTGTTCCCCGGCGCGCGGGTGGGCTATCTGGCGCAGCAGGTGGACGTGAACCCTGACGAGCGCGTACGCCACTTCGTGATGCAAGGGCTGCCCGACGAGCTGCGCACCGAGGAGACCGCCCACCGTGCCGACAAAGTGCTCAGCCCCCTGGGGCTCGACCCCGATGCGCCGATGGGCCACCTCTCCGGCGGCCAACTGCGCCGTGCCGCGCTGGCGCAGGCCTTGGTCGCCGAGCCGGACGTGCTGTTGCTCGACGAACCGACGAACCATCTCGATCTGGAGGCGACGCTGTGGCTGGAGAATTTTCTCGCCCGCACGCGCAGCGCCGTGATCTGTGTCAGCCACGACCGCGCCTTCCTCAACGCCTTCACCCACCGCGTCTTCTGGATCGATCATGGCATCGTGCGCCAGTGCCCCACCGGTTACGCCGGATTCGAGGATTGGGCCGAACAGGTGTTGGAACAAGAGGCGCGCACCATCGCCAACATGCAGAAGAAATTGGAAGTGGAGCTGGATTGGACACAAGGCGGGGTGACGGCACGGCGCAAGCGCAACCAGCGCCGCTTGAGCGAGCTCAACCGTCTGCGCGATAAACTCAAGCAGGATAAGGCAGCCTATAACGCCAAGATCCAAGCCATCGATATCGATCCGCTGAAGCCCACGCCAGCATCGAAGATCGTTGCGGAGTTCAAGAGCGTCAGCAAGACCTTCGAGCGCGACGGCAAGAAAATCAAGATTCTCGACAATTTCTCGCGGCGCATCCTGAAGGGTGACCGTATCGGTATTCTGGGGCGCAATGGCTCCGGCAAGTCGACATTCCTCAAGATGCTCATCGGCGAGTTGGAGCCGGATGCCGGATTCGTCTTCCGAAGCAAAAAGATCGAACTCGCCTATTTCGATCAGCACCGCAGCGCGCTCGACCCCAAAAAGACACTCTGGCGCACCCTCGCCCCCAACGGCGATTATGTCTATATCGGCAGCGGCGCCCAGCGGCGCCACAAGCATGTGGCGGCATACCTCAAGGATTTCCTGTTCGACCCCAAGCGCGCCAAGGACGATGTCGGCACCCTATCCGGCGGTATGCAGAACCGCCTGATGCTGGCACGCACCCTCATCAATTCCGGCAACTTGATGATCCTCGACGAACCGACCAACGACCTTGATATGGACACGCTCGATATGCTTCAGGAAATACTGGCAAACTATGAAGGCACCCTCATCATCGTCAGCCACGACCGCGATTTCCTCGATCGTACGGTGACGGAGATACTCGCGTTCGAAGGCGAGGCGCAGATCGATTCCTACATCGGCGGCTATACGGAATATCTGGCAGCGAAGGAAGAAAGGAATCGGCCAAAAGCCAAGCCGAAAGCCGCCAAAGCACCGGCGATCAGCGCACCTGCCGCCAGCAGCGCCAGCGAACCAACAAAGACTAGCCTTAGCTTCACCGAAATGCATGAACTGAAAAAACTTCCCGACAGCATCGCCGCCTTGACACAGGAGCTAGCGAGCCTGCAGTCGATCATGGCCGATGCCGAGCTTTACACCAAGGACCCCGGGACCTTCGACCGCACCTTGCGACTGCTCACCCGCACCCAGAAAAAACTCGAGGAAAGCGAACAGCGCTGGCTGGAACTGGAAAGCAAGGAAAGCGGCGCATAGCCCCAATCCGCCTTGCTTTGGCATCGCTTCTGCATTATGCAAAGGCGGTATCGCAACGACCACCCATGACGCCCTAGGATCCCCCCATGCGCATTCTGAATATCATGCTCGGAGATGGCGTCGGCGGCATTGAATTCGCCTTCGTGAATTATGCCCATGCCCTCCATCGCGCAGGGCATACGGTGCTCAACTGCATCGAGCCCAGCGCAAAGATACGTTACCATTTATCGTCCGACCTTGCGGTCACCTCGCTGCGCCAGCTATCGCAATTCGACCCGCGCGCCATTACCAATGCCCATCGCATGCTGGAAACCTACAAGCCGGATATCCTGATTGCACACGGTAAGCGCGCCGACCGCATCTTCCCCTCTGCCCAAGCGCTGTTCGGCAAGACCGTCCCGCACGTTGAGGTGCTGCACCGGCCGCGGTTCCATGTGCTGCGCCGCGCCGATATGACCTTCACCGTCACCGACGATCTGCATGATCACTTCATCTACACCGGTGGCGATGTCGAGCGCGTGGTGACATTACCGAACTTCCTGCTGAACCCGCCGCTGCAGCAGGCAGTGCCACGCCCACTCCATAATCCGCTGAACATTGGATTTCTCGGAAGACTGGTGCCGGAAAAAGGTGTCGACCTTCTGCTCGATGCGGCGGCGCTGCTGCATCAGCGCGGCATTCCGTTTCACCTACGCATCGGCGGCGACGGCCCCTTGCGGGAGCTACTGCAACAGCAAGCCATCGCCGCGGGGATCGACCGTTACATCACGTGGCACGGCTGGATCAGCGATGCGGCCACCTTCCTGCAGCGCCTTGATATGCTGTGCGTTCCCTCGTACCGCGAATCGTTCGGGCTTATCATCATCGAGGCGTTCAGCCATGCCACCCCCGTGATCGCGACCCGCGTCAGCGGCCCCAAAAGCCTGATCCGCCACGGCGAGAACGGTATGCTATGCGATAAACATCCCGCCAGCATCGCCGATACCATCGCCCTGCTCCTTGCCGACCCCGCGCGCATGCAACGCATGGCACAGGCGGCCGCTATCGATGCTACACGCTATTACGCAAGCAACGTCGTGCAGCATATCGAGGCAGCACTGCTGCGCACACGCGACCGATTCCAGGACGAAGCGGCTTAAGCGCGCCAGCGTCGAAAGCGGCGCTGCCAATCGATGGCAATACGGCGGATGGAGCGTTCGTCGCGCTTCACATCGATCATGGTCATATCGCCGCAGCTGGCAAGGGTGTGGATACCGTCGGGGAAATCGGGATGGAACCCTTGCGCGGTGAGCGTTGCCATGGGCGTGGCGGAAAATTCCGTGGGCGATAATGCATCGACCCGCAAGCACTGGATGCCGCCGCCATAGGTTCGGCTGCAATCCTGCATCGGCAGGTGCAGCGCCCCTTCATGCATGAACGGTGTGCCGCCCATGCGGCTGGATGCCAGCCCCGTGCGCACGGGATTACCGGCATGCAGCTGCCACGGCCCCAACAGATCGTCGGCATAGGCGATATGCAGGTCGCGCAGCGCACGGCCATCCGGCCCTGGCAGCGCAAAGAACATCCACCAACGCCCCGCATGCTCGATGACGCTGGCATCGATCGCCGGAAGCGGCAACAGATCGGCCACGGGTTGCCATTCATCCGGCAGGCGGACACTGCGATAGAGCGTGAGCTTGCCGGTGCGGTGCGCTTCGGGCAGCAGGTAGGTCGCGCCGCGATGCTGGATGAGGAACGGATAGGAAAGATGCACCGGCGCACGCAGCGCCGTGCCGTTTGCCACCAAGCGATAATCGGGCGCGTAGTGGTAATAGTGAATCTCGCCGCGCTTATCACGGTAATCAAATGCCTCGACGAATACCGTCAAGGCGCCGGAATCATGCCGCAGGGCGAAGGGATCGGCAAGGAACGCGAAGGAGCGCTGACGCGGCAGCCACGTGATAGGCGGCGGTGTTTGGGCATGCAGCAACGCCTGCACCGGCGCATGCACGATGCCAACATGCCAAAGATCCGTCGGCTTGCGCATTCCTATTCGGCGGGGGTCGCCGCGACTTTCCAGCTCAGATGGATATT
>JBIIAV010000004.1:0-34784 GCA_044239745.1 Rickettsiales bacterium
AACGCATCTGCCATTACAAGTAATCGACCCGACACGCACACGAACCGAGAAGATTATGGCAGGCCATTCCCACGCAGCAAACATCGCACGCCGCAAAGGCGCACAAGATATTAAACGCGGCAAGATATTCACCAAGATTGCCCGCGAGATCATTGTCGCGGCCAAGGGCGGGCCGGATATCAACTTCAACGCCAAGCTGCGCACGGTGGTCATCAAGGCGCGTAAAGAGGGGATGGCGAAGGATCGCATCGACGCGGCGATTGCGAAAGGTAGCGGCACCGGCGCGACCGACAACTATGAATCGGTGCGCTATGAGGGGTATGGCGCGGGCGGCGTGGCGATCATCGTGGATGCGCTGACCGATAACCGTAACCGCACCGCCAGCGACCTGCGCAGCATCTTCACCAAGAACTCCGGCAATATGGGTGAAGCTGGCTCGGTCGGGTTCATGTTCGAGCATGTCGGCATCATCGAGTACCCTGCCGACAAGATCCTCGAGGACGCGATGCTTGAGGCAGCGATCGAAGCCGGCGCCGAGAATTGCGAGACGGCGGACGGGGTGCATGTCATCACCACCGCGTTTGCGAGTTTCACCACGGTGCGCGATGCGCTTTCGAAACGTTTTGGTGATGCGGCGAGTGCGAAACTCACGTTCGTGCCGAAAATCATGGCGCCTGCAACGGGCGACGACCTTACGGCGCTGCTGGAGCTGGTCGAGGCGCTGGAGGACAACGACGACGTGCAGGAAGTCTATACCAACCTCGAATTGAGCGACGCCGACGCCCAGAAACTGAGTGCCTGATGATCCGGTTCCTCCTCTTCTTCATCCCCGTGCTGACGTTCCTTGTGCCCATGCGCTGGTTCGGGTTCTATGCCACGTTGATGATGGCGGTCGTCGCCTATGTGACCTTGATGCTGACCCTGCTCAGCGACCAAACCGCGCAGGCCATCGCCTCGTTCGGGGTGGAGGTGGTGCTTGGCTATATCGCCCTTAACTTGGCGCTGCTTGGCATACGTTATTTCCTCATCCGCCGCGCACGGGCGCGCATCATCAAACTGCCGGCACCGAAGGCATGAGCGGTGCCCACCGCATCCTCGGTATCGACCCCGGACTGGTGAGCACCGGCTGGGGCATCATCGAATCCAAGGGTTCATCCCTCACCTTTGTCGATTGCGGCACCATCGCCCCTAACAGCAAGGCGGCGTTAAGCGAACGCTTGCTCGAACTGTATGCCGATCTCACCCGCATCATCACCCTTTATAAGCCAACGACGGCGGCGATCGAGGAAACGTTCGTGACCGCCAATGGCGCAAGCACGCTGAAGCTTGGCCAAGCCCGCGGTGCGCTGATCGTCACGTTGGCGTCGCAGGGGCTGACGGTGGCGGAATATGCGACGCGGACGGTGAAAAAGGCGCTTGTCGGCACCGGTGCCGCCGACAAGAACCAAGTGAGCCAGATGGTGGGTGTGCTGATGCCAGCTAGCCGCCCTGCCCTTGCCGCCTGCAAGCACGACGCGGCGGATGCGCTGGCGATCGCCATCACCCATGCGCATCATGTGCGATGATGGAAGGCTACGCGCCGACCACTCAATCATTCGAGGTTATCCGTGCGTAGCGCTTTAGGGCGCGAGCCGCGAGCGAAGCGAAGTGAGGGGAGCCGTTAGGCAGGGGCGGTACGCCCCTATGTGGCAACGCCACCACTGAATAACTCATGCGTCCTGCTCGACTATCGCGTTTATTTGAGGTAGTTGAAGACGCATGATCGGAAAACTGACCGGACGGGTGGACGAAGTGGCCGAGGATCACATGATCCTCGATGTCGGTGGTGTCGGCTATCTGGTGTTCGCCAGCGCCAAAACGCTGGCCGCCATGCCCGCCAAGGGCGGCGCGGTGTCGCTTCTCACCGAGACGCATGTCCGCGAGGATCATATCCATCTTTATGGGTTCGCAAGCGTCGCCGAGCGCGTCTGGTTCCGCACCCTCACCACCGTGCAAGGGGTGGGCGTGAAAATGGCGATGGCGATCCTGAGCACCCTCACCCCCGAACAGATCCTGACCGCGATTGCGGCGCAGGATAAAAAAGCGCTGACGGTGGTCAGCGGTGTCGGCCCCAAACTCGCGGAGCGTTTGGTCATTGAACTCAAAGGCCATGCCGTGAAGCTGGGTGCGGCGGGCTTCAGCATCGCGCCCACGACCACGGCTGCCGCCCCTGCCGGAAAAGGCAAGAAGGCCGCCGCGCCCGTTGCCAGCGCGCTGGAAGACGCGCTCTCGGCACTGGTGCATTTGGGCTATGGCCGCAGCGAAGCCTTCTCGGTGGTGGTGCGGCTGCAACAGGAAACACCGGATGCAAAGCTCGATAGTCTCATCCGCGATGCGCTGCGCGAGCTTGCCGCATGAGAGAGAGCACCGCACTCACCTCGCCGCAGCAGCTGGAAGGCGATACGGTCGAGCATTCCATCCGCCCGCAATCGTTGAGTGATTTTACCGGCCAGCCGCAGGTGATTGAAAATTTGGATGTCTTCATCCGTGCGGCCAAAACACGCGGCGAAGCGCTCGATCATGTGCTGCTTTATGGCCCCCCCGGATTGGGCAAGACCACGCTGGCGAACATCGTTTCCAAGGAAATGGGCGTCAACTTCCGCGCCACCTCCGGCCCGCTTTTGACCAAGGCCGGCGACCTTGCCGCCATCCTCACCAACCTGCAAGCGAACGATGTGCTGTTCATCGACGAGATCCACCGCCTCAACGCCGCGGTCGAGGAAGTGCTCTACCCCGCGATGGAGGATTTCAAGCTCGACCTCATCATCGGCGAAGGCCCGAGCGCGCGCACCGTGCGCATCGATCTGCCGCCGTTCACCCTCGTTGGCGCCACCACCCGCATCGGCCTGCTGACGGGCCCCTTGCGCGACCGTTTCGGCATTCCGCTGAAGCTGAATTTCTACGACGTAGCGGAGCTGAAAAAAGTCATCACCCGTGCTTCGTCGCTGCTCAAGGTATCCATCACGGGCGATGGCGCGAACGAGATCGCCAAACGCTCGCGCGGGACACCACGCATCGCCGTGCGGCTACTCAAGCGCGTACGTGATTTTGCACATGCCGCCGGTAAGGATAGCATTGATGCGACGATGGCGGATGCAACCTTGAAACGCCTTGAGGTGGACGGGCTGGGGCTCGACGCGTCCGATCATCGTTATTTGAAATTCATCGCCGAGCATTACGACGGCGGGCCGGTCGGGGTCGAGACCATTGCCGCCGCCCTTTCGGAAGCGCGCGACACGATCGAGGAGACCATCGAGCCGTTCCTGCTGCAGATCGGCTTTCTTCAGCGCACCCCGCGCGGGCGCATGATGACGGCCACCGCCTTCCGGCATCTCGGCCTCACGCCGCCGAAGAAGCCGCTCGAGCCGGCGCAACTCGGCCTGCTGGACGGTGAATAAGCGATGTCGATGAACGCTTACGCCAAGGATGACGCGTTCCATTTCCCCGTGCGCATCTTCTACGAGGATACGGACGCGGGCGGTGTGGTCTATCACTCAAATTTCCTCAATTTCTGCGAACGCGCCCGCACCGAATGGCTGCGCCACCTCACCATCGGCCGTGAGCGCTTGCAAAGCGAATTCGGCCTGATGTTCGTGGTGCGCCGCGCCGCCATCGACTATCGCCGCCCCGCCCGACTGGACGACCTGCTGATGGTAGAAACCCGCTTGCAGGCGATGGGCAAAGTGCGTATGAGCTTGATTCAGACCATCACGCGCGAGGGCACAACGCTTGCGACCGTCGAGGTCGAGGTTGTGGCGGTGAGTGTGGCGGATTTCACGCCGATACTACTGCCGCAAGCGCTGCGCGACCTGCTGCCGGACGCACCGGTGATGGAAGAACGAAAAAAATAACGTTGGAGAATCTATGGCTGTATCTACTGCTGCACCTGTTGATGGCGTCAATGCCGCCGATGTCGCCGGCACCGTGGCGGGCGTTGCACCGGCCGGACATGACATGTCGTTGATCGGCCTGTTGGTGCATGCCGAACCGCTGGTGCTGGTCATCATGCTGCTGCTCATCGGCATGTCCGTCGCGTGCTGGGCGATCATCATCGAGAAGATGACGGCCTTGCGCAGCGTCAACGAAAAGACCAGCCAGTTCGAGAACGAGTTCTGGTCGGCCGAAGCGCTCGACAAATACTACGAGAAAGTGAAGAAACGCAAATCGAAGCACCCGATCGCGCTGATGTTCCTTGCCGCGATGGACGAGTGGTTCCGCAGCAAAGGCCAAGAACGGCTGGTGCCCAGCACCTCGCGCGGCGGCAGCGACCTTACCATCTCGGTGAAGGAGCGCATCATCCAGCAAATGGCGCTTACCCGCAACCGCGAGATGGAGCGCTTGGAACGCGGGCTTGGCTTCCTTGCCACCTCCGGCGCGTCGGCACCGTTCATCGGGTTGTTCGGCACCTGCATCGGTATCATCAACTCCTTCCGCGCTATCGCCGGCTCGCAGAATACGTCGCTCGCGGTGGTCGCACCCGGCATTGCGGAAGCGTTGTTCGCCACCGCGATCGGCCTGTTCGTGGCCATCCCCGCGGTGATGGCCTTCAACAAATTCAACGGCGAACTGAACCGCCTTGCCGGAAAGCTCGAGGATTTCTCGATGGAATTCCAGATGCTGCTGTCGCGCCAGCTGGATAAGGGTGGCCACTGATGGGCGCCCAGTTGCAGGGCGGCGGGAGTCGGCGCAGTCGGTCGACCCGCAACTCCGGCGGGTTCAACGAGATCAACGTGACCCCCTTCGTCGACGTGATGCTGGTGCTGCTCATCATCTTCATGGTCGCCGCACCGATGATGACGACGGGCGTCACCGTCAGCCTGCCGAAAACGCAGGCGTCCTCCATCCCCGGTAACGACGAGCCGATCAGCGTTTCCATCAAGCGCGACGGCACCGTTTTCATCCAGACGACCGAGACCTCCGTCGAGCAATTAGGCACCAAGCTGCAGGCCATTTTGGGTGAGAAGAAAGACACGCGCATCTTCGTGCGCGGCGATACCGCGATCGATTACGGACAGGTCATGCGCGTCATCGGTGCCATCAACAGCGCGGGCTACTCCAAGGTCGCATTGCTGACGGATACCTCGGGCGTCCCCACGAAACGATAACGGATAGGCGAACGGTGGCGCTGTTGGAATCACGCAGTCTGAGCTTTTCCATCCTGCTGCATGTGGCGGCGGTGCTCGTGGCTGCCTTCGTCCTGCCGGCGCTGCTTCCGCCGCGCGCCGAACCGATGCCGCTGGTGATGACGGTGGAGCTGTTGCCGGTGGGCGAGACCACCAACATCAAGCCTTCGGAAAAACCCATCCAGAAGGAAAAGAAAGCGCCGACGCCGAAGACCACCAAGCCGGTGCAGCCGACGGTGACGGAAAAACCGAAAGAGCCGAAACCACCGACGCCGACCGCGGATAAAAAACCGTTCGACCCGACGGAGGAGACCGTACCTTCGGATAAGGCAAAGCCGAAGGACAAACCGAAGGAAGAAGCCAAGCCCAAGGAGGACGACTTCGAGGCGCTGCTCAACAAGCTGAAACAGGAAGCCAAGACGGATAAATCCAAGGAGGCAAAGGACAGCACGAATAGCGAGGAGAACAAAACACGCTCCGACGCCGCTTACGACGACTCGATGCCGCTTTCCATCAGCGAGAAGGATACCATCCGCAGCCAATTCCTGACCTGCTGGACGATGCCAGCCGGATCGAAGGACGCCCACACGCTCGCCGTGCGCATCAAGATGGAACTTCAGGCGGACGGCACGGTGCTCAAGGCCGTCATCGCGCCCGACCAGATGGGACGCTATAACAGCGAGCCATTCTTCCGGGCGGCGGCCGATAGTGCGCTGCGCGCCGTGTTCAAATGCAGCCCGCTGAAGAACCTGCCGCCGGAAAAATACGGTAGCTGGCGCGAGATGGAGCTGAACTTCGACCCGCAGGATCTGCAATAGCCAACCCACGCGGCCGCACCATGTGCGTATGTGCGCAGCTGAAAAATCACGGTGGAATTTTTATACCGCACAGGCTATGCGTGACGGGCTGAATCCATTTCACAGGTAGTTCTATGCGCCGTTCCCTTTTGCTCACGCTTTTTTCGATGCTTGCCTTCGCGGGGTCGGCGCAAGCCGAACTCAAGATCGACATCACCAAGGGCAACGTGGAACCGATGCCGATCGCGGTGACCACCCTGACCGGCAGCGGTATGGGCGATGCGACGGGCGAGAACATCAGCAGCGTTGTCGCGGCCGACCTTGAGCGCTCGGGATTGTTCCGCCCCATCAGCAAGGATGCATTCATCGAACAGATCACCAACGGCGACGCGGTGCCGCGCTATGCCGATTGGCGCCAGATCAGCGCGAACGCACTCATCACCGGTACCATCACCCCCATCGGCGGCGACAAGGTACGCATCAGCGTGCGGCTGTGGGACACCACCTCGCAACAACAGATCGCCGGTAAGGAATACAACACCTTCGCCCGCAACTGGCGGCGCGTCAGCCACCTGATTGCGGATGAGATTTACAAACGCATCACCGGTGAACAGGGCTACTTCGATACGCGCATCGTTTATGTCGCCGAATCCGGCCCTGCCAAACGCCGCGTAAAGCGCCTTGCCATCATGGACCAAGACGGCGCCAACCACAAATACCTGACCGAGGGCGGCAACTTGGTGCTGACCCCGCGCTTCTCGCCCAACACGCAAGAGATCCTCTACATGTCGTATTCGGGCAATCAGCCGCGCGTCTTCCTGCGTGATCTGCAGACCGGCCGCGAAGAATCAGTGGGCAAGTTCAGCGGCATCTCGTTCGCGCCGCGCTTCAACCACGATGGCTCGCGCATGCTGATGTCGATCGCGCAAGGCGGTGTCACCAGCATTTATGAAATGGAACTGCGCAGCCGTTCGATGAAGCGGTTGACGCAATCCGGCGGCGCGATCGATACCTCGCCTTCCTATGCACCCGATGGCCGCGCCATTGTCTTCAACTCCGACCGTGGCGGCAGCCAACAGATTTACACCATGGACAGCAACGGCGGCAACATCCAGCGCATCAGCTTCGGTACCGGCAACTATTCCACGCCGGTATGGTCGCCGCGCGGCGACCTCATCGCCTTCACCAAGCAAGCGGGCGGTAAATTCTATATCGGCGTCATGAAGCCGGACGGTTCGGGCGAGCGCCTGCTCACCCAAAGCTGGCTGGACGAAGGCCCAAGCTGGGCACCCAACGGCCGCGTGATTGTCTTTGGTCGGGAGGCACCCGGTGGTGCGGGCGGCAATCGCTCGAAGCTCTATTCGGTGGACGTGACCGGCTATAACCTGCGCGAAGTGCCGACCCCGATGGACGCTTCGGACCCCGCTTGGTCGCCGCTATTGCCGATGTAACGACGCACCTTCCGTCGCATACGCTTAAACGCCCGCGATGAGCCCGCGTAGGCGCGGCGTATCCACCCATCCCGAATCGCGATGGATCATGAGCGTGAGCTTCGCATCCGCGATGTGATTCATGAACCGCGCGACGCCCTGTATCACGCGGATGACGGTTTCCTCGTCCGGTGGGACGCCGTTGGGCGCGACATGGCACATGAGTGCGAGGCGGACAGTGGCGAAACGCTGCACCATGATGGCGGCGCGCTGTAGCATCGTGATATCGGCGAATCCACCGAAGGGGAAATAGGTCATCGCCACTTGCGCTTGCAGCCAGCGCCGCAGTACCGGTGCGAGGGATGTTCGGGCATCGATCTGCCAGCGCCCCACTAGCCGTGCGTGTACATGGAAACTATCCGCCCCCATGGTGATGCTGCGTGCCGCACGATCGAACCGGCAATCCAACTGCTGCTCCATCGTGGCCATGATATCGCAAAGCCGCGCATGCGGGTTGGCAGTTCCGAATGCCTCCAGCAGTGCCAGCGCGTAATAAACTGCATAGGCCGCCGCAGGTAGCGCGGCGGGTTCGGTCATGGCCATGCGCTGCTGAACAAGCGGCAGTAGTCCGCGCCAATCGCCGGTTGGCGCCTCGGTCAGCAGCTCGGCCAAATGGAGCAACTCGGCCAGCGCTTCTTCCGGCGGGCGGGCGTTGTCGCCGGCGATTGCCATCGCATGGGCATGCAGCGCATCGACCTGTGCTGCACTCCAGCCATCGGGCACCAGATCGCGCCGAGGCTGCGGCTCGCGCCCGAGTAACGTGTCCTGCACGGCGAATGGTTGCGGCTCGCTGAGGATAATCCGCAGCATTTCCGGACAGGAGATATCGCCCACCATGCGGTATTGCCCCGCGACCGCGTGCAGCGTACGCGGGTAAAAATAGCAGGCATCGCCCAGCATTTCCTCGCCGTACTGCGCTTGGATGTTGCAGCCGCCTTCGCAGAGCTGATTGCAGGCCTGCTGCGCGCCACCGCGGCGCATGATGCCGGCCTCAGGGTCGATCGCGGCGAGCAGCTGTGGCGCCTTTTCCTGATAGCAGGCGCGTTGGCGGGCATCGACGGGCATATCCCAACCACGACAGCAGGTGTCGGGGCACTCCGCCCCCAAACAGCGGAACGTGGCAACGCAGGCATGGTGTGTGGAGGGTGCAGCCATCGGTTGCTATGTTAGGCAGGCATCCCCTGAAAAAACAGCAAATTATTATGGGCGTGGCCGCCGCCTACGGATGACGGTTTCCGGCGACTGTTACAATCTTGCCACAGATGTGTTCTTTCGCACGTAGGGGTTCTGCCTGCAACACATGGCACCTTGTCAACGCCCTCTGACTGTGCAATACAGCGCATGCAAATTGCCTTAAGATATAAACCGCAGGCAAGTAAAAACTATTATCTTTCAGGAGATTAAACATGAAAAAGACTGCATTGGCTCTCGCTTCTGCTCTGTTGCTTCTCACCGCGTGCGACTCGATGTCGACGGATGGCGCTGGCGCTGGTGGCGCAGGTGCGAACGGTTCGGGTGGCGGCGTTCTCGGTCAAGCGGCCGACGGTTCGAACATCACCGACCGCGTATTCTTCGCGACCGATAGCTCGGTCATCGATGCTGACGGTCAAGCAGCCCTCGACCGCCAAGCCGGTTGGTTGAAGAGCAATACCAGCGTGAACATCGTGGTCGAAGGCCACGCCGATGAGCGCGGCACCCGTGAGTACAACATCGCCTTGGGCGAGCGTCGTGCGACCGCTGCGAAGAACTACCTCGTCAGCCAAGGTGTTGCTGCTAGCCGCATCTCGACCATCTCGTATGGTAAAGAGCGTCCAGCCGTTGCCGGTAACGAAGACAGCGTGTGGAACCAGAACCGCCGCGCTGTGACCGTCATCGCCAACTAAGCGACGGTTACACGAAAGCAATCAAGCCCGCTGGGAAACCAGCGGGCTTTTTTGTTGCCGAGCTACTTGAACCCTCGCCAAAAACTTGCTAGCGAGGGGCAACCCCTACGGAGTTATCTATGCGCGTGTTATCCTTCTTGTTCCTCGGACTGGCCATGACCGTGAATACGGCAGCGTGGGCACAGGAAGATACCAGCGCCTTGGTCGAGCGCCTCGACCGTTTGGAACGCGATGTCAGCTTCGTGCAAAAGCAGGTCTATCGCGGTGGCGCGGCCGATGGCACCGGCGGTGGTGCCCCCATCAACAACGGCCAAATGCAGGTGCGCTTCAGCCAGATCGACGAAGAACTACGGCAGATCCGCGGGCTGATCGAACAGACCCAGTTCCAAAGCCGTCAGACGGCGACGGACATGAAAAAACTTTCCGACGATGTCGATTTCCGCCTGCGCGCGATCGAACAAAAACAAGCCGCGATGCCGGTGGCTGCCACCGCCCCTGCCGCCGACCCCATGCTCTCGACCAGCGCCGATGAAAAACCCGAAGCGGCTGCCCCTGCTGCTGCCGCCGCCACCAAAGCGGAAGGCGCCACTGCGACGGAGGAAAAGCCCGCCAACTACAAGCCCGAAAGCAAAGAGAAACCAGCGCTGACGGGCAAGGACTTCCCCGATGCCAACGCGCATTATTCCCATGCCTTCAAGCTGCTCAACGAAAAGAAATTCAGCGAAGCAGCAGCCAGCTTCGATGCCTTCGTCAAAAAATATCCCAGCGACCCGCTGACCAGCAACGCCTTCTATTGGCTGGGCGAGAGCCAGTATGTGCGCAGTGATTTCACGCGCTCGGCCGAAAGTTTCCGCAAAGGCTTCGAGGTGAATCCGGAAGGGCAGAAAGCACCGGACAACCTCTATAAGCTCGCCATGTCGCTGTCGCAGATCAAGCGCAAGACGGAAGCCTGCGTGGTGCTGTCGCAGGTCATCAAGAAATACGGCGAATCGGCCGCACGCACCGCCGCCAAGGCCGAGGAAGCACGCACCAGCCTGCAATGCCAGTAACGCTCGCGCAGCATTTTCACGCCGCGTTTGCATCCTTCGGGCCCTTTTCTCCATCTCCTGTTTTTGCGGTCGCGCTCTCCGGCGGGGCGGACAGCATGGCCCTCACCGTGCTGATGCAGCAATGGGTGCAGACGCATGGCGGATCGCTCGTGGCGCTCACGGTCGATCATCGCTTGCGGCCGGAATCAACGGATGAGGCCGCACAGGTCGCGCGGTGGATGGCTGCACGCGGCATTGCCCATCACACCCTGACACCGCCGCACGATGTGGCCTCGAACAACCTGCAAGAGGCCGCGCGCACATGGCGCTACGATGCGCTGGCGGCATTCTGCACCACCCATGGCATCCTCGATTGCGTGGTGGCGCACCATGCCGGCGATAACCGCGAAACGGCAGTGTTGCAGGCAGCGCGTGGCGACACGGCCGATGGTGGCGCGGGCATGCGCGCGGTGCGCAACTATCGTGGCGTTCGGTTCTTGCGGCCGCTACTCACCGTCGAACGTGCGGCGCTCGAAGAGCTGTTGCGCGCCGAGCATATCGCGTGGATCGACGACCTCTCCAACCGCGACCCGCGGTTCGCCCGCGTGCGCAGCCGCACATCGCTGGCGGGCGACGATGCCCTGCGTCGTACGCTCGACGCATCGCTTGCGCAGGAAGCGGCGGAACGCGCCGCGCGCGATGCCACGCTTGCCGCAGCGGCGATGCGCCTTGTCACGTTTCATCCGCTTGGGTTCGCCGAATTCTCGGCCGCGGCGTGGCGGGCGCTGGAGCCAAGGCTTGCCAGCCAGTTACTGGCCGATTGCCTGACCACCATCGGCGGGCAGGAGCATCGCCCGCGAGCGGCAGATACCGCCCGACTGTCGGCTGCACTGGCGGCGCCGATGCGCAAACAGACACTGCATCGCTGCGAGATCACCCTGCGCGGCGACCGCGTGCGCATCGCCCGTGAAGCGGCACGCGTGGCACCGCCCCTCACCCTCAGCGGCGACGGCCAGCATGTGTGGGATGGCCGGTTTCGCGTGCGCACCGCATTGCCCGCCGGCGAGAGCTGGACGCTTGGCGCCCTTGGCACCGCTGGAAGGAGCCAGCTGCGCCAAGCGGCGCCGGCGCTTGCCGACCTGCCGGTTTCGACACCGGTGCTGCGTGGGCTTGATGAACGGCTCATCGTACCCCATATAGAAGCACAGCACCTCGCGATGCCCAATGTCAGGATCGGCTTTGCCCCGCCAAAACCGCTTGCCGCTGCGCCGTTTTGGTGGTTGAAGGATAGTCCCGATACGGACGGTAACGAACGCAGGTAGCAGAGGTCGTATGTCACCCATCACAAAGAACATCATGCTCTGGGCAGGTATCATGCTTGCCGTGTTGCTGTTGATCAACGTGACCCAAGGCGGGCTGAACAACGAAGGTGGCGCCGATACGCCGCGCCTTGCCTATTCCGATTTTCTCAATAAGGTCGAAAGCGGTGAAGTGCGCGATGTCGTCATCCGTAGCAGCAACGAATCCGGCACCAAGATCCAAGGCCATTTCACCAGTGGCGAGGCCTTCTCGCTGCAAGCCGTCACCGACCCCAAGCTGGTCGAGACGTTGCGTGCACACAACGTCAAGCTCGCGGCGGCTGCGCCCTCTTCGGGCATGGATTCCTTCTGGGGCGTTTTCCTGTCGTCGTGGCTGCCCTTCTTGGTACTAATCGGGGTCTATATTTTCTTCATGCGCCAGATGCAATCGGGCAAGGGCGGCGGCGGTGGCGCGATGGGCTTTGGCAAATCGCGCGCGAAGCTGCTCAACGAGAATACCGAGCGCAAGACCTTCGAGGATGTCGCCGGCATCGATGAGGCGAAAGAGGAACTTCAAGAGATCGTCGAGTTCCTGAAGAACCCTCAGAAATTCCAGAAACTCGGCGGGAAAATCCCGCGCGGCTGCTTGCTGGTCGGCCCTCCGGGAACCGGTAAAACGCTGCTCGCGCGCGCCATTGCTGGTGAGGCCGGTGTGCCGTTCTTCAGCATCTCCGGTTCGGATTTCGTCGAGATGTTCGTCGGTGTCGGTGCATCCCGCGTGCGCGATATGTTCGAGCAAGGCAAGAAGAATGCGCCGTGCATCATTTTCATCGACGAGATCGATGCTGTCGGCCGCCATCGCGGTGCGGGCATCGGCGGCGGCAACGACGAGCGCGAACAGACCCTCAACCAGTTACTGGTGGAGATGGACGGGTTCGAGGCCAACGAGGGTGTCATCCTCATCGCCGCCACCAACCGGCCGGACGTGCTGGATTCCGCGCTGCTGCGCCCCGGCCGTTTCGATCGCCAAATTGTGGTGCCCAATCCCGATATCGAGGGCCGCACAAAAATCCTCAACGTGCATCTGAAGAAAGTGCCAATGGCACCGGATGTCGATGCCCGCATCCTTGCGCGCGGCACCCCCGGATTCTCCGGTGCGGATCTGGCGAACCTTGTCAACGAAGCGGCGCTGCTGGCGGCGCGTTACGATAAGAAGGTCGTCACCATGCGCGAGCTTGAAGCCGCGAAAGACAAGGTGATGATGGGTGTCGAGCGCAAATCGATGGTGATGAGCGAGGAAGAGAAAAAGATGACCGCCTACCACGAGGCGGGGCATGCGGTGGTCTCGGTGCATTGTCCGGCGAGCGACCCCATCCACAAGGCGACCATCATTCCGCGTGGGCGCGCGCTGGGCATGGTGATGCGCCTGCCGGAGGCCGACAAGATATCCTACCTGCGCAACAAGATGCTCGCCGATCTAGCCGTGAGCATGGGCGGCCGCGCGGCCGAGGAAATCATCTTCGGGCATGAGAAAGTATCGAGCGGCGCGAGTTCCGATATTCAATACGCCACCCGCCTTGCCAACGCCATGGTGACGCAATGGGGCATGAGCGAGAGCTTGGGGCCGATTTTATTCGCCGCGACCGAAGATAACACCGCGCCGATGATCCGTTCGCCCGAAGCCATCG
This sequence comes from Rickettsiales bacterium, assembly GCA_044239745.1. Lineage (GTDB taxonomy): Bacteria > Pseudomonadota > Alphaproteobacteria > Rickettsiales > UBA3002 > QFOX01. Next base: position 13,347 of record JBIIAV010000004.1, read on the forward strand.
CCAAGGTGGATGAGGAGATCAAACGCATCGTCAACGACGCGCATAAGGAAGCCACCCGCATCCTGACCACGCATCGCGACCAGTTGGAAAGCGTGGCGCAGGCACTGATCGAATACGAAACGCTGACAGGCGAGGAGATCGGCCAGATCATGCGTGGTGAGGCCATCGCCCGCCCCGACCCTGCCGCCGCGCCAGTAAAACCGGTGCGCAGCAAACTGCCCACGAGCAAGAAACCGACCGAAGAAAGCGGTGATAGCAGCACAGTACATTAACGCTGTTTCACGAAATCTTTCGATTCATTTCATTGCAGCGCCCAGCGCTTCGCGCTAAAACCACTGGCACGGCATCCGAAAACTCAGTTATGCGAGATGAGTGCTAGGAGTCGCCGCGCGCAGGGAGGGAGTGTACTGTTTCGTACATGACTGACCGAGCACGAAAGACGACGCCGCAATCACTCGCAGCACTGAGTTTATGAGCACACGCAAATATTTCGGCACGGACGGCATTCGCGGCACGGCGAATCGATTCCCGATGACGGCGGATATCGCCCAGCGCCTCGGCATGGCGGCGGGGCATTATTTCACCAAAGGCGGGCACCGCCACCGCGTGGTGATCGCGAAGGATACGCGGCTTTCCGGCTACATGATCGAGAACGCGCTCACCAGCGGTTTCCTTGCCATGGGCATGGACGTGCTGCTGGTCGGCCCGATGCCGACACCGGCGGTGGCCTTCCTCACCCGCGCCATGCGCGCCGACCTTGGCGTGATGATCTCCGCCTCGCACAACCTGTTCGAGGATAACGGCCTCAAGCTCTTCGGGCCGGACGGGTTCAAACTCTCCGACGCGGTCGAGCTTGAGATCGAATCGCACATGGACGACGACATGAGCGCGCTGTATGCCGCACCCGAAAAGGTCGGCCGCGCCAAACGCCTCGACGACGCCCCCGGCCGCTATATCGAGTTCGTCAAATCCACCTTCCCGAAACAATTGCGGCTTGATGGCCTCAAGATCGTCATCGATTGCGCCAACGGTGCGGGTTACCAAGTGGGGCCGATTATTCTGTGGGAATTGGGTGCGGAAGTGGTGCCGATCCATATCTCGCCCAACGGCTTCAACATCAACAAGGAATGCGGCAGCACCCACCCCGAGTCGCTGTGCGAAGCGGTGCTGCGCGAAGGGGCGCAGCTTGGCATCGCGCTTGATGGCGACGCCGACCGCATCACCGTGGTCGATGAAAAGGGCGCGGTGAAGGACGGCGACCAGCTGATGGCGATGATCGCCGATTATGCCCACCGCCATGGCTTGCTAAAAGGCGGCGGTATCGCGGCCACCCTGATGAGCAACCTTGGGCTTGAGCGCTTCCTGAAAGGGCGCGGCATCGGCCTGCATCGCACCAAGGTGGGCGACCGCTACGTGATGGAAGCGATGAAGGCGCAAGGCCTCAACATCGGCGGCGAACAATCCGGCCATCTCATTTTGGGCGATTACTCCACCACCGGCGATGCGCTGATCGCGGGCCTGCAGATCCTCGCCGCACTGATGGAGGATGGCCGCCCCGCAAGCCAAGCGATGCGGATGTTCGAGCCGGTGCCGCAAGTGCTGAAAAATGTGCGCTTCGCGAATGGTAGCCCACTCGCGCGTGACGATGTGAAAACGCAGATCGCCGCGATCGAGAAACGCCTCGGCAGTGACGGCCGCATCGTCGTGCGGCCATCGGGTACGGAGCCACTGATCCGCATCATGATCGAAGGCGAACAGATGGCCGACATCACGAAGATGGCGGATGAACTGGCCGCGCTGATGACACAAAAGGCCGCGGCCTGACCGAAGGATAGCCCATGCACGGCCGCGTACTCATCATTGCGGGTTCGGATTCCGGCGGCGGTGCCGGCATCCAAGGCGACATTAAAACCGTAAGCGCCCTTGGCGGCTATGCCATGACCGCCATCACCGCGCTGACGGCGCAGAACACGCAAGGGGTGTTCGGCATTCACCCCATCCCCGAGGATTTCATCGCCCAGCAGATCGATCTGTGCCTGAGCGATATCGGTGCCGACGCCATCAAGACCGGCATGCTGCATTCGGCGGCGGTGATTGAAACCGTCGCGGCGCATGTGCCCGCTTTAATCCCGCTTGTGGTCGATCCGGTCATGGTCGCCAAGGGCGGTTCCCCGCTGCTTGAGGCCGCCGCGCTCGATGCCCTTAGAACCCTGCTCATCCCCCGCGCCACACTCATCACCCCCAATTTGCCGGAGGCAGAGCTGCTGCTTGGCCGCCCCATCGCAGCCGATGGTATGGCCGAAGCCGCCCAAGCACTGCTGGCACTTGGCGCGCAGGCGGTGCTGCTCAAAGGCGGCCATGGCGAAGGGGCGATGCTCACCGATATACTGGCCACGGCCGATCGCGCCCCCCTAACCCTTAGCACGCCACGCATCGATACCCGCCACACCCATGGCACCGGCTGCGCCTTTGCCTCGGCCATCGCCACGGGGCTCGCTCAAAAGCTGTCACTGGAAGATTCGGTGCGCCGTGCCCATGCCTATGTGCAAGGAGCCATCGCCCGCGCCCCCGGCTTCGGCCACGGCCACGGCCCGCTGGGGCATTAGTTCTTTAGTGCTTTCGCGCGCGGATGGGGGTATCACCCCCAAACCCCCTCCCTCGCGGGCTCGCGCCGTAAAGCGCTACGTACGGATCATCACAAATGCCTGAGTAGGTGGTGCGTAGCCTTCCATGGCGAGCCGCGAAGCGTAGGGGGTAAGCGCTCTTTTGGCGCGTAGGGGGTGATACCCCCTTCAATTCATGCTTGCCATTTGGCAAGCGAGGGTTTATTAACCCGCCCCTAATCAACGTTTCGCTGCAAAATCGGCGGGACACTATGGAGACGATCATGGCAAAAGCAGGCATTCACCCCGACTACCACACCATCACCGTTGTGATGACGGATGGCTCGCGTTACGAGACGCGCTCGACCTACGGCAAAGAGGGCGATGTACTGACCCTTGACGTGGATCCCAAGACCCACCCTGCTTGGGTCGGTGGCGTGAACCTGCGTAAGACCGGTCGTCTGGAGAGCTTCAACAACCGCTTCGGTGGCATTGCCTCGGTGAATAAAGCACCGAACGCTGAGGCCTCGGAAGCCGAGAAGAAAAACTAGTCTATTGTTAGCGCTTCGCGGCTCGCGCCGTAAAGCGCTACGCACGATGAATACCGAACGCCCCGAAAGCAATTTCGGGGCGTTTTTCGTTGGCTGCAGCTAGGATTTGAACAGGCTTTCGGCCGCCGACTTCACCTTGCCGCGCGTTTCGATCTCGGCATCGATTTTGGCGATCTCGGCCACCAGCTCCGCCCGATACTCGCGCATATGTTCGACCGACATGCCGACCAGCGGGCGGGGAAATGGCTGCGGCTGCTTGTGTTTTGGCAATTCGTCATCGAACATCATGGCTCCCTCGCATACGCTGTTTTCATTGACTTCGCGCAAAAACAGTCGGAAATCAATGTCTATGTCCAACCCCGCCACCATGCAGGCACTGACCATCGACGGCAACCGGCTGCGCGCCACCACCTTGCCCGTGCCCAGCATCGCGCCGGACGAGGTATTGATCCGTGTGGCCTATGTCGGCGTCAACCGTGCGGATGCCATGCAACTGGCCGGCACCTATGCCCCGCCGCAAGGGGCATCGCCCCTGCTTGGGCTTGAGGTCTCCGGCTGGGTGGCGGCACTGGGCGCGAAGGTTCAGGGTTTCGCCGTTGGCCAAGAAGTCTGCGCGCTGCTTAGCGGCGGCGGCTACGCCGCATATGTCGCCGCACCCGCCACACAGATATTACCGCTGCCGCACGGTACCGACCTGCGCACTGCCGCCGCATTGCCCGAGGCCGCGGCCACCAGCATCATGGCGCTGATCGCCGAGGGCGCCCTTAAGGCCGGCGAACGGGTGCTGCTGCATGGCGGCACCTCCGGCGTGGGGCTGCTGATGGGGCAGATTGCCATGCGTTACGGGGCGACGGTGTTCGCCACCGTTGGCAGTGCCGAGAAGGCTGAATTCGTGAAGCAACGGGGCATGCACCCGCTGCGTTACCGAGAGCGTCCCTTCCATGAGGCGCTGATGGAGGCGACGGCGAACGAAGGCGTCGATCTCGTCATCGATACGCTCGGCGCGCCGCAATTGGCCAACCATCTGCGGGTGCTGCGCAAAGGCGGTCGGATGGTGACGCTCGCCATGCTCGAAGGCAGCACCATTGCCGCCGATACCAAAATGACCCGACTGATGATGAACCACCTGCGCTGGAGCGGCGCAACGCTGCGTAGCCGCAGCGCGGCGGAGAAGGCGGATTACATGCGCATCGTCGCCGAACGGGTCTGGCCGGCAGTGGCCGATGGCACCATTACGCCGGTGGTGGATAGCGTTTTTCCCTTGGCCGAGGCAGAAAAAGCGCTCGCACGCATGCAAGAACGCTTGCATATGGGCAAGATTCTATTAGAAGTGACGCCCGAATAAGTAATGTTTCGCTAGGAGTAGATCATGGCCATGCCACTCATGCCCAAAGCCACCGCCGTGTGGCTTGTCGAGAATACCACACTCACCTTCGAGCAGATCGGTGATTTCTGCGGCATGCACCCACTGGAGATCCAAGGCATCGCCGACGGCGACGTTGCGACCGGTATCATGGGGCAGAACCCGATCGAAGCCGGTGAGCTGGCCTCCGACGAGATCGCCAAGGCCGAGAAGGACGAAGACTACCGCATGGTCATGTCGTCGCACGCCATCGCCCACATGAAAATGGCGAAAACGAAAAAGAAAGGCGCGCGCTACACCCCCGTCGCCCGCCGTCAGGATAAACCGGAGGCGATCGCCTTCATCCTCAAGAACCACCCCTACATCCCCGATTCGCAGATCATCAAGCTCATCGGTACGACCAAGAAGACCATCGAGTCGATCAAGGAACGCACGCACTGGAACATCGCGAACATCAAGCCGAAGGATCCGGTATTGCTCGGCCTGTGCATGCAGACCCACCTCGATGCCATCGCCAGCAAGTTCCGCCCTGCCGGTGCCGCACCCGTGACGGACGGCGACTCCGATTCCGACTCCGATAGCTCCGCCGCTTAGTTCGTCATGAGCGCCGCGCACGAGCTCAACCGCATCCTCGACCGCCTCGGCTCCGTCAATCTGCTGTGCGTCGGCGATGTGATGCTCGACCGCTTCATCTACGGCCGCGTCGAACGCATCTCGCCGGAAGCACCGATCCCCATCTTCTCGGCCGAGCGCGAAGAACGCATGCTCGGCGGTGTCGGCAACGTGGTGCGCAACCTGCTATCGCTGGGCACTTCGGCATCGTTCGCATCCGTCGTCGGCGACGACCCGGTGGCAACACAGCTCACCGCGCTGGTGGGTGTCGAGAAACGCTTGGTGCCCTACCTCATCAGCGAGCGCGGGCGCATCAGCACCAAGAAAACGCGCTTCGTGGCGGCCAGCCAGCAAATCTTGCGCACCGACCACGAGACCAAAGGCGCCATCAAGGACGATACTGCGAATAAAATCCTCGAACTGGTACTGCCGGAACTGGCCCACCACGACGCGCTGATCCTCTCCGATTACGGCAAGGGCGTGCTGACGGCGCCCATTTGCCGCGCCCTAATCGAGGCGGCGCGCGCCAAGAACATTCCTATCTTCGTCGACCCGAAACAACGCGACGTGTCGCTGTATGCCGGTGCGACGGTGCTGAGCCCCAACCTGAAGGAACTGGCGCTTGCCAGCGGGGTGGACGGATTCGCCGACGACGCGGCCATCATCGCCGCGGCACAAAAGCTCGTGCTCGCCCACGGCTTCCAATACGTGCTGACCACGCGCGGCGAGCATGGCATGACGCTGGTCGACGCGCAAGGCCTCGTCGTCCATATCGATTCGGCAGCGAGCCAAGTGTTCGACGTATCCGGCGCTGGTGATACCGTCATCGCCACCTTGGCCGCGACCTATGCCGCGGGCGCACCCATGCCGCTAGCGACCGAACTGGCCAACCTTGCCGGCGGGGTGGTGGTCGGCAGGCTCGGCACGGCGGTGGTGCACCGCACCGACATTTCGGCCGCGCTTTACACCCACCGCGCCATGGCGCTGCAACAAAAGATCCTCCCCTCCGATACCGCGCAAGCCATGGTCACCAACTGGCAGCGCGAAGGGCTCACGGTCGGCTTCACCAACGGTTGCTTCGATATCATGCATGCCGGCCATATCAGCCTGCTGAGCGACGCCAAGGCGCGCTGCGACAAGCTGGTCGTCGCCCTCAATACCGACGCCTCGGTGCGTGCCTTGAAAGGGCCGACCCGACCCGTGAACGCCGAGATGGACCGCGCACAGGTGCTGGCGGCGCTGGGCTGTGTCGATGCGGTAGTACTGTTCGACGAGGAAACCCCCATCGAGCTGTTGAAGCTGCTGCGCCCCGACCTGCTGATGAAGGGCGCCGACTATACCAAGGAACAGGTCGTCGGCTGGGAGCTGGTCGAGTCGTACGGTGGCCGCGTCGCCCTGCTGCCCTTGAAGGACGGCTACAGCACCACCGGCATGATCCAGCGCATTGCCGGATAATTTATTGTTTCCTAAAGATATAGATAACTTTTCTGTGCCCGCCGCGCGCGCGAAAGTTAACCATTTCTTAATGGCGCTGTGCCATACTCCGGATGCGGCCGTTTGTGCCAAAAATGCAGCAGTAGCGTCCCATATGAGGATAGATACCGATGAGCATCCATGAAAGCATTGACCCTTCGCGCCCAGTAAGGGATTGCTGGACGGATAGAACACTATAGGAGCACTGTATCATGACGAAGCGTAACATGCGTTCCGGCTTTACCCTCGTGGAATTGGCCATCGTATTGGTCATCATCGGCCTGATCATCGGCGGGGTACTCGTCGGTCAGGATCTCATCAAGGCCGCTACCGTCCGCGCTGCCGTCAGCGATATCGAGAAGTTCAATGCCGCTGCCACCACCTTCCGCGGTAAATATAACGGCCTGCCCGGTGACTTGGCCGCTGCACGCGCGGTCGAATTCGCGCTTTCTGGCTCGGGCGATACCAACGCCACCGGCGCTGCCGGTCTGCGCGACGGTAACGGTATCCTCGAAGGCGGTGCCGGTGGTTCGGTCGCCTTGGGTGGCGAGCTCTATCTCTTCTGGAAGGATCTGGGCGCGACCGGCCTTATCGGCGGTACCTATCCCGGTGAACCGACCAACGTTCCGTATCCGCAGGCAGCCGTAACGCTGGCCAACGTCAACACCTACATGCCGCGTACCAAGCTGCGTGACTCGGCGTCGATCATGGCCTACTCGCAGATCGGCCGTAACTTCTACTATATCGGCGCCATCACTGCCGCCATCACCACCGGTACTGTGACGACCGCCGGTGCAGTCACCGCGATCGAGGCCAAGAGCATCGACGAGAAGGTGGATGACGGCAACCCGCGTACCGGCATCGCCCTCTCCTACACCAACTTGACCACGATGACGGCCGTTCCCGGCGCCAACGCCAACACCAACTGTATCACCACCACGTCGTTGTACAACGTGACGACCGCAGCCACCGGTGCACCCGACAACACCGTGTGCCAACTGCAGATCCGTACCGCGTTCTAGGCCACTCCCTTTGTTTGTAAAAAAGCCGTAGAGCCATGCACTCTACGGCTTTTTTATTGCGACCGATTCGGCTATGATCGCGGTATCTATTCACGGAATCGGTAGGCGGCCGCATGAAAACCACGGACCTGACGATGCTCTACTGCCCCTTCCCCACGCCCGAAAGCGCGCGCGAGGCAGCACATGCCTTGCTGGCACAGTCAGCGGTGGCCTGCTGTAACATCCTTCCGGCGGCGGAATCCATCTATCCGTGGCAGGGGGCGATCACGACCACGACCGAAACCATCCTGCTTGCCAAGACCACCCCCGATTGCGCGGATAAAGCCCGCCATATCGTGGCCGGCTGCCACCCCTATGAATGCCCAGCCATCCTTACGTTCCCGCTGCAATCCAACCCCGAATACGCCCTGTGGGTGGCGGGCCATGTGCGGGCGGAACCGGTCGTGAAACAGCAGGATTGACCTAGCGCTTTTGCTTCGCTATAGAACGCTCGCACTTTATATGCGTTGGGGCGTCGCCAAGTGGTAAGGCTGCGGTTTTTGGTACCGCCATCCCAGGTTCGAATCCTGGCGCCCCAGCCAACATTTGTAAGTATCGAACATTGGTTAGAATTGAGCGTGGCAATGCCCATTTCCGGCGAATTTCCCTAAATCGATTCGGGGCAACCTTTCCAAATGCACATAGCCGACATGCGTTAAATGCATTTCTATGTTGTGGCCATGCCTACTAATCATCATTAAAATATAGTTGGTGGGGTGTGTATGTTGACAAAGCACGTACAAAAGCCATTTAACGCTTCTGAAGTTGTTGATGCCATGTTCGCCGGAATGCTGATGCGTGGCAATGAACAGGATAATTCGCCGCCAGATCTGGACGCGGTTCGCACGATCATTGAAATCATCGATGATGGCCTGAAGACGGCCGGACTATCGTTTGCTGAATATCTTGAGAGGCTTCGCCTATCGCAAGACGTCACCCCTGTCCTTCCGGTGACTCAGCGCTGGCGATTCTCGGCCAGGGAGCGTGCGAAGCAACGGGTTGATGATGCCGTATCGCAGCTTTGCATGGCCGTACAACACCTTAATCGCAGCTGTTAGGCTTCCCCGCGCCCACCATCCATAACGCCACGGGATCGGGTGTATGCCCCCACCCGCTTGCCACCACTTCGCCATACTGCGTCAGGTCGATGGTCGCGGCAGATGCGGTGTGCTGCAGCTTTAAAAGCTGCAGAGAGCTTGCCTGCATCAAGAACCAGCAGGCGCGCTGCCGATCATCGAACGTGCGCACCAAGTGGATGGCGTTGCCGTGATGCTGCTTCACCCGCTCGACAAAGTTCTTATGCAGTGCATTGCCGGTCATCGCATTCTCCTATGCACTGCGCTGCCGCGATGATTCATGGCCGCGCGTAATCTGCGGGCCACCTGCTACACGCGTTGGGTCTGGGAGAGCTTCGGGTGATGGAGGCTCCACCATACGCACTTTTGCGACCCTACCGGGGCGATGCCAAACCATGTGCGCCTGCTCATTCGGCGCGAGGTCAATGAAATGCAGCGTATTGTTCGCCTGCCCAACCGCACGCTCTTTATCGATGAACATCGCGGTTAGCTTGGATTTCATGTCGCTGAGATTTGTGAACCCATAATGTTCTGCATCCTGCGGTGTGAAGCATGGCTTGGCGACCAGCTTGCCCAATTGCTTCAGGTTTTTAAGACCGGCTGCCTCTACCTGCTCGTGTGAAACCCGTTGAGAGGAAACCGCATCGCGCAGCACCTCGATCGATGGAAAGCCAAGTGCCACCGCCGATTTCATCTGCTCACGTCCGGCCTTGATCCGCTCAATCACCTCCTCAAGGTTCAGGCTGTAGGTGCGCGTAATGTGGCTTGCCACTTCCCAACCACTCTCTACCAGACCGGGCTTATGTGCATCCAGACACATGCCCTGTAGCCGCGCGGCGCCGACTTTGGGAGTATAGCCGTAATCTTGGATCACCATGCCGGTAAGCGGCGCATCGCGATAGCCCAGTGCTGGGCTCACCGTGGCCATAAAATCCTCCCAGCGCTTTATCTTCACCGCCTGTATGGAGCTGTCGATGGCGGCCGGTACGGGCGCTAGGTCCTCAACCGCCAGCGGCACCAACTTGCTGGCTTCAGGCACGGCCATGCCGCTATCTTCATAACGGTTGGCAGCTGCTGCATAAACCTCATTAAAATAAGGCGTCGGCGCGATACGCTCCGAGGAGAGCAGTATGGGTTTTGCTGCAAGGTACGTGCGCCCCGTTTGTGCACCACGCAGGAACAAATACGTATCCGGCCCAGCTTCGTCCAGCGCACGGCGCTGTTGCGCATCCGGATTGAGCATCACTATTTTCTGTGCAACGTGATGATGCTGCAGTGGCCGCTCCAGCATATGGTCGGGCACATTTATGGTGATCATGTTCGCATCCCGCGGGATCTCGTAGGGGGTATGTTCAATCGGAAAGCCCGTCTCGACATGATAGCCCATCCGCTCGCGTTGCGCGGGTGTGAACGGGTTTGCGTCCATCAATCGCTGCGACAGCTGTTCACTGGCGCGCAGAATGGGCTCCGCCGTGTGATGCTCGGGCATAAAACTATCCCATTCGCCCCATTCATCTTCCATCGCGCGCACATCGCCTTGGCGCAGATTGTTGGTGATACGGGTTGTTTCCTTCAGCGCTTTCGGTGCGGTCATCCAACGCTTCGCATCATTGTCTTCATGCGGGGCGCCGTGAATACGGTGCGCGCGGTGAGCCACGAAATAATCCTCCCATTGCCGCCATTCCTCCACCTTATCGGTACGCCCACGTTCGGCCCAATAGTGCTTCACCCAATCCAGTCGACCAGCATCACGGAACATACGCGCCACCAGCTCGGCACTCCAGTTCAATTGCTCCAGATGAAGTACGTATTCGCCCGTGCGCAAGCGATCGGCGCGGTCGCCCTGCTTCATGCGGTTAAGCTCGGTAAACGGTATGTCGTGGCCATAACGATCCTGTACCGTAAAGCGTGTCGTGTTATCATGAAATTCATGCATCAGCTCCGTACGCAGCTGCCATAAATACTCAACCGCATTCTGGGTAAGCTGCGCGCATTCCGCCGCCGACATCTCGTGATGCACCCGCTTCGTCTTCCCAGGGCTCTCCGGGTCTTTCACTTCATCCCATTTCGGTGGCATAAACGCATGATTGGGTGGCGGTAGCACCTTGAAATCATGCCTGCCTGCATTGCCTTTGTTCTCTTCGATTCGATCGTAGGATGGAGCAACATCCGCGCTCAGATATTTCTGTAAATGCTGATCGACCGTTTTCATCCGCTCGCAAAAAGCCAGCAATGTATCTTCCCTATTCTCTATCTCCACCGTTTGCGGCTTGAGCGCCCGGCGTAGTAGCGCATCAATCGCGCGGGTGCGGCGCAAGGCCTTTACCCACTCGGCATGCACATCCTCGGCCAGCAGCACTGTCTTTGCGTCCATTTCAAATTCGTAGCGCTTGGGCGACGCGATGCCGGTGAATAGATGCTCCTCCGCCTGCGGGTTACGGATACTGCGGTAATCCGGCATGGGCGGCACGGTCTTGCTATGCGCCTGCATCAGCTTCTGGCACAGGTCCTCATGCGCCAGCACAAAGCGCCGGTTGGCCTCATTGGTATCGGGGTTGCCGCCCTTGCCATGCCTGAATGCCAATTCCGCCGGCAGCACCCGTGGATTTTTGCGCAGATTGATCACTTCACACAAAGCGTCGGGCTTGCCTTGCTGCGCCTCCATCATGATGGCCAATTCATCGACCGACATGTCGAGCAATTTTTTTCCACGAAATTGATACGATGCAAGCGGCTGGTCGAGATCGGTACGGATCATCACGGCCTGACGGCGCTCCTCGATCTCCTCGTTGATGTTCACGCAGACGCCCATATGCAACTGTGCGCCATGCGGGAAGATGTCGCGCGCAAAGCAGCGCAGCGGGTGCATCTCGAACCCCTCACCACCAATCAAAAATGGCTTTATCCGTTCAAAATCCGCATTGGTTTCCATGATCCGAAGAATTTCCGGCGAGCGTTTACGCAAATACGTGTTGAGCGCGATCGTGGCATCCACATCATATTCCGCATCGGCATGGGCATAGCCTTCGTCGTATTGAGAGCCATCGGGCATACGCACCCCCTCATCCAGCCCACGCTCGGGAATAGGCTCACGCGTGTTGGCTTTCATCAGGCTCGAAAGCGTGAAGGCCTGATAGGGTTGGTTCGTTGCCTTGCTGATCTTCGTACCGGGCTTGAACCCGTTCTCGCCGCCATCATCCAAAAGCGCCACCATCTTGGCCAGATCAAGCGTATCGACACGGAAACGTTGGAATTTCTTGGTATGGGTGATGAATAATTCGTCGCTCATATAGCGGTGCAGGAATGACCAGAGCAGCCGGTCGTCATAACGGCGGATATTGTGGCCTTTGGTAATGGCCGGCGCCGGAAAACGTTTCCAGCGCGTACCATCGGCATCGCGATAGGTATTGGCGCCATCTGGCAGGCGCGCTTCATCGGCGTAGGGTATGGAAATGAACTTCCCGCCCTGATGCAACCGTATGCTGGCTTCCTTGCTTCCATCGTGGCTTTTTACCGTATAGACACGCACCTCTTTTTCCTTACCTGGTGCATCCGGCAGGAACATAGAATGATCTGCCAGCTGGTCCCACAGCGCGCGGTAAGGATTGCGGAAAAACAGCGTGATTCGCGCTGCCGCCAGATGCGGCGGCATCCGACCCTCTTGCTGGTAGAGCTTGGTCGGGTCGCTCTGCGTTACAATGGCGGCCTGCGGTGATACCACCACATCTTCAGGCACCTGAATATCCATTTTCAGTGTGTCGAGAATACGCCCCTGTACATCCACAATTTTGCCGCAGAACTGCGTAGGTGCAGCGAACATGGGGTTCAGGTCAGTGGCTTCGAAATCGTAATAAAGCGACAGGAATTTACCATCCTTGATCAAATGCTCCACGCTATCGAAATTGAACAAGTGCTGCAGCCAGCTATCGTTGCCCGCTTGGTATGTATCCGGTACGCGATTGCTCATCGTCCTACTCCCGTAAAGCCCACTGTTTGTGTCGATATGCCGCGGAACAGGCGGTTACGCTGTTCGCTACCCGGTGTTTGTGCGCCGCGATCGGGTCGCTCGGGTGGTGGCGCCATGCGGTTTTCCGGCACCGGTTCGGGGCGCTTTGCCTCGCGCGAGGAAGCGTAGCGCGCAGCAGCTTCCACATCCCGTCGGGCAAAGGCTTTTTCATACATGCCGCTTTCACGCGCATTCGCCAACAAACCATCGGAGCGGAATGAGCCCTCGCCATCGTGCGATACCAGCCGTTGCGCCTCCAGATGCCCGCCATAATATTTGCGCTGCTGACGAATGCTGCGAATACGGATGAGCGACGGCAACGAACGTCCCACCGATTCGATCTGCGTGTTAGCCGGAGAATCGCCCGCTTTCATCGCAATGCGCTCGAAGTTCGGGACTACGCGGTCGAGCTGGCGCAAGCCACCCTCCGCACAAATCTCGGCCATGCGACGGCTCGATTCCGGGTCCGACGTGTGCTGCGGCGCCGTGACATCGGCACGTACCAGACGCGCCCAAGCGCGGCAGTCCTGCTCATATCCATGGCCGCTGGCATGGATCGGCATGCCTTTTACTACCAGCGTTCCATCCGCATCGAAATCCACTTCCTTTTTCAGTTTTTTTAATTTCGCTACAACCACATCTTGGCGGGCACTATCGAGGTTGAAAATCTTGAATCCATCATGCACTGCCTGCACCACGGTAAAGCCACGCGCTGCCAGTTTACGCACCAACTCATTCTGTTTGCCGTCGTTACCGGGAATGGCGGTTTGCGAAATCACCACCACATTGTTTTGCGGGTCGACCGGCCGCGCGGTGTGGCTGTTATCAGGATTTCCATCCATCAGGCTGCGCCCTTCGGAAAGTGCGGTCAGTGCCGCATCCACCTCCACATTGGTTCCTTGCGTTCCCGTAAGCAGCACCAGTCGCCGCCCATCGCGCCCCGGCCAGTTCATGATCGCGCGCGACGTTTTTGAGTTCCGCCCCACGCGGATCGATCCCAGCCCTACCTGCTTGCCGAAACGCTTTTCTAGTTCGTCTTCCAGTGCATCGCGTTTCTCATAACGGCCGAATTTATGCGGCATCGCGGCCAGTTCCTTAAAATGTTCTAGCCGCACCTCTTTACGTTCAATTTTCTTATCGATTTTTTTCAGTTTGTGCGGCGAGGCATCAGCGCGCTGCGATTTTAACGCCTCGATTTCCTGCAGCAATTGTTTCTCAAAAAAATCATCGAGATAGAGCTGCACGTTGTTGCGTGGTCCCGGCGTATGGCGCAAATCATTCACCCCAAGCACGTTGAATGTGGTCACCGATTTCTCGAGGTTGGCACCGAACTCGGTAATGTCGCGCCCAGTACGTGTGCCCACGCGCAGTGCCGTTTCGAAGCGGTTGTCATTGGTCGAAATCATCGACAACAGCATGCCCTTATCGCTGAACAAGTCCGATAGTTCGGTCAGGTTATCTTCCACCTGCGCTTCCGTCGGGCACCAGCCTTTTTTCAGAATCGAGGTGGTATCCATATCGAAATAAGTGGGGCCACGTTCGGCAATTTTCGAATCAAGCCTAGGCAGCTCTTTCAGTAGGCGCGTGTTGCTGTTGACGAAGAAATCCTTGTTGAGGTGATCGCCACCCACCGCTGCTCCGGTGTAATCCTCTGCGTTGTGCCAGCCAAACCGCGCATCACCATGATTCATATAGGAACCAAGCCACTGCCCCTTGTAATGCCCATGCACGGTGAATGGCGTGGTGCGCGCCGAGTGTGGCGTGGCGTTGCGGGCATAATCTACGCTCAGGCGAATATTACCCTGCTTATCTTTTACATGAAGCCATCCCTCACCCTGCAGCGCCACGAACGTAGGCAAATCATCGCGATGGATGCTGGGATAGGTGCTGATTTTATCGCGAATCGCACGAATCACTTCTGGTGTGGCATGTACCGTTTTTCCCTTAAGATAGCCATATTGCATATAGGCAAACAACCCATCCGTATGGTCGAGATGACGGTGCGTGATCAGAATATGGTCGCAGTATTTCAAATGCTCCACCACATCGGGTGCGGCCGATACATCGCTTTCATCCTTCGGGCTTAAATGCAGCCCGAGATCGATGATCACGCCCACGCGACCGACCTTGCCATGGGCATCGAGTCCCTCATGGCACACCACTTTCGAGTTGCCGCCAATGACGCCACCGAATCCATCGGCAATCTCTTCCATATTATTACCACCAACCGAAAGCATGGTCAGGCGCCCGCCTTCCTTCAGCGGTGGCGGTGGCTCAAACTCGTCCACCAGATGGTTAAGGTCATATTCCACCAGATGGTCCATCGTTGCGGGGTATTCACGCGCGCGTAGGTCGTGCAGGATACGGTTCGTAACGCCCAGCGCACGCATGCAGGTGAGATGATCGTCGTCGGTAATATCTTCGCCCAAAAGATCAAGTTCACGCAGGCTTGCACGATGCTGCTCATCACCCTTCCATGCGATATTGGTAAGGCGAGGAATGCCCCGTGCGGCCATATCGCCAAATACCGAGGTAGGGTTAATAGCTGTGGAAACCGCAGGGTGCTTGCCACCTTTGAGTTCAACTTCCGTAGTATAAACAGAACCGTTACGCCCATTGGTGGCTTGACGCGGCTCGGAGCGGAGTTTTTTGTCCTCGTCAAGGTTGTTAACGTCATAGCCCGTCAGCGCACGCGCTATCATGGCCGGCACCACCAAGGCACCCTTGTGCATGTTGGCCACGGAGCCGCGCGTGGCATCGAAATCGAACCCGCCTTTGGCTGCCTGACCCGTAATCACCAGCCGCTCACCCACCGCATCATGCACGGCGTATTCTTCCAGCACTTGCGCCACATTGGGCAGCTTGCCGTTACGCAAATCGCGGTTCACCCGCCCCACCGCGCCCATCACCCGAGTGAGGTTACGCATCAGGCCTTGCGACGTGCCATGCCCATGGTCGATATCCCCGCCATCGGCTTTATCATACACCTTGCGGCCAAGCACCCATACGGCACGCGGCTCCATCCACGCAACTGCTTGCGCGCCACCGGTGGGATTCATGGTGGTGGATGCTACCGGTTCCAATTCAATGTCGAACAGCTTCTCGTAAAGCTGATCCCCGTTGGGCAGCATGCGCCAGTAATAGGTTTTAATGGAGCGCACTGCGTCCTTGCCATCCAGCACGGCTTCGGTGGTTACTGCCACTGCGCCGCCGGTACGGGGATCGACGCCTGCTTCAGCTAACTCGGCGCGCAGTATTTTTCCGTTATTGCTGCGTTTGTGATCAAGCCCAACAAGATTCAAGAATCCCCGGCGCGGCCAGCCATACTCGCTCATGCGGCACCCCACTTGATCAGGGGCTTCGCCCATAGAATATTCCCGCTGCGCGACAGCAGGGGCGTAAGCCATGCATCCTGAGGCGCCTTACGCTCGCGCACCTGCGCCACGATCAGCGCCAATGCGGACAGATGCTGGGCAAAGTCTACCGGCTCCAATCCAGCGTCGCTGTGAAATGCCAATAATCTGGCGACCCCTTGCGCATCTGCAGGGCTGAAATCCGCACGCAATACCGGAAAGATATGCGGTGGAAATCCTGGCCCTTGCCGGTGCAGCTCCATCACTAATTGCGAACTGCCATCCATTTTTGCTTCCCATGCAATCGCATAGACGCGGTAATCACCAGTCATTGGGTCGACGTCCGCCCACTCCACGCGCTCATCCAAGGCAAGCCCTAGTGTAAGCGCCAATGATGATAGCGCAACACACCCCTGCTCCCACTGTTGTACGATATCCAACTGCGGAGCGTGGTTGCTCATTTGCGCGCTCCACGGCCGCGCGCATGAACCTCATCGGTCCGTTGTGTACGGGTTTTCCAATCCTGTGTCTTGCGTAGGGTTTCACCCGCGCGGATGTAATCTTCCATCCGACGGTTTTGCACTTCTTTGGCCGCTTGATGGTGGCCGTCATCACCGGCATGGCGTTCGGCATAGAGCCGCTCACGCGGGATCCATTGTGCCGCATGGCTTACCAGCAATGCTTTAGCCTGCTCGCTCAGTTGCTTGGCTTCCGCGCGGTTATAACAGGTGAGCGACTCATCGGCGGTCAGCGGGTTGATCAATTCGCGCTGCAATTTGCCGCCGCTATTTTGCAGGCTTGGGTCAACCAGCAATTCATGCAAGGTGACAAGCCGCGCCAGTGCCAATGCCTGTTCAGGCGCACGTATGCCCGCATCGCAGGCGCGCTGCACTTCCTGCGTCAGCAGGCGGATATCCTCCAGCAGCGTCACCGGCCTCGTAGGATCCGCCGCATCCATCACCCGCATAACGGGTTGTACCCCCGCAGGGCGCTCTATCAACCCTGCCTGAATAAGCCGTGCTCGTACGCGTAGCTGCACCAGATCGTTCGAATATTGCCAGCCTTCTTGAAACACGGCCTGATCCACATTGCGGTCGAGATATTTCATCTGCAGCGCCAAGCGCGCCATCGGGCTGGTCTCCGATGCCCCCGATGCGGCCACAAAGCGTTGCTTGTCATCGCCTTTACGGAAATGCTCGATCGTATCTGCGATGCGTAAGAAGCTGAGCGTGTTCACCACCATTTTGTTGGGCGAGGCTTCTTTCATTTCACGCTTGAGCGTCTCCACCGCGTCGGTATTTGCTGCAATGGTCTCGCGCACCTCCTGACCCATGGCACCTGCGAATTCGTTCATATCAGCGATGCCCGCCTGTTGTGCGCGGCGGAATCCTTGCGTGCCACGTTTCAGGTCGGCAAAACAGGCCGTTACCATCGGCTGATTCGCGGGATGCAGCCCTGTTTCCATGCCCCCGATAGCGAATGGCAGCGCCAGTCGTTCCCATTCCGGCAGTTTACTGTAGAGGTCATCTTCGAATAGTTTAGCCTGAGCGCTGTGCTCGAAAAACTGCTCGTGGCTATCGAACACGCGCTGCGGCTGAGGGTTGGTTTGCGCGAGATACTGACGCAGCTGTGGTGAAGGATTCACCGAAAGAATATCCAGCGCACGGGCCGAAATATCATCGGCAAAGGGCGCGTATTGTTCGCGGATCTTTTTTTGCGCTGCTTTGCTTGGTTTTGATTGCGCGGCCTGATGGTATTCCTGTGGCAAATCATCCAGCCGCATGTAATGCGCACAATGTTGCAGCAAGAGTGGTTTTAACTCAGCCTTCAGCGTTTCCATCGCCTTCAGCTCCGCCGCTGGCCGATGCTGCAACATGGTGTGTAAGCGCGTGCCTTGCGTCGGAATACGGCAGGCAAGGATATCGTCATGAAGGCTGAAAATCTGTGCTAGAGCCGTTGCCGCTTCGCGCGCTTCGAACCCTTTGCCGAGCTGGTACTTGAGAGTTTCCGCCACTTTCTGCGCACGCGCCAGCAACGTAATCGGCTTACCCTCGAGGTCGAACACATCCATATCCGCCTGCGGGCGCGACGGAATCTGCCCCGCTTGCGCCAGCACGCCGCGCATCATCTCCCAAATCGAGTTGCGCGAATAATTCCAGTCGCCATCAAGCATCATGCCCTTGCAACGATCGATCACCGGATACCAGAAGGCCATGAAATCTTCTTCTTCGTATTTCTGCCAGCGCGAGAATGCCCCCGTGCGCGTGATCTCACGCACTGAACCCTCACGGCCTACCGGTGCGATAATAATGCTATCGGGGTGGGTGCGCCCAACGATCCGCGCGCGGCGCAAGTTATCCGCACGGTTCGGCTCGATCGCCTTGTCCTTATGCGCATGCCCGAGATGCTCGTCCGCCTTATAGGTGGATACGGCCACTTCATAATCGGGGCGGCGGACATTGCTTTTGTTTTTTTGATCGAGCAATTCGTGTGGGCGCAACCCCGATGATATGCCGCACGGCACATAGATCATGATGCGATCTTGCGTTGCTTCCGCGAATGCCACCCATTCCACCGAAACACAGGCGCGCGTGCGGGCGGACTCAGGATAAAGCTGCGTATTGTAATAGTCATTGCTGTGGTCATTGCTGCGTCCGAATCCGTCGAACTTCGCCGTGCCATGGTCGCCGCTGAAATAACGCTTGATCCAGTCCAGCTCCAGGTTGGCCAACCCTTGCGCGGTTTCTGACGAATCTGAGGCCATATCGCTCTCCGTTGTCAATGACGCCATTAGCGATACAAGGCCTATGTTACAGTTTGATGACAGCCCCCATGCTTAATTTGCAATATGACCCATGCTTAATTTGCATGTGATCGGCTAACCCATGCTTTTGATGAGCCATTTGATCGGGTAAGCCGCCGCCAGTGCCGTGAATAATCCGCCGCCCCAGAGCGCAATGAACCACGCCCATTGCTTGGCCTTCGGGTGCGCCTCAAACCATTTAGTACATATGTTCATGGCTCGATTTCCCGCGGAAGATATAATAGCAATAGCCCGTATAGCCGAGAATCAATGGCAGTGCCGGAATAACCCCCACCAGCATCAGCGACAGTCCAGGGCCGGATGCCGCTGCATCCCAGATCGTGTAGTGATAGGGGATCAGCCACGGAAACAGGCTTAAGCCAAGGCCAAGATACCCCATCAAGAAAATGCCGATGCTGGCAAGGAATGGGCGGTATTCATGTTTGCTACGGTGCAGATCACGCCAGACGCATACGAACAGCGCCGCCGTGAGTAGCGGAATGACGGCAAGGTAGTAGATATTGGGCGTGCTGAACCAGAACTCCTTGATGCGCGCGTTGATGAACGGCACCGCGAGGCTCACCAGCGTCATGAAGATGCCGACCAGCCCGAGCACATAGGATGCCACTTTACGTGACCATTCCTGCGTGACGTCTTCGGTCTTCATCACCAGCCACGTGGAACCGAGCAGTGCATAGCCGAACACGACAGCGATGCCGGTCATGACGGAGAATCCGGTTGCCCAATCGAACGGGCCGCCGACGAAATTGCGGCCATCCACCACCACGCCCTGCACGAAGCCCCCAAGAATCATCCCCTGACAAAACGCAGCGCCAGTGCTGCCGAAATGGAAGGCATAATCCCACAGGCGGCGACTGCGCTCACTCGCTTTGAAGCGGAACTCGAACGCAACACCGCGCATGATAAGCCCCAGCAGCATGACGATGATGGGGATATAAAACGCGGGCATGAGGATGGCATAGGCCAGCGGGAATGCAGCGAATAATCCGCCGCCGCCCAGCACCAGCCATGTCTCGTTACCATCCCAGAACGGGGCGATGGAGTTCATCATGCGGTCGCGGCATTTATCGCTGGGCGCGAAGGGAAAGAGTATGCCGATGCCAAGATCGAACCCATCGAGAAGCACATAGAGAAAAATCGCGGTAGCGATCAGTAATCCCCAGATGAGGGGTAAATCCACCGCATTGGAAAAATCAAACATGGGAGTCACCTTTCCCAGTCACCGCTTCGGTGACCGTTGCTTCGATACTATGTCGGTAAAATTGTTCCTTCTCCTCGGCGGCGGGAATACCTTTGCCGATGAGCTTGAGGATGTAGTAGCTGCCCGCGCCGAACACGAGCGTGTACATCACCACGAATGCAAGCAGCGACCAAGCGACCTGCCCACCCAAAATGGCAGGCGATACCGAATGCATGGTGCGGATGACGCCATAGGCTGTCCATGGCTGACGGCCGATCTCCGTCACGAACCAGCCGGCGAGAATAGCGATAAAGCCGGTGGGCATCATCAACATCCACCAGACGTGCAGCCAGCGGCTTTCAAATAGCTTACCCCGAAAATACTGTAGCGCACTGACGGCACCGATGGCGATCATCAGCATGCCGATGCCCACCATCACGCGGAAGCTCCAGAATACCGGCGCCACGGGCGGTCGATCCTCTTTCGGGAAGTCCCTCAGTGCAGGGATTTTGCCCTTGGCGTCCCCCGTCAGCACCCAGCTGGCACCACCGGGAATGGTGATGCCGTATTTGGTTTCCTCGGCTTTTTGGTCGGGCCAGCCGAACAGGTAGAGGGGCGCTGCTTCGCGGTGCTCCCAGTTGCCCTCCATGGCAGCCACTTTTGCAGGCTGATACTGCATCGTGTTGGCGCCATGCATATGGCCGATGAATAGCTGCGTGGGCGCCACCAGCGCCGCCATGATCACGGCCATCCCCAGCATAATACGCGCCTGCGGCACATGGCGCTTACGCCAGAGATAGAAGCCACCAACACCCCCCACCACAAAGGCCGTGGAGAGATAGGCCGCCGTTACCATATGCGCGAAGCGATACGGAAACGATGGGTTAAAGATAATCTCGATCCAGCTGGTGGGGAATAATCGGCCATCCTGTGCGATGGTGAAGCCCTGCGGCGTCTGCATCCAGCTATTGGCGGAGAGAATCCAGAAGGCAGAAAGCAACGTGCCGCCTGCTACAATGCAGGTGGCAACGAAA
This sequence comes from Rickettsiales bacterium, assembly GCA_044239745.1. Taxonomy (GTDB): domain Bacteria; phylum Pseudomonadota; class Alphaproteobacteria; order Rickettsiales; family UBA3002; genus QFOX01. Next base: position 34,483 of record JBIIAV010000004.1, read on the forward strand.
TGCATCCGTTTCGATACCCGACCCCAGCCGAATAGCATGATGCCCAGAAACGAGGCCTCAAGGAAGAACGCCGTGAGCACTTCATAGCCCAACAGTGGCCCCAACACATTGGCCACGCGGTCGGAGAAGATCGACCAGTTGGTGCCGAACTGATACGACATGGTCACGCCCGATACCACACCCATGCCGAATGCCACCGCGAAAATCTTGACCCAGAATCGGTAAATATCGCGGAAGCGCTCATCCCCCGTTTTCAGCCAGCGCCATTCCACCATGGCAAGGAAACTCGCGAGGCCAATGGT
>JBIIAV010000067.1:0-8294 GCA_044239745.1 Rickettsiales bacterium
CCGGAGGTGAGCGATTCGCTACGCAACGACCCACGTGCCATCCGCGCCGCGCTGCTGGCACAGCTTGACCGCAAGGACGAAGCCGAGGACGAACTGCGCGCCTTGTATAGCGCCACCACGCAAAGCAAGCGCGGCGGCATCGTGACACTCGCCAGCGAGATGGGCCTGCCGAACCTGCAGATGCGCCTTGCCCGCACCAAGGAACTTTCCGAGAATGAAGCGCTGTTCGCGCAATACCCGATGCCGTATTACGTCGTCGATCTGCACGGGGTGATGGATTCGGCGTTACTGCTTGCCATCGCACGCAATGAATCGGGCTTCCGCGAAGTGGCGCAAAGCCACGCCGGCGCCGTGGGTATGATGCAGATGCTGCCCTCGACCGCACGCGCGGTGGAGCGCCATGTCGGCGAGGAACTGTTGCAAGTTGCAAGCAGCACCGGCGGGGTCGATGCGTCGATAGCCGAGCGGTTGAGCGACCCAGCACTCAGCGCACGCTACGGCGCGGAATACCTAAAGCTTTTGGCGCGCACGCCGGCCATCAATGCCAACCTCATTCACTTGCTGGTGGGTTACAATGCCGGTCCCGGTACGGTGGTGAGCTGGAAGGCTGCCTCACGCAATATGAGCGATCCGCTGCTTTACATCGAGTCCATTCCCTATGCCGAGACCCGCAATTACGTGATGCAAGTTTCGGCACAATACTGGATCTATCAGCTGATGATGGACGAAACGCCAAGCTCGCTTAGCACGCTGGCAAAAGGCGAATGGCCGACGCTTCCCGCCATCGGCGCATAAGTACTCCCTGACTGCTTCGTTAAGGTTGCGCTTTCGTTGTGGCGGGAATTTGCTATAGCTGCAGGCAGGAGCCTGCCCGATGCCGCATTTGAACTTTGAGCACGAACTTGCACCCGCCGCCGTCTGTGGGGTGGATGAGGCAGGCCGCGGCCCATGGGCAGGCCCCGTGGTGGCTGCGGCAGTGATGTTCACGCCAAACGACCCTATTCCCCACGGCCTGAACGACAGCAAAAAGCTCAGCCGCATCGCCCGCGAGGTGCTGTATGGCCAATTGCTCGGTGCCGGTATCGCCCACGGGGTCGGTATCGCCAGTGCCGAGGAAATCGACACTCTTAACATCTGGGGCGCGACGCAGCTTGCCATGCAGCGGGCGATCACCATGCTGCCGACAGCACCCGCCTTTGCGTTGGTGGACGGGAAGATCGCGCCAAAAGGCCTGCCCTGCCCGTGTCGCCCGATCATCGGCGGCGATGGCATTTCGCTTTCCATCGCGGCGGCCTCCATCATCGCCAAGGTCACGCGCGATCATCTAATGGAGACTTACGGCAACCAATACCCTGCCTATGGTTTCGAGAAACATGCCGGCTACGGCACCGTGCAGCATCAGGAAGCGCTTGCAGCGCATGGGCCATGCGCCATCCACCGCCGCAGCTTCGCCCCCATTCGCGCCTTGCTGGAACGAAAGCGCGCCGCATGAGCACGAAGCCCCAGAAGACCTATCGCAAAAAGCGGCTTTTCCCGCGGACGCTGAGCGACGTGGTGAAAGAAGCGACCAAACCGTTCATGGATAAGCAAGGCAAGCTCTATGGTGCGCTGCTGCGCGACTGGTCGCAGATCGTGGGCGAGGAACGCGCGCGGCTGACACGGCCGCAACGCCTGCAATTCGTGACGCAGGAAGCCAGCGGCGCCATCCTTCATATCGAGGCACGGCCGCATGCCGCCCCCGAACTTAGCTACGCCACCGAACAGATGCTGGAGCAATGCGCCCGTTATTTTGGCTACCGCGCCATTGCGCGCATCGTCATCCACGCGACGCATCATGGGTTCGAGCAGGAGGAGATGGTGGCTACCAGCGCCCCCAAACCCCTGGCCGAGCAGCCCCTACCCGCCCGCGTGCCGGATGAAATGCGCGCCGCTTTTGCACGGATCGCCGCCCATATTGCATCCGCTAGTGACAAGAAAAACTAGCTGCGTTAAACCATCGGTACATTCATCAAAGGAGTTTTCCCATGGCTGTCATGTCGCCCAGCACTAAACTGATCCTCTTCGTTCTTGTTGCCGTTGTCGGCGGTGCCGCAGGATTCGGCTATTTTTCGCAGGCATCGAAGCTTTCGGAAGGTTCGCCCGAGGCACAGGTCATCGAGCAAAAAGCGCTGACCGCAAAGCCCAACGACATCATCATCGGCGATAACAATGCGATCGTGACGATGGTCGAATATTCGTCGCTTTCTTGCCCGCACTGCGCGCATTTCCATGAGAAAATATTGCCAGCGCTGACCAAGGAATTCATCACGACCGGCAAGGTGAAGCTGGTGGTACGCCATTTCCCGCTGAACGAACCGGCGATCAAAGGGGCGCTGACCGTGGAATGCGCGGGCATGAACGGCCTCAAGCGCGAGAACTTCCTGAAAGTGCTGTTCTCGATGCAGGATAAATGGGCCTTCAGTGAATCCTTCGCGAAGGACCTGAAGCAGATCGCGCTGGTCGGCGGTATCGATAGCGCGGCGTTCGATAGTTGCAGCAACGATAAAGACCTCGAGAATCGCATTCTGGCGGTACGTCAGGAAGCGGCGACCCAACTGAAGGTGACCTCGACGCCGACCTTCTTCATCAATGGCATAAAATATGAGGGTGAGCCTACGATCGAGGGCTTCCGCGCCATCATCAATAAGGCCGGCACGGGCAGCAATTAATCGTTGGGCGCGATTGGCGCATTCTAGGCGGTTGCGTTGCTAGAAAAAACGATGATTCGCAAGGCGAAATGGGTGCGATGTAGCCATCTACATAAACCCATTTCAACAAAGCGAGCAGCGATTTTTTCTGCAACCCGAAGGGCCATGATTTGTTTCGTTGAATAGAGTCAAAAAATTCTCGATGCATAGCATGAACTATGCATCATCGCATTTTCCTCGCTCTTCAACGAAACAAACCTATGGCGCAAGCCACTTAGAATGCGCCAATCCCGCCTAACTTGGGATAACCATAAACAGTGGCCATATCATCACTTGACAGGCCACGGGTGTATCCATAGATTGCGCCCGCCATGCGCACGGATGATGAGAAAAAGCCCGCGACGATCGAGACGCTTACCAAGCATCTTGAAGAGGTGAAGCGGCTTCAACCCGAGTCCACGCCCAATGCAAAATTGCCCGGCGATGCTGCTCGCGCAGCGATCGATTTCGCCTCGGCAACGGCGGTGGGCACCTTGCTCGGTTACGGGCTGGATGCATGGCAGGATACGTCCCCGTGGGGGCTGCTGGCAGGGTTGCTGCTTGGCACCGCGACGGGCATGCACCTTATGTTTCAGGAGGAGGCGCGCGCAAAACGCCGCACTGAAGAAACGAAGACGACGGATAACGACTAACACACGGGAAGTTTGCTTTGGCGGATAACGCACATCACGGACCACTCGACCAATTCGCGGTCAGCCCCATCATCCAGTTGCCGCGCACGCTCGGTATCGATACCAGCATCACCAATTCCGCCCTCTTCATGATGCTCAGCGTCCTTGTCGCGGTCGCGTTCTTTGCCATCGCGCTGCGCAAGCGTGCCACCATCCCCGGCCGCACGCAATCGCTGGCTGAGGTGATGTACCAATTCGTGCAAGGCATCGTGGAAGAAAACACGGGGCATGAGGGCAAGAAATATTTCCCGTTCATCTTCACGCTGTTCCTGTTCATCCTGTTCATGAACCTGCTGGGCTTGGTGCCAAAATCCTTCGCGCCGACCAGCCACATCATCATCACCTTCGGTATGGGTGCGTTCGTATTCCTCGGCATCACGCTGATCGCGCTGTTCAAGAAGGGCCCCATCGGCTTCTTCAAGCATTTCATTCCCGAAGGCCTGCCGCTCGTCATGGCGCCGCTGATGCTCGTCATCGAGCTTATCTCGTATCTCTCACGTCCGCTTAGTTTGGGCATTCGTTTGGCAGCGAACATTGCCGCGGGCCACACCCTCATCCACGTCATCGCGGGTTTCGTTGCGCCGCTGGCCCTATTTGGGTTCTTGCCAATCGCATTCTTGGTGTTTATGACGGGTCTCGAAATTTTCGTCGCGATTTTGCAGGCATATGTGTTCACGCTGCTTTCCTGCATGTATCTCGGCGAATCGCTGTCGGATCATCACTAAAATTTTTGTCTTAATTCATTCGTTCACTTTTGGAGTTACACATGGAATTACTTGCTTTGAAATACATCGGTATGGGTCTGGTCGCGTTGGGCATGATGGGTGCCGCCATTGGTGCGGGCCTCATTTTCAGCAGCGCCGCACAAGGCATTGCCCGCAACCCCGCCGCCGAAGATAAGATCCGTAAGATCTCCATCCTTGGCGTGGTCTTCGTTGAGTTCATGGGTCTGCTGTCGTTCGTACTCGGCATCATGATCATGGGTGGCAAATAGTTCCAAGCATCAGGCTTCTCCATGAAACAATGGCGCCCATGGCTACTCGGTTCTAGCGTTCTGTTCGTTGCGCACGCAGCGATGGCGGAAGGCGAGATACCGCAGATGGACCAGACATGGTACCCCAACCAATTGCTATGGTTGGCGGTATCGTTCGGGGCGCTGTATGCCGTGGTTTCATGGTTCATCGCTCCCACCATCCAAGGCATCCTCACCACGCGTGAGAACGCCATCAACGACGCCATTTCCGAAGCGGAAAAGGCGAAGTCGGCGGCGGAATCCAACGGCGGTGAGGTCGAGTCGGTAGCGAAGAACGCCCGCGTCCGCGCGGCGGAGCTGATGGCACAGGCACAGGCGCAAAATAACAGCGACGCCGCCGATGCCCTCACCAAGCTCAATCACGAGCTCGCGCGCAAGGCCGAGCATGCCGACGCCATCCTCGAGGAAGCGGTTAAGAAAGCGCTGAGCAGCGTGGATGCAGCGGCGGCGGATCTGGCCAAGGCCATGGTCGGCAAGATCCTCAACCAAGACGCCGCGCCCGATACCGCCGAGCCGAAACTGAAACTCGCCGTGAAGCGATAAGAGGACCGTGTGAAAGAAGCTGCCAGCAACGCCGCCAAATCGACCGTTACCGCCAGCGAAGGGTTGCTGCACAACCCGTATACATGGATCACGGTCTCGTTCGTCATTTTTCTGGCGGTATTCATCAAGTATGTGTGGCCGGCCATTGCCAAGGGGCTCGACGCACGGGCCGCCACCATCCGCGACCAGTTGGAGCAGGCAAACCGCTTGCGTGCCGAAGCCGAGGCACTGCTTGCCGCTTCACAGCAACAGCAAAAGGATATGCTGAAGGAAGCCGAGACCATCGTCGCCAACGCCCAGCGCGACGCAGGATTGATCCGCACCCGCGCCGCGGAGGATTTGAAACAAGGCCTCGATCGCCGCGCCCAGCAAGCGCAGGAGAAGATTGCCCGCGCGGAAGCGGACGCGGTGGCACAGATCCGTACCCGTATCGTGGAATCGGCAACGCAATCGGCGCGCAGCTTGCTTGCCAACGACAGCAACGCAGCTCAGGATACGCAATCGATCGACCGCGCCTTGAAGGCCATCGCGCAGCAAGTGCACTAAACGGTGGCGCAAAAGCGCCATATTTCCTTGTAAATCCCCTATGAAACCCAGTAATGAATGCCCCACGGGGCTGGTTCATGGTATTTCGTACGTTCGTTTTCATCGGGTTCGCACTGTGCGCAACGTATGCGCATGCTGGTGCTTGGCTGCAACCGCGCGCGCAGGGATTATTCATTCAACAGGCAACGTATTACGGCTCCTCGGGCTATTTCGATGCCGAAGGCGATGTAAAATCGCAAGGCCGTTTCAACAAATATGAGCTGCAGCCCTACCTTGAATACGGGCTGTTCGATAACCTTACCGTGGGTGCGACGGGCTATGCCCAGCATGTCTCGCAATCCGGTGCCAGCAATCGTGGCATCGCCGATCCGGAGCTGTTCGCCCGTATCGGCCTATGGAAACGCGATGGCACCGTGGTATCGATCCAGCCGCTTGTGAAACTCTCGGGCAGCTTCGATAGCAGCGATACACCGCGCGGCGGCAGCCAAAGCACGGATGGTGAGCTATCACTGCTTTATGGTCAGGCCATGCCGATTGTCACCTCGAACGATTACATAGACCTGCGCGCTGGCTACCGCATGCGTAACCGCGGACTGAACGATCAGCTTCGCTTTGATGCGGCGGCGGGGCTGAAATTATCGCCGCGGTGGGAAGTGACCCCTGCTCTGCGCGGCATCGTTGCCACCGCCATCGAGGATGCAACGACCTTCAACGAGAACGGCGATCTCGATTATTCACTAGTGAAGGCGGAGGTCGGCGGTATCTACCACCTCAACGAACGGCAATGGCTGCAAGCGACGGTCTTCAAGCATGTGGCCGGCATCCAAACGGGCGACGGCTATGGCCTGTCGCTCGGTTTTGCGCAGCGGTTCTAATGGCACCGGCGCCACTTTCTCGGATCGGTGATGTGCTGGTGGCGCAAGGCGCCCTCAGCCGCAACGTGATGGAGAACATGCTCGGCCAAGCCCGTGGGCGGCTGGGCGATTTCTTGCGAAGCTATGGGCTGGTGGACGGCCGCGATATCGCCCATGCGATCGCGCAGCAGCAATCGTTGTCGGAAGTTGACTTGCAGGCCAACCCACCACAGGCCGACCTTTTCGTACCGCGCGACGTGCCGCTTTATGTCGCCCATCGGTTCGTCCCGTATCGCCGCGATGCCAACGGTCTATCTATCGCCACACCGGAACCGAGCGCGGCCTTGCAAGCATTCGCCCAGAATCACTACCGCTGCCGCGTCACGCTATGCGTGACTACCGCGCGCGACCTGACCGGCTATTTCGCGACCCGCGGTTCCACGCGCGCCACACGACAGGCGCGGCTTGCGCTGCGCCGGCGCTATCGCCACCTTACGGCGGATCGTATCCTGACAGCGCCGCAAATGCGCGGATTGATCATACTGTTCGTAGCGCTTGGCGTGGCCGCCTTTGCGCTGCCCACCATGGTGTGGCCGACATTGCTGGTGCTTTGCAATGCGTTCTATCTCGCGACGCTCGTTGTCAAACTGGCATTCTATCGCCAAGGGGTGGCGGGCCATCGGGCAAAGACCATGAAAGAAGCGGAATTCAATCGCGCGGTGCAGGCCCTCACGGCCGAATCGCTACCGGTCTATTCGATCCTCGTGCCGATGTACGATGAGAGTGCGGAAGTGATGCAGCGGCTCATCATGCATCTGGCCAAACTCGATTACCCGAAAGAGAAGCTCGACATCAAACTCATCTGTGAGGAGGACGACCACGCGACGATCGCGGCACTTAAGGCGCTGCGGCCACCACCGACGATGGAGATCATCGCCGTGCCGCCCTCACATCCGCGCACGAAACCCAAGGCCTGCAACGTAGCGCTGGCGCATGTGCGCGGCGAATATGTGGTGATCTACGATGCCGAGGACGCCCCCGCCCCCGACCAACTGAAGCGTGCCTACGTGATGTTCCGCGACGGTACCAGTGATCTGGCCTGCGTTCAGGCATCGCTCAACTACTATAACCGCGACGAGAATATCCTGACGCAACTGTTCTCGATCGAATATAGCGCGCTGTTCAATTTGCTATTGCCGGCGCTGGAGCGCATGCGCTTGCCGATCCCGCTTGGTGGCACCAGCAACCACCTCAAGACATCGGCGCTGCGCGACGTGGGCGGCTGGGACGCCTTCAATGTCACCGAGGACGCCGACCTTGGCATCCGCTTGCAGTATTTCGGCCACCAAACGCGCACCCTGCCCTCGCTGACGCTCGAGGAATCGCCCATCCATCTCGGTGGGTGGATGAAGCAACGCACGCGCTGGATCAAGGGCTACATCCAGACATGGCTGGTCTATACCCGCCATACCGGCATCCTGAAGCAGCGCATCGGCCTTAAGGCCTATTATGGGTTCCAGTTCTTCATCGGCGCGCCGGCGCTCACCTTCCTGCTTGCACCGATCTTCTGGGCGACGTTCATCGTGTCGCTCACCGGCCTGTTGGGCACCCCGCTTTCACCGACGATGCAAACGGTCTGTGCGCTTTCGTTCATCGGTGGGGTGCTGGGGCATTGGCTGTTCGCCCGCAAAGTGCTGCAGATGGAGGGGTGGGAGCATATGCGCCTCGCGTTCGCGCTTTACCCGCTATATTGGCTGCTGCATTCGGCGGCGGCGGCACGGGCACTGTGGCAGCTGGCCACCGCCCCCCATTACTGGGACAAGACCCGCCACGGTCTGACCAAGATCTATCCGTCCGCTAAGTCCATGATCCTTGAGTAATATCGGCCGTTGGCACCGAT
>JBIIAV010000006.1:0-31586 GCA_044239745.1 Rickettsiales bacterium
CACGCAGGAATCGCACAACAAACCCAAATTCATGGATTTCAACCCCGGCTCGCGCACCATGCAGGTCTCGGAAACGCAGCGTGCGCTGCTGTTACCGCAGGAAGTCATCCAGCTCCCGCGCGACGAACAGATCATCCTCGTCGAATCCTTCTCGCCAATTAAGTGCAAAAAGATCTTCTACTTCAAGGATCCGTTCTTCAAAAAACGCCTGCTGCCGCCGGTCAACCTGCCGGTGCAGGAACCCTATGATCCGCGCAAGAAAAAAGCCGTCGCTGCGGCGCCGCCACCCCCGCCGGATGCTAGCGGCGGTACCGGTGGCGCACCCGCCACCACCTAATTAATAGCGTAGTTTTTCTAAGCGGCCGGTATCCGGCAGCATATGCTTCCAGCTGGCCAGTTCGAAGCTCAGCACCGCGCAGGCGGAGGTGGGGAATTTCAGCAACAGCCGGTCGATATCGCTTTCGTTGGCGTAGCTGCCGACCAGCAGCCCAAGCAACGCATGCGCACCGGGGTTGTGGCACAGCATCATCACCGTGTGCATGCCGTCGTCCGTGTCTTGGATCTGGGTCAGCATCTCGCCGGTCGTCGCAAGGTAAAGCTTGTCGCTCAGGATGGTGGCGACCTGCGGCAACTCCAGCCCCGCTAGGGTCTGGCGGGTGCGCGTCGCGGTCGAGCATACCACCAATTCCGGCAGCAGGCGCTGAGCTTTAAGCCATTCGCCTAGCGCCTTGGCGTCGGCAATCCCGCGCTCACTCAGTGCGCGCGCATGGTCGCCTGCGCTCACTTCCTCCACCGCCTTGGCATGGCGGATAAGAATGAGTCGGCGTTGTGTTGTGCGGTCGCTTGCGGTAGATTGCATATCCAAGACATATCACTTCATTCTGCCGATACAAGCGAGTAGCCACCCGATGCCCAAACAAAAACAGCCCGCCGTTGCCCTCGACCCAGCCACCATCGCGGCGCATTTCACCAAGCCCGAGCATCGTTTCATCAACCGCGAAATGTCGTGGCTGGCCTTCAACACCCGCGTGCTGGAGGAGGCGCAGAACCCCAACAACCCGTTGCTGGAGCGCCTCAAATTCCTGTCCATCTCCGCCGCCAACCTCGACGAATTCACCATGGTACGCGTCGCGGGGCTGATGGATCAGGTCGCCCACGGCGTACACAGCCCCTCGGCCGACGGGCTAAGCCCCATCCACCAGCTGCACTCCATCCACAAGATTGCCGGCAAACTCATCGCCGACCAGCAGGAATGTTGGCTCAGTTTACGCAAGCATCTGGTCAAGCAGGGGGTCGAGGTCATCACGCCCGAAAGCCTGCCCGAAAGCCTCAGCAAGGCCGAGCTGGCATGGCTCAAGGAGTATTTCGCCGCCAACATCTTCCCGCTGCTGACCCCGATGGCGGTCGATCCGGCGCACCCGTTCCCGTTCATCCCGAATCTCGGCATCGTCCAAGCGCTCGAGCTTTCGCCGCCGCGCCGCCCCAACAAAAAAATGATCGCGCTGGTGCCGTTCCCGCCATCGCAGCCGCGTTTCATCCGCATTGCCGTGAGCAAAGGCATCCGCATGATCGCGCTTGAGGAAGTCATCGCGCTGTGCTTTCAGGAATTATTTCCCGGCTTTTCGCTGCATGGTTCGGGGCTGTTTCGCATCGTGCGCGATTCCGACCTCGAGATCGAAGAGGAGGCCGAAGACCTCATGCGCAACCTCGATATCGCGGTCAAGAAACGTCGCTACGGCCGCGTCGTGCGCATCAAGACCAATCACGGTGTCGTGCAGAAATTGCTGCATTTCATGCTCGAACATCTGCCCGCCGATGCGGCGGACGTCATCGAGGTCGATGGCATGGTCGGCCTCGCCAGCCTAAGCGAGCTTTACAGCATCCCCCGCCCCGACCTCAAATTCACGCCCTTCAAGGTGCGCTTCCCCGAACGCGTCAACGACTATGGCGGCGATTGTTTTGCCGCCATCCAAGCCAAGGACTTCATCGTCCACCACCCGTATGAAAGCTTCGATGTGGTGGTGCAGTTCCTTGAGCAGGCCGCGCGCGACCCAAGCGTGGTCTCGATCAAACAAACGCTCTATCGCACCAGCCATGATTCGCCCATCGTCAAGGCGCTCATCGCCGCCGCCGAGAACGGCAAGTCGGTAACCGCCTTGGTCGAGCTCAAGGCCCGCTTCGACGAGGAGGCCAATATCCGCCTCGCCCGCAGCATGGAGCGCGCGGGCGTGCAGGTCGTCTACGGCTTCGTCGAGATGAAGACCCACACCAAGCTCTCGCTCGTCACCCGCCGCGAGCAAGGATCCCTGCGCTCCTACGCCCATCTGGGCACCGGCAACTACCACCCCGCCACCGCCAAGGTCTATACCGACCTGTCCTTCTTCACCTGCGACGCCGACATCTGCCAAGACGCGGGCTACGTCTTCAACTACATCACCGGTTACGCCAAACCGGTGAAGTTCAAGAAGCTCTCGGTCGCGCCGCTGACCATGCGCAAACACCTGATGAAGCTCATTGCCGCCGAGATCGCGTTCGCTCGTGCCGGCCAACCTGCTTCCATCTGGGCGAAGCTCAACGCGCTGGTCGACGAGGACATCATCGACGCGCTGTATGCCGCCTCGCAGGCCGGTGTCAAAATCGAACTGTTCGTGCGCGGCATCTGCGCCCTCAAGCCGGGCATCATCGGCTTTTCCGATAATATCCACGTCAAGAGCATCGTTGGTCGGTTCCTCGAGCATGCGCGCATCTATTGCTTCGGCAACGGCGCGGCCATGCCCTCGCCCACCGCCAAGGTCTATATCAGCTCGGCCGATTGGATGAGCCGCAACCTCGACCGCCGCGTCGAAACCATGGTGCCGATTGAAAACCCGACCGTGCACGCCCAAGTGCTCGATCAGATCATGGTCGCCAACCTAAAGGACGCGCGGCAAAGCTGGCGCCTGCATGCGGATGGCAGCTACCACCGCATCAGCAACGATCCCGCCGCCTTCGCCGCCCATGATTATTTCATGACCAACCCGTCGCTTTCGGGGCGCGGCAAAGCGCTCGCGCAGATCACCGCCAATGCCGGCGAAGCACCGGCCATGGCGTCGAAAAAGAAAGCCAAGAAATGAGCCGGCGCATGAGTGCACCCTTCCACTATCACTACCGTCACAAGGGCTATTTATGCGCGGCAAGGTCTAGGAGTTATTGCGCGCAACACCGCAATGTAGCAGCGCTACATGAGGATGTGAGCACAGTAACGACAACGAGATTGGCCGCAGAAATAGCCCGAGCAGGATAAGGCATGACGATTACGTATAATATTCCGACCGCCGACCACCCCAAAGGCCTCATCGCCATCATCGATATCGGCAGTAACTCGGTGCGCATGGTGGTCTATCATGCCTTGAAGCGCGTGCCGCTTCCCTTGTTCAACGAGAAATACATGTGCGCCCTCGGCCGCGGTCTGGCGCGCACCGGCAAACTGAATCCCGACGGTGTGAAACAGGCCGAGGCCGCCATTGCGCGCTTCCTCGTCATGGCCACACGTCTGGAGGTGGCAAGCCTCGACATCGTCGCCACCGCCGCCATCCGCGACGCCAGCAACGGCGACGCCTTCGTGCGCGGGCTTGAAAAACATCACGGTATCAGCATCACCGTCATCAGCGGCGAGCGCGAGGCGGAACTGGCCGCCAAAGCGGTGCTGGCCTCCTTCCACGAGCCGTTCGGCATCTCGGCGGATCTGGGCGGCGGTAGCATGGAGCTGGCCACCGTCGAGCGCAGCATCGTCGGCGACCGTGCGAGCTGTCACCTCGGCAACCTGCGCATCCTCGACGCCACCGACGGCAAGCGCGAGCGCATGGAAGACCTCATCAAAAGCGAGCTGAAAGCGATCCCGTGGCTGAAGGACGCCGCCCCGCCATGCATCTATGCCATCGGCGGTGGCTTTCGCGCATTGGCCAAACTCCACATGAAAAAGACCAACTACCCGCTCGATCTGGTGCATGAATATTTCATGGGGCGCCGCGCCGTCGGCCAGATGCGCGACAAGCTGCTCTCCATGTCGGCCGACGAACTGGCCCAGCTACCGGGCATGTCGGAAAAACGCGCCAGCACCATCATCCCCACCGCCATGGTGCTGCAGCAATTGCTCGGCGTCACCGGCGCGCCGGAAGTACGTTTTTCCGTCAGCGGCATCCGCGAGGGCTTCTTCTTCGACCTGCTCGACCCGCGCACCCAAAAAGACGACGCCCTGCTCGCCAGCGCGCGCGATCTGGCGGCGCTCATCGGGCGCAGCGGCACCTATGCCGGTGAACTGTATGACTGGATGACCCCACTATTTGATGGCGAGCCGCTACCGTGGCGGCGCTTGCGCCGTGCCTTGTGCAAACTCTCCGAGCTGGCATGGAGCATCGACCCCAATTTCCGCGCCAACTGGGCGTATCAGCGCATCATCCAATCCTCGCTCAAGGGCATCGATCACAAGGAACGGCTCATGCTGGCACTGGCGCTCTACCACCGTTACCAGACCCGCTGGAAGGGCGACAAATCCGAGATCAAACTGCTCGACGAACGCGAGCGTCAATGGGCGCGCTGCGTCGGTCTTTCGGCCAACCTTGCTTTCCAACTTTCCGGCGGGCGCGGTGGCAATTTACACCACGCCAAGCTGCGCTTCCATGATGGTCATGCGTTATTAACGCTCGACGAAGAAGCGGCACCGCTGCGCACCGAAGCGGTCGAGAAGCGCGTGCTGGGGTTGGGCGAAGCGCTGAGAGCCTTCTCCAACTTCGTCATATAGCGTCGCTTCGTCCACGCCTCGACCCCGAACTGCTTGAGATGCTCGTTCACATACTGCGTATCGAGCAACTGATATTCCGCCGCCCGTAAAATCTCCACCAGCCGCACTAGCGCCATTTTGCTGGCATCCGGTGCACGGCTGAACATGCTCTCGCCGAAGAACGCGCCGCCGAGCGACACGCCATACAACCCACCGATGAGCTTACAGGCGCGCTCAGGCGCAGGGGGCGTCCCGCCCCCACTCCGTTCCCCCTCGTTCGGCCTAACGGCCTCCGGCTCGCGGCGGCCATCGCCGCTACGCAATAGCTCCTCATCGCTTGGCGACATCCATACTTCTACGCTATGGGCATGGCCGGCCTTGAACAGCGCGGTGTAAAGCTGCACGATATGCTCGTTGATCCATGTCTCATGGCGCGTCGGTGTCAGGGTGCCGCAAGCGCGGATGACTTCCTCGAACGCCCGATCGACCGTGATGGTATAGGGATGTTTCTTCATCGCCCGCGCCAACCCGCGCGGAATGTTGAAACGCTCCAGCGGTAGCACACCGCGCTCCTCCGGCGCGAACCAATACAGCTCGGGGTCCTCTTTCGTCAGCGCCATCGGGAAATAGCCGTTGGCATAAGCGGCCAGCAGCATGTCGGGCGTGAGTGGCGATGGTTCGTCATCGGTCATATCTGTAATACTAGCGTGCGTAGTTTTTGATGGCGAGCCCGAAGGCAGGATACCCCTTCAATCAAACAACGAGGCACGGTTCATTAATTCGCTAGGACGACGCGAAAATGACAGATTTTCAAGACCCGTAGCGCAGCGTACGTTTCGGTACGTGAGCAACGGAAGATTGAAAATCTGTCATTTGCAGCACGTCATAGTAGAATTAGCTAGCCAACCAATGCCTCGATCGCCATCGCATAACCCTTCGCGCCATGGCCGCAGATGCTTTGTTTGGCGACCGCCTCGATATAGGAGTGGTGGCGGAAGGTCTCGCGCGTTTTGGGGTCGCTCAGATGCACCTCGATCACCGGCACGCTCACCGCACGCAGCGCGTCATGCAGCGCAACGGATGTGTGGGTGTAGCCACCGGCATTGATGATGATGCCGCCGGCGCGGTGCGCCACTTCCTGCACCCAGTCGATCAGGTCGCCCTCGTGGTTGCTTTGGCGGAAATCGATCGCCACCTCATAGGCCTTCGCCGTTTTCTCGCATAGCTTTTGGATATCGGCGAGCGTCTCGCGGCCATAGATCTCCGGCTCGCGGGTGCCCAGTAAATTGAGGTTCGGGCCATTGATGATGGTGATGGTCTTGCTCATGGTGCCTCTTTCTTGCGCTTCGCCCTAAAATCGCCTACATACCCCCCATGCTTACCACATCCGCCACCCATGCGCAAATCACCCTCAACGGCACGGCGCGGCCGTGCGCGCATTTGAACATGCTGAGCGATCTCATTGCCGAGCTCGCCCTCGATCCGCGCGCCGTCGCCATCGAGCGCAACCGCGAAATTGTCCCGCGCAGCGCCTACGCCACCACCCCCATCATGGACGGCGACGCCATCGAGGTGGTCGGTTTCATCGGGGGTGGTTAGGATGTTGATGACTGCGCTCAAGCGCCGCACATGCTTTCGCCCTCAATGGGCGTGTCGCCTTTCGCTGCCTATGCGCTCAAGGCTTCGCTAATGCACGCGCCGAACGCAGATACCCTCGTCATCGCTGGTCGCAGCTTTTCCTCGCGGCTGCTCGTCGGCACCGGAAAATATAAGGATATGGCGGAAACCAAAGCGGCCATTTCTGCAAGCGGTGCCGAGATCGTCACCGTCGCCTTGCGGCGTGTCAACCTCGCGGATACGGGCGCGCAGAGTTTACAGGCCGCCATCCCGCCCGAAACCTACACCTACCTGCCCAATTCGGCCGGTTGCTACACGGCGGATGAGGCGGTGCGCACCTTGCGCTTGGCGCGTGAATTGGGCGGGTGGACATTGGTGAAACTCGAGGTCATCGGCGACAAGACCAGCCTGTTTCCGGATGTTGAGGAAACGTTGAAAGCATCGGAAACACTCGTAAAAGAAGGGTTCGAGGTGATGGTCTACACCAACGACGACCCCATCGCCGCCCGTAAATTCGAGGCGCTCGGCGTCGCCGCCATCATGCCGCTTGCCGCGCCCATAGGCTCTGGCCTTGGCATCCAAAATCCACTCAACATCCGCATGATCGTCGAGCAATCGCGCATCCCCGTGTTGGTCGATGCCGGTGTCGGCACCGCGTCCGACGCCGCGATTGCAATGGAGCTAGGCTGCGACGGCGTGCTGATGAACACTGCCATCGCCGAAGCGAACGATCCCGTGATGATGGCTGCGGCCATGAAACACGCGGTCGAGGCCGGCCGCCTTGCTTACCTTGCCGGCCGCATGGAAAAACGCCTGCATGCCTCGGCCAGTTCCCCACAAACAGGCCTGATTACCCTTTAAACAGTGGGGGGTATCCCGCCCCATCTGCGCGCGCTACCGCTGCCGCGCCATGATCATTTCCTTATCATGCTGATCACCCACCGCATAAAGATAATGACCGACCGGCGAAAACCCGTATTGGCGATAGAGCGATTGCGCTTTCAGGTTCTCCTCCCACACGCCAAGGTAAACCACCGGCGCCGTCGTCACCCGCGGCAGCGAGAGAATATGCAGCATCAGCGCCTTGCCCAGCCCGCGCCCTTGGAATGATTTTTCAACATAGACACGGTGGATCTCCTGCGCGCCTTTGTGCAGCGGCGGCTTCACCGGCAGCGCCACATGCCCCACTTTCGCATAGCCGATGAGGCGTTGCTCGTCCTTCAGCATCAGCAGGGTGTTGCCTTCATCAAGCGCGCGGCGAAAGAAGTCGGGGCTGAATTTTGCCGCCAGATGACCGGCCAGATTCTCCGGCCGGTAGAGATGGCCGAATGCATCCGTGAAGGTGGTGGCAGCCAGTGCGGCCAAGGGTTCGCAATCATCCGGTGTCGCTTCAATGAACATACGAATGTCCTTTCGATGAATATCTAGGTTGTGCCGACATTTGCGCTAGGCCAAAGCGAAAGCGATGGTTTTGCAAGACCCGTAGCGCAGCGTACGTATAAAGTACGTGAGCAACGGAAGATTGAAAAACCATCGTTTGCAGCACGGCATAGCGAGAATGGCGGTATAACCTATGCGGCATCCAAAAACCTTCCTTGCTGTTGCTGCCGATACGACAATGCCTCGGCCAGATGGGTGCGGGTCACGTCCGCGACTTGCGCAAGGTCAGCGATGGTGCGCGCCACCCGCAGCACGCGGGTGAGGCCACGCATCGAGAGCTGCAAGCTACTGGTCGCATGCTCGAGTAGCGCGCGGCTTTCTTTATCGAGTGTCACCACCGTTTGCAGCGCCTCGCCACTCACTTCGGCGTTGGTGCGCGCCGCCATGCCCATGCGCGCAAAACGCTGCTGCTGTGCCTCGCGCGCCCGCGCCACCCGTGCTGCCACCGCCACGCTCGGTTCGGCGGCTGCAGGGGTCAACATCGAAAGCGTATCGACCGCCGGTACGTCCACATGCAAATCAATCCGGTCGAGCAGCGGGCCGGAAATACGGCCCTGATAATCACCGGCACAGCGCGGCGCCTTGCTGCACGCGCGCCCCGCATCGTCGAGGTAGCCGCACTTGCACGGGTTCATCGCCGCAACAAGCTGGAAGCGCGCGGGATAGGTCACGTGCGCCTCGACACGGGCGATGGATATCTGTGCCGTCTCGAGCGGTTGGCGCAGCGATTCCAGCACCCCGCGCGGATATTCCGGCAGCTCGTCCATGAACAGCACGCCATGGTGGGCGAGCGAGATTTCCCCCGGCACCGCGCGCCTGCCACCGCCGACCATCGAGGCCATCGAGCTGGAATGGTGCGGATCGCGGAAGGGCCGCGCGTTGCTGAACGCCCCCTTCAGCAGCTTCCCCGCGACGGAGGCGATGAGGTTGGTCTCGAGCATTTCCTCCGGCGTCATCGGCGGCAGGATGCGCGGCAAACAGGCCGCCAGCATCGATTTTCCCGAGCCGGGCGGGCCGATCATCAGCAAATTATGGCCACCGGCAGCGGCGATCTCAAGGGCGCGCTTGGCGATCGTCTGCCCGCGCACCTCGGCCAGATCGGGGCCGGCGGCGTTGCCCGTTTGCACCATCGCTTCGGGGCGCGGCATCACCTGTTGCCCCTTGCAATGGTTGATCAGCGCCAGCAGCGACGGCGGTGCCAACACATCGATATCGCCGGCGAAGGCGGCTTCGGCACCGTTGGCCTCGGGGCAGAGGATGCCCTTGCCCTGCGCCGCCGCACCGATGGCGGCCGGCAGCACACCGGCGACCGGTTGCAACTGACCGTCGAGCGCCAGCTCCCCCAGCGCCACGAAACCGTCCAGCGCGTCGGCGGGGATCATGCCCAGCGCCACCAGCATGGCAAGCGCAATCGGCACATCGAAATGCGAGCCTTCTTTCTGCACATCCGCCGGCGCAAGATTGACGAGGATTTTTTTGGCGGGAAGCTGGATGCCCATCGAGGAAAGCGCGGCGCGCACCCGCTCGCGTGATTCGGCGACTGCTTTATCCGGCAGGCCGACGATGGTGAAGGCGGGCAACCCTGCCCCCAAATGCACCTGCACCTCGACCGCAATGGTCTCAATCCCTTGAAAAGCAACCGTATGAATCCGTGTCACCATCCCCTTACCCTAGCAATGCCACGCCCAAAACCCCAGAAAAAAAATCACCCCCGACACGTAATTTCATGCCTGCAAAAGATTGATAAATATCGATGTATATGAGCAGATTACCCATCCGACAGGGCGGGTGGAATGGGCCTTAGTGTCAAATCCTAACGGTATGGCAATGATTTCTTAGCGTTTTTTTAACACGCGGCAGGCATAGTGACCCCACGATGGAAAAGGTAACGCCAGTGCAGCCCACCTTGCCGACCCCCCTGCGGGTCGCCGCTGGGCGTGGCCGTTCGCCCAAGGCCAAAACGCTGATCGCCTTCTCCATTCTCATCATGCTGTTGTTCTGTGTGTTCGTCGCGTATCAGGCCTCCAAGGGCTACGAGCACGCGGTCGACGAAGGCAAGGTCAATGCCAGCCGCCTCAACCGCATCCTCTCCGATCAGGTGCAACTCACCTTCCTTGGCGTCGATCAGGTGCTGCAGCGCGCGGTCGAGCGTCAGTATTTCAACACCATGTTCGGCGGCAACCTGCCGCACGATATCGAGAACAACTTCCGCACATGGGTCAATAAAACACCCCAGATCGTCGCCTTGATGATGGTCAACGAGCGCGGCTCCATCCAAGTCGCGGCCAATAAAAAAGGCTACGACAACTGGTACAACTACACCGAGTCGGTGGAGAACGACCCCGCCTTCAGCAGCATGAAGGACGACGCCGAACGCAGCGTCTATATCGGCCAGCAGCGCAGCCTGCGCAACACGTTACACCCCCAACTGATCGTCATGAGTCAGCGCATCAACAGGCTCGATGGCAGCTTCGGCGGCGTCATCATCGCCACCGTCGACCCAAAATTCTTCAGCGATTTCTTCACCTCGGTCGACCAAGGTACCGACCGCTTCATGTCGCTATTGCTCGACGACGGCACCAACCTCTTCACCGGTCCGGGAACCGATGATCGCCGCGACACTATCATCGATTTCATCAGCGACCATGCGCGTGAACATCGCACGCAGGGCGACGTGCAGACCGATACCAAGACCTTCGACAACGCCATCAAGATCTTCTCGTATGCCCGCCTCAAAAATCTTCCCATCATCACCGCTGTGGTGGTCGACGAAAAGGACTTCCTGAGCGACTGGCGCACCGCCCGCATGAAGGACGTTTCGTTCCTTGCCATCTTCACCATCTTCGGGTCGGTGCTTTCCTATTTCGCGCTCAACATGGCCAAACAAATCATTCGCGTCGAGGAATCCGAGGCCGCCGCCATCCTTGCCAGCCAAGCCAAATCCGAGTTCCTAGCCAACATGAGTCACGAGCTGCGTACGCCGCTCAACGCCGTCATCGGTTTCTCGGAAATGCTGGGCGCAGGCTATTTCGGGCCAATGAACGAGAAACAAAAAGAACGCCTGCAGGACATCAACCTGTGCGGCACACACTTGCTGCAACTCATCTCCGATATCCTCGAATTCAGTAAAGGCGAGGCCGGTAAGCTCGAGCTCTACGAAGAGGAGATCGACATGGCGCGCGCCGTTGGCGAGGCCACCCGCATCGTCGCCGAACGTGCCAAGGCCAAGCAGATCGATCTGGTGACTGAGGTGGCCCCCAACCTGCCGCTGCTGCTGGCCGATAAGCGCAAGCTGCGCCAGATCATGCTCAACCTGCTTTCCAACGCCATTAAATTCACACCGGCGCACGGCACCATCACCGTCGGCGTGCGGCTCGACCACCACCGCCAGATGCATCTCATCGTCAGCGATACCGGCATCGGCATCCCCGAGGCCGATATCCCGAAGGCACTGGCCATCTTCGGTCAGGTGCACCGCAGCCAA
Source organism: Rickettsiales bacterium (assembly GCA_044239745.1). GTDB lineage: Bacteria > Pseudomonadota > Alphaproteobacteria > Rickettsiales > UBA3002 > QFOX01. The sequence goes on from JBIIAV010000006.1 coordinate 11,301, forward strand.
AGCCACGAGGGTACGGGGCTAGGCCTGCCGCTATGTAAAATGTTCGCCGAGTTGCATGGCGGTTCCTTGCAGCTGACCAGCGAGGTCGGTGTAGGCACCACGGTGCGTGCCATCTTCCCCGAGGCGCGCATCAAGCAGCATCCGCGCATCATCGCGTAACGCCAACGGCACTACATCTGCCGCCACAGCATCACGATATCGGCGCGGGTCGGGCGCTGGCGCAGCACCTCCACCAGCAGCATCCACAACAGGTACGCGACCCCAAACGCAAGATGCTGCGACGTCAGATAGACCGCCAGCGGGCAGGCCAGCATCACCAGCAGTGAAGGCAATTGCTGCAAGCGGCCGCGCTGCATCAGCGCCATCAGCACGGCATAAGCAGTGAAGCCGGTAGCATAAAGCATCAGCGCCGCTTCCACCGTATGCACGAACGGCAACGTCAGCAGTGTCAGCAGCACGATCGCAAGGTTGATGCCCGCCAGCGGTGCCACATGGTGGCTGGCGATCAGGTGGCGCTCGGCCAGCACCGCACGGAAGAAGATCGGCGCGCAGGCCGCCAACGCCACATAGGGCGTAAGCGCCGGCAGCAGCAGCGCCAGCACCAACAGCCCGATTCCGGCGGCCGCAAAATACAGCGTCGCCACGCCCGTCAGCAGCCGGTACATCGCACGGCCGCGCGCATGCTGGACAAAATTCGCCAGCACCGTCGTCGTGCTGACAGGGAACAGGCTCGTCGCCGATTGAATGACCGAGGTGATGACCTTGAACAGCCCCAGATCGTAAGGTACCAGCGCCCGCGCCAAGAACAACGGCAAGGCACTGGTGAACAGGTTCATCACCGCCGTGATGGAAAGCAGTTGCGGCACCTGATGCATCAGGCCGCGCAGCGTCGCGATCAGTGCGTCGCGGGCGGGGCGCGGGTCGCTTTCGCGCAGCACGAACCCCAACCATGCCAGCGCCGGCAGGCCGGTGCTCAGCTCCATCACCCGCACTAGCGGCAGCGGCGCATCCACCAGCAGCGAGCCGATAACCAGCCCACCGAACAGACCGCTGATCGTCAGTTGAAATGCGATATAGGCACGGCGCAGGCGCAGCGTTTGCAAGGTGAGAAACAAGCTCGCCGTCAGCAGCATGCCCGCCAGCAACAGCGGCGAGCCGATCGGCAGTAGCAGGCCGATGGCCACGAACACCGCCCACACGGCGGCATTGAGCAGCAACACCGGATAGATAATCGTCTCAGGCTTCGCGAAGCGGATGAGGGGCTCACTGACGATGCCCATCGACTTATAGATGAGGAACACCGCCGCATTGAGGGCGATGAATTCGCCGTAGGCGCTCAGGCCATAGGCCGCCGGCGCCACGAAATTGAACATCACGCCGTTGAGTAACGTCACCAACTGAACGAGGAGGTTAAGCACGTGCGCCACCCGCGCGCGGCAGAGCGGAGAATGCCAGCGCCAACGCATACCACAACAGCACTGCCGACCAGTTGAGGAAGAAACTCTGCATGCCGATCAGCGGGAAGAAATGCTGCATCAAAATGCCCAGCGTCGCCGCCGATGCCAACGCCTCCATCCCGCGCGCTGGCACAAAATGCTGCAGCGCTTCGCGCAGCAATAAGCCGATCATGGCAAGGAAGAACAGCAGGCCGATCACCCCCGCTTCAGCAAACCATTCGATGAACATATGGTGCGGGTGCAGTCCGCGAAAGACGATGCCTTGATACGGCAGCTCGGGACATAAACTACGAAAGCCCATCAGGCCGACCCCATGCACCCAATGCTCGCGCCCCATGGCGATGCCCGCCTGCGCCAACTGGCCATAGTCGCTCGCGCCGTAATGACGCATGGTCTCAAGCCCTTGTACACTGCGTTGTTGCACCCACGGGGTGGTCACGAATAACGCCGCGAACATCGCCACAAGGCTGATCGCCGCAAGCATGACCGGCAGGCGCAGCGGTTTGTATTTCAGCACCATCAAACCAGCCGCGGTGCCAAGGCCAAGCAGCGCCGTCAGCAGCGCCGAACGTTCGCCGCTGAGCACCGTCACTACCAGTACCACCAGCGTTAAACCCATACATGCCGCCAGCGCGCGCCGCTGACGCTTGAGTACCAACATCGGCAGCAGTAGCGCCAGCGCCGGCAGCAGCATCTTGGTGATGAACAGCCCCACTTTGGGCTGCTCGAACGGGCCGGTCAGCCGGCCGCTATCGATGCGGGCATGGCCGGTCAGCGATACTCCGTGCACGAACTGCCACACCGTATCGATCGCGGTCAGCGCCAACATGCTCGCCAGCATGCTCGCCAGCAGCGTGCGCGGCGCAGCATCGGCCAGCACCCAATAGCGCAAGGCAATGAACATGATTGGCAGGCGGATCCAGAACAACGCCACCACCGCCGACTTTTCCGGATGCTCGGCCAGCGGCGTCACCACCACGCACAGCCACCCCCATGCCGCAAAACACACCAAAGTGAACGGCGCGCGCAGCCAGCCCCACGCATTCGTGCGGTAGCAATGGCGCAGGAACAATAATCCGATGATGGCGCAGCATACCTCGATGCCGGCGCGAGCGAATATCAGCATCCACGGTATCAGCAGCGCCGCAAGGTAAGCCACCCCCCATGACGGGCAACGGATGGCGGCATCGAGCGGCGCGCGGATGAACGAGGGCAATGCCATGGGTGATACTCACGCAACAGGGTTTTCTTGCCGTGTTATGGGCGGTTTGATTGCATTTGTCCACGCGATTTACAGCGGTTGCGGCCACTGCGCCGTCCTGCTAAATGCAAAGCCTCCTCTTTCCCCCGATCGCCCCCATGTCCCATGTCCTTACCGTCGAAGCGCTGAGTAAATCCTACCGTAGCGTGGCGGCGGTGGATGCCATTTCGTTCACCGTTTCGCGCGGCGAGATCGTCGGCCTGCTCGGCCCCAACGGCGCCGGCAAGACCACCACCATCAACATGGTGCTTGGCGTGCTTGCGCCCGATCAGGGCCGCATCATGATCGATGGTATCGATGTCGTGCGGGCACCGGCGGCGGCACGGGCGTGCACCAATTTCGCGGCTGTCTATGCGCCGCTTCCGGGCAACCTCACGGTCGCGCAGAACCTGCGTTATTTCGGTTTGATGTACGACGTCAAACACCTCGCCGCGCGCATCGACGCCCTCATCGTCGAATACGATCTCACCGCCTATCGCAACACCAAATGCGGCCTGCTTTCCTCCGGCGAACAAACGCGGGTGGCGCTGGCCAAGGCCATGCTCAACCAACCGCCGCTGCTGCTGCTCGACGAACCCACCGCCTCGCTCGACCCCGCCACCGCGCGCGAGCTGCGCCGCCATATCCGCACCGTCGCCAGCCGTGGCGATGGCGGCGTACTATGGACATCGCACAACATGGCCGAGGTCGAGGAGGTCTGCGACCGCGTACTGTTCATGAGTCGCGGCAAAATTTTGCTCACCGGCGACCCCAAAACCCTGCCCGCCGAATACGGCAAGGCCTCGCTTGAGGAATTATTCATCACCATCGCCCGCGAACCGCTGACGCTGGAGGCCGCATGAACCTGCGCCGCAGCTACGCCATCACCTACCGCTATTTCAGCCTGCTCAAAAGCAGTCCGGATCGCTTCATCGGTCTCTATGTCTGGATGCTGATCGACATGGTGCTGTGGGGGTTCATCAGCCATTATCTCGACCAAATTTTGCCGGCGGGCTTCAACGCCATCAGCGCGTTCTTGGGTGCGGTGCTGCTGGCCAACTTCTTCTCGCGTGTCATGCTCAACATCAACATGACCTTCTTCGAGGATATGTGGGCGCGCAACTTCCTCAATATCTTCGCAAGCCCGCTGCGCATCTCGGAATACCTGCTCGGCCTCATCGTCTGCGCCGTCCTCACCAGCAGCGCGGGGCTGGTGCTTGCCTTCATTTCGGCGGCGCTGCTGTTCGGCTTTTCGCCCTTGGCGTATGGCGCGGCATTGGTGCCGTTCATCTTCATCCTGTTCCTGTTCGGCATTGCGCTTGGCATCCTTGGCTGCGCCATCGTGCTCGCGCGCGGGCCCTCGTCGGAGTGGTTCATCTGGCCGATACCGGCGGTCATTTCGCCGTTCGTCGGCGTCTATTACCCCATCAGCACCCTGCCGGAATGGATGCAGGCGATCGCCGCCATCCTGCCGCCCAGCTACGTATTCGAGGGGCTGCGCGGGGTACTGGCCGGCCATCCGGCCGACCTTACCCAGCTGTCACTTGGTATTTCGCTCAGTGTGCTCTATATCCTTCTGGCTGGTGTGTGTTTCCATCGTGTCTACCGCAAGGCGATGCGCACCGGCCTTATCGCCCGCTACAGTGCCGAGAACGCCAACTAGGAACGCCATGTCCAACCCGTCGCCACCGCCTGCCATGCCCTACAGCCCGCGCCCCAAACGGCCGTTCTTCGCCCGTGGCTGGGTGCGGTTGGTGCTCGTCGCGCTGGTGGCGGCGCTGCTGTGGCAGGGGCTTTCGCACCGCGGTGTCGGCAAGGCCAGCGGGCCGGCGCCCGTTACCATCAAGGTCGCAACCGTAAGCAAAAAGCACATGCCCATCACCTTGCAGGCGGTGGGTAATGTCGTGGCGTATGAATCCGTCGCCGTGCGGCCGCGTCTGGATTCGCAGGTCACCGCCGTGCACTTCAAGGACGGCGACGAGGTCAAGCAAGGCGACCTGTTGTTCGAGCTCGATGATAAATCCCTGCGCGCCCGCGAGGCGGAGCTCGCCGCCAACATCGCGCGCGACCGTGCGCAGCTCGAGAACGCCCGCCGCCAGTCCAGCCGCGCCGATACCTTGGCCGCCAAGGGCTTCGCCACCAAAGCCACGCGCGACGATTCAAGCGCCAACGAACAGGTGGCGCAGGCCGCACTCAGCGCCAGCTTAGCGGCGCTCGAGAGCGTGCGGGTGGAGCGCGGCTACAGCCGCATCACCGCCCCCATCACCGGCCGCACCGGCACCATCAATGTCACGCTCGGCAACACCGTGAAGGTGAGCGACGCCCAACCGCTGGTCACCATCAACCAGCTCAAGCCCATCCGCGTGCAGGCCGCCCTGCCGCAGCATTATTTCGATGCTGTGCGCGCCGCGATGCAAGCCGGCAGCGTCACGGTCACCGCCCGCCAGCAGGACAACGCCGTCGAGGCGCCCCTGCTCACCGGCACGCTCGACTACATCGATAACGCGGTCGACCAGAACACCGGCACCTTCGTCACCCGCGCCGGTTTTGCTAATGCCGACGAACGCTTGCTGCCGGGCATGTTCGTCACCACCACCCTCACACTCGGCACCGACACCGCCGCCCTTACCGTGCCGGAGGTGGCCATCCAGCGCGGGCAGACTGGCGACTATGTCTTCGTCGTCACCGGCACTAAGGTCATGAAGCGCCCCGTCACCGTCGCGCGGCTGCAAGAGGGACTGGCCGTCATCGCAAACGGCCTCGAGGAAGGCGCCGTCATCGCGGTCGATGGGCTGCTCGGCCTGACGGATGGCAGCAGCGTAAGCATCGCTGAATCGGCAGAAAAACCAGCGCCATGAAAAACCAGCGCACAGGCTTTCGCAGTTATTTATATGTGGCCAGTGCTAGGCGTTTTTGCGCACAGGAAGGAAGTGTAGCAGCGCTACATGACCGACCGAGCACAAAAATAACGACGCAATGGCCCATAGAAATGCTGCAGCCATGAACCTATCCGTCTTTTGCATCCAGCGTCCCGTCTTCACCACCTTACTGATGGCGGCAATCGTGGTGGGTGGCTTGGCGGGCTATCGCAGCTTGGCGGTATCGGCCTTGCCCAGCGTCGATTTCCCGACCATTCAGGTCACCGCGTCGCTTTCCGGCGCCAGCCCCGAGACCATGGCCAGCTCCGTCGCCGCACCGCTGGAGCGTCAGTTCTCCACCATCGCCGGCGTCAGCGCCATGACCAGCACCAGCTTCCTTGGCAACACCCAGATCACCCTCCAGTTCGACCTCGACCGCAATATCGACGGCGCCGCCCTCGACGTCCAGACCGCCATCTCCACCGCCACGCCGCGCCTGCCGCGCGAGATGCTGACCCCGCCTTCCTTCCGCAAGGTCAACCCCGCCGATCAACCCATCCTGTTCATTGCCGTCTCGTCGGATACCTTGCCGCTGAACCAAGTGAACGACTACGCCGACACCCTCATCTCGCAGCGCATCTCCACCTTGCCGGGCGTGGCGCAGGTCAGCATCTTCGGTGCCCAGAAATACGCCGTGCGCGTGCAGGTCGACCCGCAAAAACTGGCGGCCCAAGGCCTCTCCGTCACCGATATGCGCCGCTCCGTCGCCGATGCGGCATCGACCGCACCGGTAGGCATCATCAGCGGTGCCAAGCAATTATTCAACATCGAGGTCAAAGGCCAGCCGACGGATGCAGCCGCCTTCAGCAACCTCATCGCACGCTGGAAGGAAGGGGCACCGGTGCGCCTTGGTGATGTCGGCAGCGTCCGAGACGGCGTCGAGAACAGCCGTTCCATCGGCTTTCTGAACGGCACCCAATCCATCGTCATCGCCATCCAGCGCCAGCCGGATGCCAACACCATCGACGTGGTCACGGCCGTGCGCAAATTGCTGCCCGTCTTCCGCGATCAACTGCCCGCCAGCGTCACCCTTACCCCGCTGTTCGATCGCTCGCTTGCCATCAAGAACTCGGTGCATGATGTGCAGGTCACCTTGTTCCTCACCATCGCGCTCGTCATCCTCGTCATCTTCGCTTTCCTGCGCAACCTGCGCGCCACGCTCATTCCCGCCGTCGCGGTGCCGCTTTCCATCATCGCCACCTACGGCGTGATGGCGCTGCTGGGCTTTTCCATCAACAACGTGTCGCTGCTCGCGCTCACCTTGTGCGTCGGCTTCGTGGTCGACGACGCCATCGTCATGCTCGAGAATATCGTCCGCCATATCGAGGAAGGCATGGAACCGTTCGCGGCGGCCATCAAAGGCGCTCGCGAGGTCGGCTTCACCATCATCTCCATCACCGTGTCGCTGGTCGCCGTCTTCATTCCCGTGCTGTTCATGGGCGGGCTCATCGGCCGGCTGTTCTCCGAATTCGCCGTCACCATCAGCGTTGCCATCCTTGCCTCGGGCATCGTCTCGCTCACCCTCACACCCATGCTGTGCAGCCGCTGGCTGCGCGCCGAGCGACCGCAAGCGCAAGGCGGCACCGCCTTGGCGCTCGAGGGTGCGTATAACTGGCTGCTTTCGCGCTACGACCAGTCGTTGCGCTGGGCGCTCATGCATCGGCGCATCATGCTCGGCGTCACGCTGGCCACGTTGGTAGGCAGCATCAGCGCTTTCGCCGTCGCGCCCAAAGGCTTCTTCCCGCTGGAGGATGTCGGGTTCGTCTTCGCCACTACCGAAGCGGCGCAGGACATTTCCTACGAAGCGATGGTCGAGAAACAAAAACGCGTCGCCGAGATCATCCGCGCCGACCCCGCGGTCGAGAACGTCTTCTACTCCGTCGGCGGCAGCCGCGGCGCGCTCAATTCCGGCCGGCTGTTCTTCGGCCTCAAGCCCCGCGGCGAGCGCGACAGCATCTTCACCGTCATGCAGCGCTTGCGCAAACCCCTCGCTGCGGTCGGCGGCATCAACACCTTCATGCAGCCCATCCAGAACATCCAGCTCGGCGGGCGGCAAAGCAAAAGTCTCTACCAATACACCCTGCAAGGCACCAACCTCGCCGAGCTCTACACATGGTCGGATAGCTTGCTCACCCGCCTGCAGGCCGACCCCCGCTTTCAGGACGTGACCTCCGACTTGCAACTCAAAAGCCTGCAAGCCACCGTCGTGGTCGATCAGCAAAAGGCCGCCAGCGTCGGCATCAGCTACGACGATATCCGCCAAGCGCTTTATGCCGCCTTCGGCGAATCGCAGGTCGCCACGCTCTATAAACCCAGCAACGACTACGCCGTGATCCTCGAGGTCGCGCCCGAATTCCAGCAACGCCCCGAGGATATCGGCAAGCTCTATGTGCGCTCCACCAGCAACCCCGAGCGCATCGTGCCGCTGGATTCAGTCGCCACCATCAGCCGCGGGCTGGCGCCGCTATCCATCAACCATCAAGGCCAGCTACCGGCGGTCACGCTGTCGTTCAACCTCGCGCCGTCGGTGTCGCTCAGCACCGCCGTTGCCGCCCTCGACGCGATCGAATCCGCGCTTTCCATGCCCAGCAGCATCACCGGCAATTTCCAAGGTGCCGCCGCGGCGTTCGCCGATTCCGCCAGCGGCCAAGGCGTGCTGCTGCTCATCGCGGTGCTCACCATCTACATTATTTTGGGCATGCTTTACGAAAGCTTCATCCATCCCATCACCATTCTCTCGGGCTTGCCCAGTGCGGGTTTGGGCGCAGTGCTCACCCTCATGCTGTTCGGTATGGATGTCTCCATCATCGCCCTTGTCGGCATCATCCTGCTCATCGGTTTCGTGAAGAAGAACTCCATCATGATGGTCGATTTCGCGATTCAAGCCCGCAACCACGGCGCCCGCGCCGAGGATGCGATCTACCAAGCCTGTCTGCTGCGTTTCCGACCCATCCTGATGACCACCCTCACCGCGTTGTTCGGCACCTTGCCCATCGCGCTGGGCTTGGGCGCGGGGGCGGAGTTGCGCCAGCCGCTGGGCATCGCCATCGTCGGCGGCCTGCTCACCTCGCAGCTACTCACGCTTTACATCACGCCGGTGGTGTATCTGTATCTCGATCGTTTGAGTAACGAGCGCGCTATCGTCTCACCGTAAGGCCATCCCGTTCGGCGACATACTGCGTCCATGTTTTTTTATCCTCGCGGCGCGGCACCAAATCCCCTTGGCCAATGCTCTCGGCTGCGGCATAACGATCGGCGCGGGCATCTTGCAGGGTCGTTTCATGCGTAATGATCACTTGGACACCGCCAAAATGCAGTTGTACAATACCGCCGCATTCTCTTGCTAAACGTTGCGCGTGATTGAACGCACGATGAAATGTTTCACCGGCGCTTGGACTATAAACGATGGGAGTGTTCTCGTGCACCAATCTCCCCGACATGCCTACGCCGCACTCGTCAGCGCAATGAACAAGTCCTCCAGCTCGACCTCCTTGGTCGAGATATCGCGGATGACAAGACCGGCCGATTGCATGCGCGCTAAAATCTCGTCCATATGCGCCTTGCTCGGCTGGTATTTCACCAGCAGCTTGCCGTCCTTGAGGCTGGCTTGCAGGTCGGTAAGTTGGCTTGGCATCTGGGCGAGCGGCGTGGCCAATGTAAAGATAACTTCCTTGCTATCGACCCCGTGCATCAGTGCGTCCTTGCTGTCGCGCTTGATGATGCGGCCCTTATGGATGATGGCGATCTCGTCGCACAGCTCCTCGGCCTCCTCCAAGTAATGGGTGGTGAGAAGAATGGTCGTGCCCGCCGCATTCAGCTTGCGTACATACTCCCACAAGCTGCGGCGCAGTTCGACATCCACACCGGCGGTCGGCTCATCCAAGATCAGCACCGGCGGCGTGTGCACCAGCGCCTTACCGATCAGCAAGCGGCGGCGCATCCCACCTGAAAGCCGGCGGCTGGGCTGGTCGGCCTTGTCGCGCAGGCCCATCGCGTCGATGATCTCATCGGTTCGGCGTTTTTCGTTGGGGATGCCATAATATCCGGCGGTGATTTCAAGCGCCTGACGCACCGTGAAGAACGTATCGAGCACCAATTCCTGCGGCACGATACCGATGGAAAGCTTGGCGCGCCGCACGTCGGCGTCGAGGTCATGGCCGCAAATTTTCACCGTGCCGCCGGTCTTGAGCACCGTGCCCGCCATGATGTTGATCATGGTCGATTTGCCCGCGCCATTGGGCCCCAAAAGCCCGAAGAACGAGCCGCGCGGAATGGTCAGATCCACGCCGTGCAGCGCAGTCTTCTCCTCGCCGCTTTTGCGGTCGCGGTAGGTTTTCGTGAGGTTCTTTATCTCGATCGCAGGTTCGTTCATACGGTTCAATCCTACTTATTGATGCGCTTCTTGTACTTGGCGAAGGGGTTGTTGCTCTCCTTCAAAATCAGACGAATCGGCGTGCCTTGCAGGCCGAAGGTCTCGCGCAGGCCATGCACCAGATATTTCAGGTACGCGCCGGGGAATTCATCGGCCATGTTGCAGAACAAATGAAAGGTCGGCGGCCGCGCCTTCACCTGCGTCATGTACTTAATTTTCAGGCGACGCCCCTTCACCAGCGGCGGGCTGTGATGCGCCATCACCCCCTCCAGCCAGCGGTTCATCTCGGCGGTGGGCACGCGTTTGTCCCACACCGTGCGCGCTTGCAAGCAGGCATTGAGCAGCGCATCGAGGCCGGTTTTATGCAAGGCCGAGACCGGCGCCACCGTGATGCCATGCAACTGCGAAAGCTGCTTGTTGAGCATGTATTCGATCTCTTCCAGAAAGGCCTTGCGCTGGCCTTGCGGTACCATGTCCCATTTGTTGAGGCCGATGATGCAGCTGCGCCCTTCGCGCTCGACCAGCGCGGCCAGCGTCGCGTCCTGCTTCTCAAGCGGCGCGGTCGCGTCGATCAGGATCACGACCACCTCGGCGAACGTGAGAGCGCGGATGGAATCGTTCACCGCCAGCTTCTCAATTTTCCCCTGCACATTGGCGCGTTTGCGCATGCCCGCCGTGTCGTGCAAATTAAAGCGCGTGCCGTGGTAATCGAACGGCACCGAGATCGCATCGCGGGTGATACCGGCCTCGGGGCCCACCAGCAGGCGATCTTCCCCGATCAAACTGTTGATGAGGGTCGATTTACCCGCGTTCGGCCGCCCCAGCACCACCAAGTTGATGGGCTTGCTGGCGTCGATCTCTTCGCCCAGATCATGCTCCTCGAAGGGCGCATCGGCGGTCACTTTCGGTGCCGGTTTGGCTTTCTTCGGGCGCTTGGCCTTGGCCGCTTCGGGCACATGCGGGGCATCGCCCTCGATCATTTCGCGCAGCGTGTCATACAGGTCGCCCATGCCCTCGCCATGCTCGGCGGAAAGCAGCACCAAATGCTCGAACCCAAGGCTATAGACATCGCTGCTGGCATTGGCGCGCGCCGATTCGGCCTTGTTGCCGACCAGTATCACCGGCTTATTGCTCTGGCGCACCAATTGCGAAAAATGCTCGTCGATCGGCGTCACGCCGGCACGGGCATCGACCACGAACAGCAGGATATCCGCCTCGTCCATCGCGGCTTTCGTTTGCTCGAACATGCGGGTGGCCAGTGCGGTCGGCGCAGCTTCTTCCATGCCCGCGGTATCGATGATGCGAAACCGCAGATCGGCGAGGGACGCATCGGCATAGCGGCGGTCACGCGTCACCCCCGGCTGGTCATCGACCAGCGCAATGCGCCGCCCGACGAGGCGGTTGAACAACGTCGATTTACCAACATTGGGGCGGCCGATGATGGCGAGTAATGGCATGGCGCTACGCATAGAGGGTGGCTGTAGCAAGGTTAAGCGCCAATGTCACCTAAGTTCGGCCACGTCTCGTTTCAATGGCGCGCGCCATAGTATTCTTCTGCGTGCGTACTCAACACTTCACGAAATGTCGTAGGTAAATCTGGAAATCGAACAATCCAGCCGGTGCGTGGCTGAGTTTCTAGTATGCTGGCAGCTACAGGAATACGTTTGCGCGCAGGCAATTGGGTAAATTGATGATACCCATCGGCAACCCTTGGGAACCGTTGAAAAATATCCGATAAAAAAGTAGCGTCATCGGTCGTAATATCGGGCACTTTAGAAAAATCAATAGGATGTTTTTGAGATTCTGACATCAATCACCCTCAATAATACTTATACAACGTACCGCTTTTCGTCAGCACATACATCGCGCCATTGGCCACCACGGGGCTGGTGACGATGCCACTGGCCAGCTCGTAACTGGCGATGCGCTCGCCCGTCGTCGGGTTGAAGCTGGTCAGGTTGCCCTCGCCATCGAGCACCAGCACCGCGTTACCGGAAAGGATGGGGCCGTAGAGCGGCGGCGTTCTGTCTTTCGTGGCGTCGCGCTTATCTTTCACCGCCAGCGATTGCGTCCAGCGAATGGCGCCGTCGCGCTTGAGTATCGCCGCAATATCATGCGTGTCGCTCAGTACGAACAGCACATTGCCCGCCGACCACGGCGTCACATGGGTGCCGATGCGCTGCTGCCATAAGGGGCGGCCATTGAGCAGTGCGCTGGCCTGCATCTCGCCGCTGGCACTGGTCACCACCACCACGCCGTCCTGCACAATCGGGTTGGCGTCGATCCCGCTCAGCGCCGCCGAGGCCTTGGTGCGCTGGCCACTGGCCAGCGTATCGCGCCACAGCACGCTGCCGCTTTCCAGTCGCAGCGCGAACACCTCGCCCGAGGAATAGGCGGCGACCACAATGCCGTCGCTGATGGCGGGCGCGGTGGTCGAGAAATAGCCCGCCGTCTCGCGGATGCCGCGATGGCTCCAGCGTGGTTCGCCGGTCGCGGCATCGTAGGCCAATGTTTGGTTGTCCGCCGTCAGCACCACCACGAAACCGCCATCGATGGCGGGTGCGCCGCGTACGGGGGCGCCGGTCGCGATGCTCCATTTCACTGTGCCGGTCGCAGCCTCCAGCGCGCGCAAATTGCCCGCACCCGTGCTGGCGTAAAGCACACCCTCGGCATAGGAAACACCGCCGCCGAGCGCATCGTTACCGCGCTGGCTGCCCGTCTTATCGACCCATTTCACCGTATCGATATCGCTCTCCGAATGCGCCGAAACGATGCCGGCCGCATCCATCGCGAACACCAGCCCATCCGCCACCACCGGCGCCGAAACCACGCTGCGCACAAAATCATGGCCCGCACCCACGCGCGCGGATTGACTGTTGGTCACACCCGTCAGGCCGATATGGGCGGTCACCATCGCTTGGTTGATGTTGCGCCACTGTTCGAGGTTGGCCTGCTCGGGAATCTCGACCGCCACGTCCTGCGCGGTGGCATCCGGCTGCAGGCTTTGCGGGTTCAGCAGCACATCGATGCGCTCACCCGGCGCGCGCTTGATCTCCGGCGGGTTACCGCCCATCCATGTCGGCAGGTCGCCGCACGCGGCAAGCCCCAGGCACGCCATCGCGACCAGCATGTGCGAAGCGAGCTGGCGGGGGCGCAGCGTCATCACGCACGGCCTTTCTGTGCCTTCATGATGCTCAGCCACTGCATCAATTGCGCGCGGGATTCTTGGGTGGTGCTTTCAGCGCCGATCAGTTTCTCGATGCCCTTGATCGCGGCATCACGCTCGCCGTTGCTCCATTGCGCCGCCGCCGCCCACTGTGCGCGTTCGCCCACCAGCGGCGTTGCCTTGGCCGAGGTCAGGCATGGCAGCGCCGCCGTGGCATCCAGCCCCGCCAGCCGCAGGCAGGCAATATCCGACCATAAACTATCGCCGTCGCGCGCCGCGGTCGCAAGCACCGTGATGGCGGTGTCCTTCTGGCCGGCCTTGACCAGCGCCCGCGCCTGCCACACCCGCGCCAAGTCGCGCAGTTCGCCGCGGTGGCTGCTCGCAATGGCTTCAAAACCCAGCACCGCCTCGTCGGCCTTGCCTTCCTCGAGCAGCTGTTGGCTGTCGATGAATTGGGTCAGCGCCTTGGCGCCTTGCACCTGCCGGTAATAATTCCATGCGCTGTTGGCCGCCGTCAGCAAAATCACCGCCGCCACACACACCACGATGGTACGGCGGTTGTTGTTCCACCATGCCAGCGCGCGATCGGCGCGCACGGCTTCGTCCACTTCGCGCAACAAGCTATCTTCCACCATGGTCGTCTCCTTCGTATCCTTAAAACGTCGTTATCTTGTCCTATTCCCATTCGATAGTTGCTGGGGGTTTGCTGGTGATGTCATACACGATGCGGTTGATGCCGCGCACTTCGTTGACGATGCGCACCGAAATCTTGTGCAATATCTCCGGCGGGAAATGGAACACGTCGGCGGTCATGCCGTCGCTGCTGGTCACGGCGCGCAGCGCGAGCACCGCCTCATAGGTGCGGGCATCGCCCATCACGCCCACCGTCTGTACGGGCAACAACACGCTGAAGGCCTGCCAGATCTGGTCGTACAGGTTATTAACGCGCAGCTCCTCGATGTAGATCGCATCGGCGCGGCGCAGCAAATTCAGTTTATCCTGCGTCACCGCACCGGGAATGCGGATGGCCAAGCCGGGTCCGGGGAACGGGTGGCGGTAGACCAAATCCTTCGGGATGCCAAGCTCCATGCCCAGCGCGCGCACTTCGTCCTTGAACAGTTCGCGCAACGGCTCCACCAGTTGCATCTTCATGCGCTCGGGCAGCCCGCCCACATTATGGTGCGATTTGATGGTGACGCTAGGGCCCCCATGGAACGAGATGGACTCGATCACATCGGGGTAGAGCGTGCCCTGCGCCAGAAACTCCGCATCCTCGATGCGGCTGGCCTCGTGCTCGAACACCTCGACGAACGCCTCGCCGATGATCTTGCGTTTGCGCTCGGGGTCGCTCACCCCTTGCAGGCGCTGCAGGAAAAGCTGGCTGGCATCGATATAGACCAACGGTATCTGGTAATGCTCCTCGAAGCGAGCCTTCACTTCCTCGCCCTCGTTCAGGCGCAGCATGCCGGTATCGACGAAGATGCAGGTCAGCTTGTCACCGATGGCTTCGTGCAGCAGCTTCGCCACCACCGAGGAATCGACCCCGCCCGATACGCCGCAGATCACCCGCTTGCTGCCCACTTGCGCGCGGATCTTGGCGACCTTCTCGGCACGGAAGGCCTTCATGCTCCAGTTGCCGGTGCAGCCACAGATGCCGCGCACGAAATTCGCAAGCAGCGCCGCGCCTTCCGGTGTATGCGAAACCTCGGGGTGGAACTGCACGCCGTAAAGCTTGCGCGCGTCGTTGGCGATGGCGGCATAAGGCGCGGTGGCGGTGGTCGCGGTTGCCACGAAGCCGGGCGGCAGGCTGGTCACCTTGTCGCCGTGGCTCATCCACACTTGGTGCGCCCCACCCACACTCCATACGCGCTTGAACAGTTCGTTCGCCGCCACCACGTTGACATGGGCGCGGCCGAATTCGCGGGTCTCGCCCGCTTCCACTTGGCCGCCGAGCAGGTCGCACATCAGTTGTTGGCCATAACAAATGCCAAGCACCGGCACGCCGAGCGCGAAAATCTCGGGGTTGATCTTCGGCGAGGCGCCCGCATGCACGGATGCCGGCCCGCCAGAGAGAATGATGCCCTTGGGCGCAAAGGCGCGCACTTCGTCCACCGTCATCACGAACGGGTGGATCTCGCAGTAGACGCCCGCCTCACGCACGCGCCGCGCGATCAGCTGGGTGAATTGGCTGCCGAAATCCAGAATCAATATGCGTTCGTTCGCCGCGCTCACTCGTCGTCCCTCTCGCCGATGAAAAATACTGACCGTACCTATAGCGCAGATGGCTATCTTCACAACGATTTTCCTGATGCCGTTTACACTGCTGACAACTCGCCGTATTTTCTTGACGCGGGTTCGTCGCTACGCATAAATAGCGCCGGTATGTCTATGCAATGCGGCTGCTTCCTTGCGGCCGATGAACCGAGGGTCACGTTCCATGCGTTTTGGAGGATTAGTCGCTGCCATCATCGTTGCTTCGATCGCCGCGGTGATCGTCCTGCGTATGTCGGAAAATTCGGCACCGGCGCCGTCGGCCACGCCGGCGGCCATCCAGCCCGCAAAAACCGCCTCCATCTACGTCGCCTCCCAGACCATTCCGGTCGGCAGCACCATCACGCAGGAGATGGTCACCACCCAGCCATGGCCGGAGCATCTGGTGCTGCAGGGCTTCGTTAAGGTCGGCCAGCCGACCGACACCGTCGTCGGCATGATCGCCCGCGCCCCGTTCCAACAGAACGAACCCATCATCAGCTCCAAGATCGCCAACCCAAACGACCCCAACTTCTTGGCCGGTGACCTGCCCGCAGGCATGCGCGTCGTCACCATTCCGTTAAATGAGGTCGATGGTATCGCCGGCTTCGTCTTCCCGGGCGACCATGTCGATCTCATCTATACCCACGACATCGAGCGTTGGGTCAGCGCCGGTGATGGCAACAGCACCAGCGCACCACAAAAACAGCGCGACACCGTGACCGAGACGTTGCTCACCAACGTCAAGATATTGGCGGTCGATCAGCGTTCCTCCTCCGTCGGCTCGACCGATAAGAGCGGCAATTTGGTCATTCCGCGCTCGGCGTCGCTCATGGTCTCGCAAAGCGATTCGCAGCGCGTGCGCTTGGCGCAAAAGACCGGCACCGTCAGCCTCGTGCTGCGCTCGCTGGCCGATCGCGAATCCTCCGATCCGATGATCGTCACCGAGAAAAAAGATATCTCGCAAAACACGACCGGCGCTGCTACAGCATCGGTCGACGGCTCGGTCAAGGTGCTGCGTGGGGCGCCGAAAACCTCGAAAGAACTGGAATCGGTGGGCGGCATGCTCAATGCAGGCGCCCCGCCGGTGGTCGGTTCGGCCGCACCCTCTAACTCTGGCTCGGTGACTGCTCCATGACGCGCGCGCTGCTATCATTGCATTCCCTTCGCGGCTTGGCGCTCGCCATCGGTGCCGGCGCGGCGCTGCTTGCCGGTAACGCCCACGCAGCAGCGGCGCCCAGCGGCACGTTCTATGTGCCCATCAACCGTTCCGAACTCATCACCACCAACACCGACATGGCCGAGGTCGTCGTCACCGATCCGGACGTGGCTAATGTGCTGGTGCACGGCAAGCGCAAAGTGTCCGTCATCGGCCTGCGCGTCGGCCAGACCACCCTTCGCATCTTCGACGCCAACCACAAGACCATCCGCGACGTCGATGTCTTCGTCACCTACGACCTGCCCGCGGTGCGCAAGGCGCTCAAGCAGTTCCTACCCAATGAGCGCATCGGCGTCAGTATGGTCAACACCCGCATGGCCTTGACGGGCGATGTATCGAGTGCCGCCGCCGCCGCCAGCGCGATGGAGATCGCCGAGGAATTCATCAGCGGTAAATTGTCCGACGCCCAGACCCAACAGCGCGTCGCCTACGACGGTCAGGGCAAGCTCTCGCCCGTGCTCAACATGATGAAGATCAGCTCCGGCCAACAGGTCATGCTGCGCATCCGCATCGGTGAGGCGCAACGCACCGCCGTTAAAAATCTCGGCGTCAGCCTACAGGCCGTCGGCGGCTCCGATCTGCCGCTGTCGATCGGCACCGGCATCGCCCGCACCCTCACTTCGAGCACCGGCACCTCGTCGCTCAAATACGGTCAGGTCACACCCTCCAACGCCACCAGCGCCTTCGCGACCGGCAGCATCTTCACCCCCGGCAGCTCCGGTGTCGGCGCCGCCATCGAGGCGCTCGAGCGCGATGGGCTGATCAAAATTCTTGCCGAGCCGAACCTCACCGCCCTCTCGGGCGAAGAAGCACAGTTCCTCGCCGGTGGCGAGTTCCCGATTCCCGTGCCGCAGCAGCAAGGCACCACCACCATCGAATATAAACCGTTCGGCGTCGCGCTCAAATTCACGCCGTATGTATTGTCGCCCAACCGCATCCGCATTCAGGTCAATCCGGAAGTGTCCTCCGTCAGCAGCGAGAATGCCATCCGCACGAATGATGGCTACACCGCCCCCTCGCTCGTCACTCGCCGCGCTTCTACCACCGTCGAGCTGGCGCCGGGTGAAAGCTTCATGATCGCCGGTCTGGTGCGCGACGACATCACCTCCAACATCGATCAGCTACCGGGTGCCGGCAACATCCCCGTGCTCGGCGCGCTGTTTCGTTCCACTGCCTTCAACCGCAACGAGACCGAACTGGTCATCTCCGTCACGCCCTTCCTCGTCGATCCGGTCAAGGGCAGCGACATCAAACTACCGACCGACGATTTCCGTCCCGCTAGCTTCATGGATAGCATCTTCTTCGGCGCGCTGGGCGGCACCCGTGGCAGCAAAGACCCGAGCCTTGAAGGCCCCGTGGGCTTCATGACCGACAATTAGGAGCACCCATGCAACGCACCGTCATGCTTCGTTTCGCTGTTCTTGCTCTTGGTACCGTCGCACTCGCCGGCTGCGGGCCAACGCCCTCGGCATCAAGCTACTTCAACCGTGGCGGCCCCGAATCGCTGATCGACGTCTCCTCCGAGGTGGTGAACCTCAGCACCGCCAGTGCGAACGATATCAAGGAACTCGCGGCATGGATCGAGAATGACCGACCGACCCGCGCCGGCCTCAACTGCGCCGCGACCGAAACCTTCTGCAGCGACGCCAAGAAAGTGCTCGAGCTGCACGGCGTGCCGACCACCGTCGGCCAGGGCGGCCAACGCACCGTCACGCTTGTGTACGAGCGCATCCTCGCCCGCGATTGCACCAAGGCCTATGTCGATAATTCCGAGAATTTCTACAACACCAACCACCCCAGCTTCGGCTGTTCGGTCGCCGGCAACATGGTGCAGCAGGTGACCGATAAGCAGGAATTCGTCAACCCCAGCCTTGCCGATGATCCAAGCGCCGTGCGCGCCGTCAACGATATGCGCCGCGCCTACACCCCGCGCGATATCGTCAAGCCCTACTCCGTCGACGAATCCCTCGCTGGTAAAGCAAAAACAAGCAACTAACCGCATGGCAGGTAGGCCGTGCGCTACGGGATAAAAAGGTAACGTTAGGGTAGGAATGCATGCGCAGCCTCTTGATTATTCTGTCACGCCCGTCGCATGAAGCGTGGGCACAGGAACTGGCCGCCGCCCTCGACGTCGCAAGCCCTGTCATCCTCGTTTCCACCCCGCTGGAGGCAGCACATTACATCGCCCAGCACCAATTCAGCCCGTCGCATGTCGTGCTCGATATCGGCGCCCGCGGCGTTGATATCCTAACCGAGATCGATGCCCTCGCCCACCAGTGCGAGGCCGGCACCCGCGTCATCGCCGTCGGCGACAGCAGTGATTCCGCCCTCTACCGCGAGATCATCAACCGCGGCGTCACCGACTATAAAACCATGCCGGTCGCCATCGCCGCCTTGGTGCATGCGTTCAGCGTGCCGCCGGTACCTGTCACTGCCGCCGCAAGCGCACCCACACCTGCCACACCCACGCCCGTCGCCCCCGCCACCAGCAGCGTTGCGGCCGATAAAAAACGCGTCATCGCCTTCATGGGTGCCGCAAGCGGCGACGGTGCCTCCACCGCTGCGCTCAACACCGCGTATGCTCTCAGCCAGCTCGGCAGCACCATTCTGGTCGATATGGACTACCAGTTCGGCATGATCGCCAAACAACTGGGCTTGCAGAACCAATACGGCATCGCCGACATCGTCGAGCATCCCAACCGCGGCATCGACGCCACCCTCATCCAGCGCATGGTGACGACCTACGGCAAGCTGCATGTCATCACCTCGCCATCGAACCTGCGGGTCATGCCCTCCATTCAGGCCGAGACCATGCAATCGCTCATCGCCGTGCTACGCGCCAACTACGATTACGTCATCCTCGACCTGCCGCACACATGGATGCCGTGGGTCAGCACCACCATCGCCCAGTCCACCCATGTCGTGGTGGTGGCGCAGCGCTGGCTCAAATCGGTGGCGCACGCCTCGCGCATCCTGCGCGCCATCCGCGAGGCCGGCCTGCCCGCCGAACGCGTCCATGTCGTCATCAACCGCAGCGGCACCAAATTCAAGGAAGCGGTCGAGATCAAGGATTTCGAGCGGGTCTGCAACGTGGTCATCCACCACAGCCTCAGCAACGACATTCACAGCGTGGTCGCGGCGGAAACTTCAGCGAAAACACTCATGGAACTGCCACCATGCGCCTTGGCCAGCGATATCGAGCGCATGGCCTTCGAACTGGCAGGGCGCGATTCGGCGCGGCGCGAGCTGGCACCGCCCAAGCGCGCCGGCCTCTTCTCCAAACGTTCAGGGTAACGCGCGATGTTCGGCAAAAAAACACCCGATGTACCACCCCCCGCCGCCTCTCGCCCTGCACCCGTGGCCGCAACCCCCACACCCGCCGTGGCCACACCGATCCCGCCGGCGATCGCCGCCATCCCGACCGACGACCGCGCCGCACCCTTGCTGCGTTACCGCGACATGAACCTCGAGACGGCGGGCTACGCCACCGCCAAACAGTTGCTCATCGTCGAGCTGCTCGACCAGATCGATTTCCAAGCGCTGGAGCAATTCAGCGGCGATAAAAAACACCACCGCGTCGCCGAGGCCTGCGAAAAGATCATCCCGAAAATTACGGTGCCACTGACCTCGGCGCAGATCCACCTGCTCACCGCGCAGGCGATCG
>JBIIAV010000002.1:0-76743 GCA_044239745.1 Rickettsiales bacterium
CGATCGACGAGATCTTGGGCTACGGCCCGATCGAGCCGCTGCTGCGCGACCCCGACGTCAACGACATCATGATCAACACCGCCCGCAAGGTCTATGTCGAGAACCAAGGCAAAATGTACGTGACCGACATCACCTTCACCAACGAGCAGCACCTCATCGGCATCATCCAGCGCATCGTCAGCCGCGTCGGCCGCCGCATCGACGAATCCAACCCCATGGTCGACGCCCGCATGCCCGACGGCTCACGCTTCAACGCCATCATCCCGCCCTTGGCGCTCGACGGCGCGCTCGTCTCCATCCGCAAATTTAAAAAGCACAAGATGCCGCTATCGGACTACCTCGCCTACGACTCGATGAGTCCGGCGATGGTGCGCTTCCTCGAGATCGCCGCCGCCATCCGCCTCAACATCTTCATCTCCGGCGGCACCGGTTCGGGCAAAACGACGCTGCTCAACGCGCTTTCGGGGCATATCGACCCCTCCGAGCGCGTCGTGACGATCGAGGACGCCGCCGAACTGCTGCTACACCAGCCGCACGTGCTGCGCCTTGAAACCCGCCCCGCCTCAAGCGAAGGTCGCGGCGAGATCAACCAGCGCCAGCTGGTGCGCAACGCCCTGCGCATGCGGCCGGATCGCATCATCTTGGGCGAGATCCGCGGCGACGAGGTCATCGACGTGCTCTCGGCCATGAATACGGGGCATGACGGCTCGATGGCCACCATCCACGCCAACACCCCGCGCGATTGCCTGCTGCGCATCGAGAACCTCGTCGCCATGTCCTCGGTGCAGGTACAGACCAACTCGCTGCGTTACCAGATCGCCAGCGCCGTCAACATCATCGTCCAGATCCAGCGCATGCGCGACGGCAGCCGCCGCGTCGTCCAGATCGACGAGATCACGGGTTTGGACGGTGACCAGATCGCCACCCAAACGCTGTTCTCCTACCGCGCCAGCGGCATGGGCACCGACGGCAAACTGATCGGCCAATTCATCACCCATACCGCGACGCCCTTGGCCTATGCCCGCGCCGAATATTACGGGCTGGGCGAACCGATGCTTGCATGTTTTACCGCAACCAACGTAAGTTAACCGCATGAGCCCACTTCTCATCGCATTGGCTATCGGCATTCTCGCTTACATCCTGTTCGTGATGGCCGTACCCAAGGCCATCCCGAAGGATTCCGGCGATTACCTGAAGGACGCGCTCGACCGTCTGGCCGCCGAGAACCAAGCCGCCGACCTTGCCTATAACCAGGTCCTGCGCGAGCAGATCGAGGACGCCCCGCCGCTGGTGCGCGCCGTGTTCGGCCTTGGGTTTATGCAACCGATGTACGAAGCCGCGCTACAAGCGGGCTACCACAACGACATGCAAAAACTGCTCACCCTCATGCTCTTGTCGTTTGGCATCGGCACCTTGGGCGGGCTGCTCGCGGGGGCGGGTCTGTTATGCCTGCCGCTGGGGCTCATCCTCGCTTATTACGTGCCATTCCACCATTGCCAGCGCTGCGTCGTCACGCGCAATGCCCAGTTTATCGATCAATTCCCCGAGGCGCTCGATACCGTCGTGCGTTCGGTGCGTTCGGGCTTTCCCATCGCCGTCGCCCTCCAGATTCTCGCCGAGAACGCCGAGGAGCCCGTGCGCAGCGAGTTCCGCCAAGTGACCGATGAGATCGCCCTCGGCCGCAGCGTCAGCGAGGCGTTGGCGCGGCTTGCCACCCGCATCGCCGAGCCGGACATCCGCTTCTTCGTGGTCGTGCTCACCGTCCAGCAAGAGACCGGCGGCAACCTCGCCGAGATCATCGGCAACCTGTCGTCCATCATCCGCAAACGTAAACAAATCCGCCATAAAATCCGCGCCATGACCGCCGAGGGCAAGGCCACCGGCTTGGTGCTCGGCGCGCTGCCTGTCTTCGTCTTCGTGTCGCTGTATTTCCTCCAGCCGGGCTACCTTGATGCCTTCTTCCACGATCCCTTGGGCATGAAGTTCTTCGGCGCGGCAATTGCGCTGTTGGTCGCGTGCTATTTCGTCATCAAAGAAATGATCGCGGTGGATATCTGATGGCCACGATCATCGCATTGCTCACCGCCCTCATCGTCTTTTGCACCTACCTGCTGGTCGATGGCTATGTGCTGCGCAAAAAACGCAGCGCCGAGGCGCCGGTGCATCTCGCGCCCGATGGTTCGGCCATCACCACCGACGACCCCGATGCCGTAACCAACCTGCATGGCGACCCATCGCCGGCGGCGGCTGGCATTCTGCGTCTGTTGCGCCTGCTCGGGGTCGATGTCGAGAGCGCCGTCCACGCGGTCGAGCAGCGCTTCGCCCATGCCGGCATCAACAGCGCCGACGCGCCGGTCTACTACCTGTTCTTCACCCGCATCGTCACGCCGCTGTTGCTGCTGGTCGCGCTGTTCGTCGTTTCCGGCATCACGGCCGAGAACAAACTCTTGGTCGTCAGCGCCGCGCTCATCATCACCGTGCTCGCGCTGTTCGGGCCGCGCCTTTATCTGCAAAACCTCATCGATAAGCGCAAAAAACGCCTGCACCGCGCCCTGCCCGACACGCTCGACCTGCTGCTCATCTGCGTCGAATCCGGCCTCGCACTTGATGCATCGCTGCAGCGCGTGTGCAGCGAACTTGGCCGCGCCTACCCCGAGATCACGGCCGAGCTGAACCGCACCCGCCTCGAGCTCACCTTGCTCAACGACCGCACCCGCGCCCTGATGAACCTCGGCGAGCGTACCGGCATGCCCGCCTTCCGCGCCCTCATCTCCTCGCTCATCCAAAGCGAGCGTTTCGGCACCTCGCTTTCCGATACGCTGCGCGTGCTGTCCGAGGAATTCCGCCTGCAACGTTTGGCCGATGCCGAGGTCAAGGCCGCCCGCCTGCCGGTGATGATGACCATCCCCCTCATCTTCCTGCTGATGCCCGCCTTCTTCCTCATTGTCCTTGGGCCGGCCATCGTGCGCATCGTCCATGACGGCCAGCAAATTACCAGCAAGTAACTAGTCTTTTTCGCGCCACTGCCCTATATCTGCCCCATGTCTACCGCCGCCCGTACTGCCGCGCTGCCCTTCACCATCGCTTCGGATTTCACCCCAAGCGGCGACCAGCCGCGCGCCATCGCCCAACTGGTCGCGGGGCTTGCCGCCGAGAAGAAAAGCCAAGTACTGCTGGGCGTCACCGGTTCGGGCAAGACCTTCACCATGGCGAAAGTCATCGAGCAGACCCAGCGCCCCGCACTGGTGCTCGCGCACAACAAAACCTTGGCGGCGCAGCTTTATTCGGAAATGAAACATTTCTTCCCCAACAACGCGGTCGAGTATTTCGTCTCGTATTACGATTACTTCCAGCCCGAGGCCTACATCGCCAAGACCGACACCTTCATCGAGAAGGACTCCTCCATCAACGAGCAGATCGACCGCATGCGCCACGCCGCCACCCGTTCGCTGCTCGAGCGCCGCGATGTCATCGTCGTCGCTTCCGTCAGCTGCATCTATGGTATCGGCTCGGTCGAGACCTACAGCGCCATGACCCAGCATATCCAAGCGGGCACGCAAGTGGTGCAGCAAACATTCCTGCGCGGGCTGACCGACTTGCAATACAAGCGCAACGACATGGCGTTCGTGCGCGGCACCTTCCGCGTGCGCGGCGACAATATCGACCTCTTCCCCGCCCACTTGGAGGATCGCGCCTGGCGCTTTTCCTTCTTCGGCGACGACCTCGAATCCATCCACGAGTTCGACCCCTTAACCGGCGAGCGCGGCGCGGCATTGCCCGAGGTGACCGTCTACGCCAACAGCCACTACGTCACCCCCAAGCCCACCATCGAGCAGGCCATCAAGCAGATCAAGATCGACCTCGCCGCGCGCGTGAAATGGTTCGAATCGCAAGGCAAATTGCTCGAGGCGCAACGCATTTCCCAGCGCACCAGCTTTGATCTCGAGATGCTGGTCGAGACCGGCATGTGCCGCGGCATCGAGAACTACTCGCGCTACCTCACCGGCACGGCCGAAGGCGAGCCGCCGCCCACCTTGTTCCAATATGTCCCGCGCGATGCGATCCTGTTCGTCGATGAAAGCCACGTCATGCTGCCGCAGGTGCGCGGCATGTATAACGGCGACCGTTCGCGCAAGGTCGTGCTGTCCGATCACGGCTTCCGCCTGCCGGCCTGCATGGATAACCGCCCCCTGAAATTCGAGGAGTGGGACAGCTTACGCCCCCAAACCATCTGCGTTTCCGCGACCCCGGGCGAGCTGGAACTGGGCTGGGCCGGCGGCGCATTCGCCGAGCAGGTCATCCGCCCCACGGGGCTGGTCGATCCGGTCTGCATCATCAAACCCGTTGCCACACAGGTCGATGATCTGCTGGCCGAAGTGAAACAGGTCGTCGCCAAGAACCAACGCACGTTGGTCACCACCCTCACCAAACGCATGGCGGAGGAGCTGGCCGAATATATGGACGAAGCGGGCATCAAGGTGCGCTACCTGCACAGCGATATCGACACGCTCGAACGCATCGAGATCATCCGCGATCTGCGGCTTGGCACGTTCGATGTGCTCATCGGCGTCAACCTGCTGCGCGAGGGGCTCGATATCCCCGAATGCGGCCTCATGGCAATTTTGGATGCTGACAAGGAAGGCTTCCTGCGCAGCAAGACCGCCCTCATCCAGACCATCGGCCGCGCCGCGCGCAACGTCGATTCCCGCGTCATTCTCTATGCCGACAAAATGACCGATTCGCTGAAAGGCGCGCTGGAGGAAACCGAGCGTCGCCGCGCCATTCAGCTCGCGCACAACAAAAAACACCACATCACCCCGACCAGCACCACCGCCCGCCTGTCGGACATGAAAAACGAAGCGGCGGAAGCGGCCGCCGCCACCCTCACGCGCGACAGCACCACCGGCATCGGCTTCACCGAAGGCTCGCTCGATACCCATATCGCCACACTTCGCAAACAAATGCTCAAAGCCGCCGCCGATTTGGAGTTCGAGGAGGCATCCCGCCTGCGCGACCTGCTGAAGAAGGCCGAGGCATTGCTGATGGAGCTGCCGATCGGCGACCTGCCACCGACCGTCGCCTCCGCCGCCGAACTCAAACGCCTGCAACCCAAGCGCAAGGGCAAGGCCTCATGAGTGAGCGCCGCCGGTTCGTGCTGCTGCTATCGCTGCTCGGCTTCGCGCTCACCTATCTGCTATGGAACGTCATCTCCGCCGGCATCGCATATGATGCAGTGACCGGCATCCGCATCACCAACGGGCAGGATTTTTTGAACTACTGGGCAGGCCCGCGCATCGCCGCCCATGCTATCCCGACCCTGTTCGATGGTGCCGCCTACGAAGCCGCGCTGCACCGGCTTTACCCGCATGAATTCGCGCAGCTGCGCTGGTCGTACCCATTGCACACGCTGTTCTTTTTGGCGCCGTTTTCGGCACTGCCCTACCTGCCCGCGTTGGCGTTGTGGTCGTGCGCCGGACTTGGGGTCTACCTCGCCAGCAGTTGGTTCGCGCTGCCCGTCGCCGCGCGCCGCGCAGGCGTTGCGCTCGTGCTCATCGCGCCCATCACGCTGGTGGAGTTACTCACCCGCCAGAACGGTTTTTTCATCGGCGGTGCTGCGCTGTTCGCATTGATATTGCTCGATCGTGGCCGCCCCATTCTTGCCGGCATCCTCCTTGGTTGCCTCACCATCAAGCCGCAGCTTTTCCTGCTTTGGCCGATCCTGCTTCTCGCCACCGGCGCGTGGCGCACCATCGCGGCGGCCTGCATCACCACCGCGCTGCTCATTGGCGCGTCGATTACCGTGCATGGGGTTGCGGCATGGCAACGTTTCTTGGATGTGGTGGTGCCGTTCCAGCTGCATCTCGTCAGCGCCGAGGCGTTTGAAGGCAAGCGCATGCTCTATCAGCTGATGATGCCAAGCATCACCCCTGCGCTGCGCTTGCTCGGCGCGCCGGATATGCTCACCCATGCCGCACAACTCGCCGCCGGCATCGCCATCGCCGCCGCCACCTTCTGGGCGCTGCGGCGTGGCCGCCTTGCCCTGCCGCAACGGGCATTGCTGCTGGCCAGCGGCGGCCTGCTCGTCACCCCCTACAGTTTCAACTACGACCTCACCTTCCTCACCGCCGCGCTCATGCTGGTCTGGTTCACCCGCCCCGCCGCCAGCTTTTACACCACGCTGCTGATGGCGCTGGCCTACCTGTTGCCGCTACTCACCTATCTGTTCAATCTTGTCCCCGCCCCGCTATCGCCGCTGATCCTGCTGCTTGTCTTTTGCAGCGTTCTGCACGAAGCTTCCGCCAACTCCGCCTTGCAAACGAAAGGTTCGCCATGAGCAGTCCTGCGTCGCCCACCGTCGGTTCCTTCCTGTTCGATTATGTCCGCGCCAAGGGCGCCGGCCATGTCTTCGGCATCCCCGGTGATTTCGCGCTGCCCACCTTCCGCTGGTTGCAGCAATCGGGCTTGGGCATCGTCACCCTCACGCACGAGCCCTCGGTGGGCTTCGCGGCGGATGGTTACGCCCGCGTCCATGGCCTTGGCGTTGCGCTCGTCACCTACTGCGTCGGCGGCCTCAACATGCTCAACTCCGTCGCCTGCGCCTATGCCGAGAAATCCCCGCTGCTAGTCATTTCCGGCGGGCCTTCGCCGTCGGATCGCAAGGCCGACGCGCTGCTGCACCACAAGGTGCGCACCTTCGATACCCAGCGCCGCATCTACGAGGAAGTCACCTGCGCCACCGCCGTTTTATCCGACCCCGAGACCGCTGCGAGCGAGATCATGCGCGTGGTCGACGCCGTGCTCGAACATTGCCGCCCCGGCTATATCGAGGTGCCGTACGATGTCGTCGATATGCCCATCAAGCCACCCGTTTTGGTCAATAAGCCGGTGGCGGAAAGCGACGCCGAGAACCTCGCCGCCATGATCGAGGATGTGCGGGCGATGATCGCAAACGCCAAGCAGCCCGTCATCATCGCCGATGTCGAACTGCACCGCCACGGCCTCACCCCCATGGCGCTTGCCATCGCCGAGAAATTCAACATCCCCGTCGCCTCGACGCTTCTGTCCAAATCCATCATCGCCGAGACGCACCCGCTGTTCATCGGCGTCTATTCCGGTTCGTTGTCCGAAGCCTCGGTGCAGCGCTATGTCGAGGACTCCGACTGCATCCTCATGCTCGGCGCTTTCATCACCGATGTGTTTCTGGGCATGAACACCGCCAAGCTCAACCGCAAGAACACCGTCCTTGCGACGACCGAGAAAATGCGCATCGGCTACCGCAGCTACGAGCATGTGCTGTTCAAGGATTTCCTCGCGCAGCTCGGCGCCGCCAGCATCACCAAAAAAACACCGCCCGCACTGCCCAAGCCCGCCGCCACCCCCAAACCCTTAAGCGAGTCCGAGCGCGCATCGCCACTTTCCATCGAGCAGTTCTTCCGCATCGTCGGCCTCAACACCGGCGAGAACACCACCATCGTCTGCGATACCGGCGATGCCCTGCTTGGTGCCATGGGGCTTCGCACCGCCAAGCCGAGCAACTTTTTGTCGGACGCGTATTACCTCAGCATGGGCTTTGCCGTGCCCGCCGCCATCGGCGTCATGGCGGGGCAGCCGAATAACACCGTCTTTGCCATCGTCGGCGACGGCGCCTTCCAAATGACCGGCATCGAGCTATCCACCGCCGCCAAATACGACATGAAACCCATCGTGTTCATTTTGAACAACGACGGCTACGGCACCCAGCGCCACATCCTCGATGGCCCCTTCAACCAGATCCAGCGCTGGGATTATACCCAGCTGACCAGCCTCATCCGCCACGGCAAAAGCTGGAAGGTGGAAACCTGCGGCGCGCTCGATAGCGCCATCGCCGAAGCCTTGGCCGCCAATACGCTCTGTGTCATCGAAGTCGTCATCCCGCGCGACGATTGCTCGCCGGCGCTGCGGCGCATGGGCGAGGAGCTGGGCAAACTGCGCGATAAGGAAAAACGGCGCTAGGGTTGGATGGCGGTTGACGTCTCTTTGCGTAGCCTTCCATGGCGAGCCGCGTAGCGTCAGGGGTAAGCGCCTTTTAGCGCGTAGGGGGCCGATGCCCCCTTCAATAGATTCCTAAATCTTTGCAATATCTATAGGTTGTGCTATGTTGCAGCGCATTCATACTAGTTACGGGTCGTGCCTTAACGAAATCTTCAACCTTCATTGGTATTGTAAGGATAGTTCATGGTGAAGAAGTCCAATAAATCCAGCGCCATGGGCACCAACAAAAAAACAGGAAGAGACGACCTCATGGCGACGATGTTCGAAAATGCCGGCCTTTACAGCCTCAAGGAATTCCACCACGCAAGCCTCGCCCCCACCCGCATGATGGCCAACGCCGCCAAGCACATGTTCAACAACCCGATGAACCCGCTGGCCTATACCGGCTTAGGGCGCCAAATGGCCGCCGCCGGCGAGCTGGTCGAGCGTATCACGCAGTCCTACCCCAAGCCGGACTTCAACATCAAATACACCAACATCGCCGGCAAGCATGTCGATGTCTGGGAGGAGGTCGTTCTCGATAAGGCCTTCTGTAAGCTTTTGCATTTCAAGCGCTCAGGCAAGCATAACGATTCCAAACTGCTCATCGTCGCCCCCATGTCCGGCCACTATGCCACGCTGCTGCGCGGCACGGTCGAGGCGCTGTTGCCGCACCACGATATCTACATCACCGATTGGCAGAACGCGCGCGACATCCCGCTGTATAAGGGCGAGTTCACCCTCAATACCTATGTCGATTACGTGCTCGAATTCATCCGCCATATCGGGCCCAACACCCACACCATGGCGGTGTGCCAGCCGTCGGTGCCGCTACTGGCGGCCGTCGCCATCATGAACGAGCTGAAAGACCCCTGCACCCCCAAAACGATGACGCTCATGGGCGGGCCGGTCGATACGCGCAAAGCGCCGACCAAGGTCAACCAGTTCAGTAAGGAACATTCCATCGAGTGGTTCGAAAGCAACGTCATCTCGCGCGTGCCGCTGAACTATAACGGCTTCGCGCGCCGCGTTTACCCTGGCTTCTTACAGCTTGCAGGCTTCATGAGCATGAACTTCGAGCGCCACAAGGACGCCCACGCCGACCTCTTCCGTCACCTCGTCCAAGGCGATGGCGAGAAGGCGCAATCGCACCGCGATTTCTATAACGAATATCTCGCGGTGGCCGATCTGCCGGCGGAATATTACCTGCAAACGATCGAGGAAGTGTTCCACAAACATTCGTTGCCGGACGGTCAGTTCTACCACTATGAACACCGCGTCCGCCCCGATGCCATCACCAAGACCGCCATCCTCACCATCGAGGGCGAACTGGATGATATCTCCGGCCTCGGCCAGACCAAAGCCGCGCTCGAGATCGCGACCAACCTCGCCGAGAGCAAGAAGAAATACCACATGGCGCCCGCCGTCGGGCATTACGGTATCTTCAACGGCCGCAAATGGCGCGAGCAAGTGCGCCCCATCATCACGGCGTGGACCGAGAAACATCACTAGCATCCCAAAGGGGAGCGCCCGCGCTCCCCTTTTCCTTTCAAAACCTCCCTTGCGAAAAACCGCCAGATTGCCTAAACTAGGATTGTATTTATACCCGCCTCCAAAAGGTCACGCATGACGGTCCTGAACCATCCCGCCGCCGCCACCCCAGCCGAGTCCGCCGCCAATCAGGGGCGCTCCACCCGCTTGGAGCGCGCGCTCGCCGAAGCGATGAAGGTGCAGGAAGGCCCCGAGCTACTCGCCAAGATCGCCTCGCGGGAGTTCAAGGACGCCTTTCAGGCCATCGCCGTCCAGCAGCGCGGCTATGTCGTCGGCGGCGCGCAGTTCGAGCCTTCGGCCGTGCCCACCGTGCAAATGAATTACGACCCCGACTATCCCGACGATAAATCCAAGCAGCTCTACCACTGCCGCATCGGCGCCGCCGTCCTCACGCCCGAGAGCGCCAAGGCGCTGCACGCCATGGCGGCCGAGCGCGGCATCCGCTTCTTCTCGACCCCCAAAAACGAGTTCAGCCAAAGCCATTGGTTCAAGGCCATCGTCATCTCGCTTTATGCCACCGACTTCAAGGACATCGTCGCCCTCGTCAACGACGCGCTGATCGACCCCGTCCGCCCCGATGCCCGCGTCACCTACGACGACGTCATCCGCATCGCGCAAGAGGAAATCGGGAAGCTGTTTAGTTGATTGATATCTTGTAGGGGACTCTTTGTCCCCTTCCATCAACACCTAAAAGTTACTCTCGGCGATCTTCTGGGCGATGAAGTTCCGAAATACCGCGATGCGCTTGGAGTTACGCAGCTCGACCGGATAGACATACCACGCCTCGGTCACCGGCCCTGCCACGTCCGGCAGCACGCGGCTGATATGGCGCGTACGGTGGACGAGATAATCCGGCAGCGCCGCAATGCCCATGCCCTGCTTCACCGCACTGCGCATCGCGATCAGCGAGTTGATGCGAAAGAACGGCTGAAGCTTCTTGCCCCCCGCCAGATCGAACATCCAGTTCACTTCCGGAAACGGCACGTTGCCCAGCGAATCATCGAAGCCCAGCAGCTTATGGTTGGCCAGATCGCTCGCTTTTTGCGGCACCCCATGCACCCGCAAATAATCGTTACTGGCATAGAGCGAATTGCGCAGCTGCATGATGGGAATTTGCACCAAGTCGGGGTGGCGCGCAGGGCTGAAGCGGATCGCCGCGTCCGCCTCGCGGGTGGTCAGGTCAAGCGCGCGGTCCTCGCAGATCAGCGTCACCTCGATATCGGGGTACAGGTCGGTGTATTCCTTCATCTGCGCCGAAAGCCACAGCGTGCCGAAGGTCGCCGGCACCGTCAGCTTGAACGGGCCTTTCGGGCGGGCGGTAGCCTCGGCCAGCGTGATCTCCGTCTGCTGCAGCTTGGTCACCATCTCCGAGACGGTACGAAACAGGATCTCGCCTTGTTCGGTCAGCATCAGGCCGCGGGCATGGCGGTGGAACAGGGCGATGCCCATCTTTTCCTCCAGCGCCGATATCTGCCGGCTCACCGCCGATTGGCTGAGGTTCAGCGTATCGCCGGCCTTGGTCAGGCTTTTACTGATGCCCACCGCATGGAATATCCGCAGTTTGTCCCAGTCCATATCGCCCCGCCAACCATGCTAGTTATGCTTCTAGAGCAATTTACTAGCCATTTTATAGGCCAATTTTGCCCTGAACTATGATTTCAGTGCATAACATACTTGGGGTCGTGGCGCAAGGTAAAGCACGAAACGCTAGCGTGCCTGGCTCTGGCTTGGGGTGTTGAGCGCCGCATCGCGCGCTTTCAGCATTTGCGCTTCGGTGCTTGGGTTGCTCAATACGCTGGCGATTAAAAAAGCGCTGCGCTGGCTGACATACACATGGTCGCGCGAATACTTCACTTCCCTAATGCAATGTTCCTTAAAACCGGTCTTTTTCATTGCATAACGCAACGTTTCGGCCAGGAATTCCGCGCTGGGGAGTTTGCCGCCCGCCGGGATCACATAGGTATGCTCGGCGTAACGTCCCGGTTTTCCTTCAATGACAAAACACGCCGCCTCGGCGCCATTGGGGTTGCGTTGAAAGAATCTACTCAGTGCTTGCTCGGCGTACTGACGTTTCCCCAACTTATTCGCGATCGAATCAGCAGCGCCTTCGCCAAAGATCTCATCCACCACCTGCGGCGGGTACATTGCCTCCGGCGATTTTCCTTGCGGATGTTCTAAACCTTTCGTGCGACGCGCCCATGGGTGTCCGTTTCTTGGTGCCGCCATAAAAAACTCCTGCTGCTTAACATAACTTGGTTGTGTATAAGCTAGCAAATCCGACCGTGCGTATGCATGAAGATTTCATGACAAAATCGAGGGCAAAATCCATCGATATAAAAACGGACTCAATCGTTATTATCTATATAAACAAATGAACTAGTGCGCGTGATGCTCGATGAATTTCTGTGCCTCGAGCGCGGCCATGCAGCCGGTGCCGGCGGCTGTCACCGCTTGGCGATAGATCTTGTCCTGCACGTCGCCGGCGGCGAATACACCCGCCACGCTGGTCTGGGTCGTTCCTGCCTTGGTTATCAGGTACTTATCGGCATCCATCGTGAGTTGACCCTCGAACAACCCGGTGTTGGGGTTATGGCCGATGGCAACGAACGCACCATGGCAGGGCACGATCGTTTCGATACCGGTTTTGACGTTCTTGATCCTCACTCCGGTCAGGCTCGGCGGGTTGTCGTCGCCGACGAATTCCTCGACCACCGAATCCCAGATGACCTTCACATTCTCAGTCTTGAACAGGCGATCTTGCGCGATCTTTTCCGCACGCAACGTGTCGCGGCGATGAATGAGGGTGACCGTGTTGCAAAGTTTGGCCAAAAACAGCGCCTCCTCGACCGCCGAGTTACCACCGCCGAGCACCACAACATCCTTCTTCTTGAAGAAGAATCCGTCACAGGTGGCGCAGGCCGAGACGCCGAAATTCTGGAATTTCTGTTCGCTCGGCAGCCCCAGCCAGCGCGCCGAAGCACCGGTCGCGATAACGAGCGTATCGGCGATGTAGCGGTCGCCGGATTCACCCACCGCGACGAACGGGCGTTTGCTCACATCGACACTGGCGATATGGTCATGGATGATGGTGGTGCCTACATGCGCCGCTTGCGCTTCCATCTGTTCCATCAGCCACGGGCCTTGTACCGCCTCGGCGAAGCCGGGGAAGTTCTCGACCTCGGTCGTGATGGTCAACTGGCCGCCGGGTTGCATCCCCCGCACCATGATGGGCTTGAGCGCCGCGCGCGCGGCGTAAATGGCGGCCGTGCAGCCCGCCGCGCCGGAGCCGATGATAAGAACGGGAGTGATGTGATCGGTCATAAACGTCCATCGGATGTAAGAGGATAGGGCGGTCAGCAGACCGCCCCAGCCATGAGCTACGAAGTACGCGCCATCGATTTTTCAGCAGAAAAATCGGGGCGTACTTAAAAAACTACAACGCTTTCGCGTGGTCCTTGAGGTAGGAAGCCACGCCGTCCGCCGTCGGCTTCATGCCGGCCGCGCCTTTTTTCCAGTTGGCAGGGCACACTTCGCCATGCTCCTCGTGGAAGTTCAGGGCATCGACCATACGCAGCGCCTCTTCCACGTTGCGGCCCAGCGGTAGGTCGTTCACCACTTGGTGGCGCACGATGCCTTTTTTATCGATCATGAACGTGCCACGGAACGCCACGGCGTCGCCGGTCAGCACGTCGTACGAGCGGGCGATGGATTTGGTGAGGTCGGCCACCAGCGGGAAGCGGATGTTACCGATGCCGCCTTTTTCCACCGGCGTGTTCTTCCACGCATAGTGGCTGTATTGCGAATCGACCGAAACGCCGATAATCTCGGCGCCGAGCTTCTTGAAATCGTCGACGCGGTTATCGAACGCGATGATCTCCGACGGGCAGACGAAGGTAAAATCGAGCGGGTAGAAGAACACGATGCCGACCTTGCCCTTGATGTGCGATTTCAGGTTGAAATCCGCTTTGATGGAATTGTCGCCCATCACCGCTTGGGCAGTGAAATCGGGGGCTTCTTTACCGACGAGTACGCTCATGAAAGGCTCCTGTAGTGGGGTTTAGCTGTGGTTACTGCAAGGCCAATCGCGTCCCTGCTACGCCTCCAGATATAGTACGAATTTTCGCCAGTGCAACCGTTGTGCGCACGGTTACCAAAAGGTAATCCGGCCGCTACGGGCGCGGCGTGGTATCGCAGTCGGGGCGGGTGGCGCACCATCCCTCAAGGCTCTTGCCGATACTGGCGGCAGGGTCGGTGCAGGCGGCCAGCAAAAGCGCCACCATCGCAAGGCTCGTCCAGCGGTGAATCCTTCGGGTCATCGCATGCCCTCTATTTACTATTGAGGACGCGCAGCGCCGTGTAGAACACATCCTTCACGTGTTCCTCGGGCTTGACGCGGCCGGTGCGCATTTCGTCGGCGATCTTTTTCCAGACATCGTCGGGCATCTCCTTGGCAATGATGGTATAGCCCGCCGCCTCCAGCGCCTTGAGCACCGCCTGCGCCTGTTTGGTATAATCCTCGAAGAAATAGCTCGAATCCGCCTTGCTGATAGCATTCTGAATCACGGTCTGTAGCTTGGGCTTGCTCATGCCAGCAGCTCGACATTGCCGCCGATGGCAGCGGTGTTGATGGTGGTGGTGCGCTCGCTGATGAAGCGCAGCAAATAATGCGGGCCGCCCGCCTTGGGGCCGGTGCCCGAAAGCCCCTCGCCGCCGAACGGCTGCACGCCCACCACCGCGCCCGTCATGCTGCGGTTGACGTAGCGGTTGCCCACCGGCGCTTCGTCCAAGATCGCTTCCATCTTGGCGCGCAGGCGCGTATGCAGGCCGAAGGTCAGGCCATAGCCGCTGCCGCGGATCTCGCCTAAAATCTTGGGCAGCTCTTTCGATTTATACGTGAAGAAATGCAACACGGGGCCGAAGATCTCCTCGCTAAGTTGGCTGGGCGAATCAAGGCCGAACACGTGCGGCGGCACGAAGGTATCGTCCGATGGGGGCGTTGCCCCCAAACCCCCTCCGCTTCGCGGCTCGCCTTCGGCTACGCACGGCTGAATCTCGCACGCATGGTGCCAGCGCGCGACGCGCTTCATCGCCCCGATATGGGCAAGCAGGCCTTGCTGCGCCCCACGGTCGATCACCGGACCGATATCGGTCGCAAGGTCGCGCGTGTCGGCCACCCGCAATTCGTCCATCGCGCCCACCAGCAAATCGCGCAGATGTTGCGCCACTTCTTCCTGCACAAATAGCATCCGCAAGCTGGAGCAGCGTTGCCCCGCCGAGCCGAACGCGCTCGTGATAATATCGTCGCAGGCCTGTTCCAGCAGCGCCGAGGAATCGACGATCATGGCGTTCATACCGCCCGTCTCGGCGATCAGCGGCACGATCGGGCCGTCCTTTTCGGCCAGTGCGCGCGCAATATATTTCGCAACGGTCGTCGAGCCGGTGAAGCAGACGCCCGCCACCTGCGGTGCCGTCACCAACGCGGCGCCCACCGTCTCGCCCGCGCCGCAGGCCAGCAGCAACGCGTCGGTCGGGATGCCCGCCTCGTGCAGCACGGCCACCGCTGCGGCAGCGATGCGCGGCGTTTGTTCGGCCGGTTTGGCGACCACACTATTGCCCGCAACCAAGGCCGCCGCCACTTGGCCGATGAAGATCGCCAGCGGGAAATTCCACGGGCTGATGCACACGAACACCCCGCGGCCATGCAGCGTCAGCACGTTGCTTTCGCCGGTCGGCCCGTTCAGCGTTTGCGGCGCAAATATGCGTTCGGCCTCGTTGGCATAATAGCGGCAGAAATCGACCGCCTCGCGCAGCTCGGCCACGGCATCGGCATAGGTCTTTTTGGCTTCCGTCACGCATAGGGCGATCATGGCGTCGCGGCGTGCCTCAAGCAGGTCGGCGGCGCGGCGCAAAGCGGCCGCACGCGTCGCAACGGGGGTCGTGTCCCAGCCATGGAAGGCTGCCTGCGCCCGCGTCACCATCACCGCCGCATCGCTGGCGTGCATGTCCTTGGGTGCGGGTGTGGGGGTCGAAAAATGCTGCGCAACATGCTGCATGAAATCAAGGCGCACACTGCGGTAACCGAAATCGATGCCGAGCGGATTCTTGCGCGTCGCACCGTAGAGATCGACCGGCAGCGGAATATCACTCGCCGGTTGTGCGTCGGCGGCGCGCACATGCGCAATCGGGCTTACGGTCAGGTCATCGACCGCCGTGCGTTTATCCATCAACAGATGCACGAACGAGCTATTGGCGCCATTTTCGAGCAGCCGGCGGATGAGGTAGGCGAGCAGATCCTTGTGCGCCCCGACCGGCGCATAGATGCGCACGCGGTAGCCGGTAGCATCGTGATGCGCCGCTTGCGTAGGCTCCGCCGCCCCCTTAATCGACACAAGCTGATCATGCAGGCTTTCGCCCATGCCGTGCAAACGTTGGAACTCATACTGCGCGGGCACACGTTGCTGCGCCTCGGCCATGGTGATGATGGTGGCCACCGTCAGCGCGTTATGGGTCGCAAATTGCGGGTAAATCGTATCGCCCGCCGCCAATAATTGCTGCGCACAGGCGAGGTAGGAAAGGTCGGTATATTCCTTGCGCGTGAACACGGGATAGCCCGCCAATCCCTGCATCTGCGCATGCTTGATCTCGCTGTCCCAATAGGCGCCCTTGACCAGCCGCACCGGAATGCGTCGGCCCAGTTTCTTTGCCAATGCTGCAAGCGTTTCGGCCACGAACACGGCACGCTTCTGGTAGGCCTGCAACACGAATCCGATGCCCTCGAAATCGGCAAATTCGGGGTCCTCGAGCAGGTTCTTATAGATCTCGAGCTCGATCTCCAGCCGGTTGGCCTCCTCGGCATCCAGCGACACCGCGATGCGGTGCGCCTTGCCTTCGCGTAGAATATCCTTCAGGCGCGGTAGCAATTCGTTCATCACGCGCGCTTCCTGTGTTTGGGCATAGCGCGGGTGCAGTGCCGAGAGCTTCACCGAAATGCCGGGGCGGGCGAACAGTTCCGTCTCCTTCGTCGCCGCCGCGATTTGGCGAATGCCGGTGAGGTACGATTGCACATAGCCTTGCGCCTGCGTGTCCGTGCGCGCGCCCTCGCCCAAAATGTCATAGGAAATGGTGTAGCCCTTGGCCTCGTCGTCCTGCGCTTGTTTGATCGCGTCCGCCACCGTTTCGCCCATCACGAATTGGGTGCCGAGGAATTTCATGCCGGCGCGCAGTGCTTGCCGGATCACCGGCTCGCCGGAGCGTTTGATGAGCCCGCCGAACCATGCGGCCATCGAATCGCCGGCGTCCAAATCCAGCACCGAACCGGTCAGCATCAGCGCCCAGGTGCTGGCGTTCACCAGCGTCGATTCGCTCTGCCCCAGATGCTGCTTCCAGTTGCCCGAGGCGAACGTATCCTCGATCAGCGCATCGGCGGTGCTGCTATCGGGAATGCGCAGCAGCGCCTCGGCCAGGCACATCATCGCGATGCCTTCCTTGGTCGATAGGCCATAGGACTGCAAGAACGCCTCGACCGTGTTGGCCGAGCCGACCGCGCGTTGCTTGGTGATGAGGGCGTGGGCGCGCGCGCGGATGGTGGCGTCCATCGCCGTAAGCGGGCGCACCCGTTCCAGCAGCGCCTGCACGCGGGTGCGTTCATCCGCCAGTGCGTGCGCGCTGATATTGTCGAGCCAATGTTCCATGGCCGCCGACCTTGCCATGCCCACGGCCAATGTCAACACGCGGCAGCATTCGCCCCCGCCGATTCGCGGCTTCCCCCGCCCGTGCGATTGCGCTATGACCGGCCCAACGTGGTCCCGTAGCTCAGCTGGATAGAGCAAGCGTTTCCTAAACGCTAGGTCGTGTGTTCGAATCACATCGGGACCACCATCAGCTTAATTTAAATTGAAGGGGGCATCGCCCCCTACGCGCCGCCCATTCACACGTTTGTGATTAGCGTTGCGTAGCGCTTTATGGCGCATCCGCGCGGGAGAGGCGCAGCAACGCGAAGCCAATCACATCGCGCTACGCGCCGCCCATTCACACGTTTGTGATTAGCGTTGCGTAGCGCTTTATGGCGCGAGCCGCGATAGTGGAGGGGGTTTGGGGGTGATACCCCCATCCACGCGCGAAGCGCTTATCAACGGCTAGCCTACGGCTACGCCGCCACCAAATTGATGATGCGGTTGGGCACCACGATGGCCTTTTTCAGCGTCTTGCCATCAAGCGCGGCCTGCACGCTGGCGTTCTCCATCGCGGCGGCTTTCGCGGCGTCCTCGGGCATGTCTTTCGCCAATTGCAGCGTGGCACGCAGCTTGCCGTTCACTTGCACCGCCACTGTCACCGTGTCCTCGACCAGCAAGGCCGCGTCCGCCTTCGGCCACGGGCGCGTCGCGATCAGGTCGCCATGGCCGACCATCGACCATAATTCCTCGGCAAGGTGCGGCAGCAGCGGCGCGATGAGGTGGATCATCACCGTCACTGCCTCGGCCATATCGGCCTGCGCGGGGGCATCGGTCGCGCTGGTTTTTTCCAACTGGTTGGTCAGCTCGCGGATGCGCGCGACCGCCTTGTTGAAGTGGAATGCATCGTAATCCTTGGTCACGGCGTCGATGGTCTTGTGCGTTTGTTTGCGCAAGTCCGAGCTGCCGGTCGCGGCCGCAGCACTGGCCAGCGCCGCTTGGTTATCGGCGACCAACCGATAGAGCCGCTGCACATAGCGCCAGGCGCCGTCGATGCCGCTTTCCGTCCACTCCAAGCCACGATCCGGCGGCGAATCGCTCATCATGAACAGCCGCGCCGTATCCGCGCCATACGCCTCGATGATGTGGCGCGGGTCGACAACATTCTTCTTTGATTTGCTCATCTTCTCGCTGCGGCCCATCGTCACGGCGGCGCCGGTCGCTTCATGTTTCCAGCCGCCCTTGCCGTCCTCCATCACCTCGGCGGGGTAGACCCATTCGCCCGTGGCGCTGTTTTTGAACGTGGCGTGGGCGACCATGCCTTGCGTCATCAGCCGTGCGAACGGCTCGGCGATATCGAGAATGCCGCAGGTGGTGAGGGCGCGGGTGAAGAAACGGGCATACAGCAAATGCAGCACCGCATGCTCGATGCCGCCGATATATTGCTGCACCGGCAGCCAGCGCGCGGCCTGCGCACGGTCGATGCCGTGGCCGCCGCCGCCACTGGCGTAGCAGGCGAAATACCAGCTCGATTCAAAGAACGTGTCGAACGTGTCCGTCTCGCGCTGCGCCGGTTTGCCGCAGGTCGGGCACGGCACATGTTTCCATGTCGGGTGGTGCGCCAGCGGGTTGCCGGCCTTGTCGAACGTCACGTCTTCCGGCAGCGTCACCGGCAACTGCGATTCCGGCACCGGCACCACACCGCAATCGTCGCAATGGATGATGGGGATCGGGCAGCCCCAATAGCGCTGACGGCTGATGCCCCAGTCGCGCAGGCGATAATTGATTTTGCGCTCGCCGCACCCCGCGCGCTCAAGCTCGGCGATGGCTTTTTCCTTGGCGTCGGCCACGCTCAGCCCATTAAACAGCGGCGAGTTGATGAGGGTGCCGTCGCCGGTATAGGCCTCGTTCAACGGTTCGGGGTAGCCGCTGACCACGGGCAGGATGGGCAACTTATATTTCGTCGCGAATTCGAAATCGCGTACATCGTGCGCGGGGCAACCGAACACCGCACCGGTGCCGTAACCCATTAGCACGAAGTTGGCGATGTAAAGTGGATGCTCGCTGCCGGTGAACGGGTTGACGACCGTAAGACCGGTGTCAAAGCCCAGCTTCTCCGCCTTCTCGATCGCCTCCTCCGAGGTTCCCAGTTGGCTGCATTCCTTGATGAACGCGGCCGCTTGCGGGTTGTGGGCGATCATGCTTTGCGCCAACGGGTGCTCCGGCGCGATCGCAACAAAACTCATGCCATAGAACGTGTCGGGGCGCGTGGTATAGATCGCGATGCTGCTTTCGATGACGGGTTGATCGGGCTTATTGCACAGCACCTTCAACGTCACCAGCGCGCCGGAGGATTTGCCGATCCATTTCTCCTGCATCAGGCGCACTTTGTCCGGCCATGCGTCGAGCGTGGACAGCCCTTGCAATAAATCCTCGGCATAGTCGGTGATGCGCAGGAACCATTGATTGAGCGTGCGCCGCTCGACCGGTGCGCCGCTGCGCCAGCCGCGTCCGTCGATCACTTGTTCGTTGGCTAGCACCGTGTGGTCGATCGGGTCCCAGTTGACCACCGCCTGTTTGCGGTAGGCAATGCCACGGCGCAGCATCTCGAGGAAGAAGCGCTGCTCGTGCTGGTAATATTCGGGGTTGCAGGTCGTCACCTCGCGCGACCAGTCGTAGCTCAGGCCGATATCGCTCAGCTGTTCGCGCATCGTCGCGATGTTCTGCAGCGTCCACGCCTTGGGGTGCGTGTTGCGCTCGATGGCGGCGTTCTCCGCCGGTAGGCCGAACGCATCCCACCCCATCGGGTACAGCACGTTATAGCCCAGCGCGCGGCGGAAGCGCGCCGTCACGTCGCCCAAGGTGTAATTGCGCACATGCCCCATATGGATATTGCCCGACGGATACGGGAACATCTCGAGCACGAAATAGTCGGGCTTGCCGTTGGGTTCGGGTGTGCGGAACACGCCGGTATCGTTCCACACGGCCTGCCATTTCATCTCGGCGGCGCGGGCATGATAGCGTGGCGCGTTACGCGCAGCGCCCTGCGTGCTGTCGGGTTGGTCGGTCACGGATTAATATCCCAGCTGGGCGATGCGTAGCTGGCGCGCACGCGTCAGCACCGTGTCCTCGAGCTTGCGGCCGAGTTTGGCGTCCGTCGTCGCGTTCACCCAATTGCCCGCCTTGTCTTTTTTCTGGCGGAAGGTCGTGATCTTCAAACTATCGGCACGCAGTTGGCGATCCAAGATCAGCACGTTCACCTTGAAGCGTTCGCCGGCAGCATCGGGGTCCTCGTACCAATCGGTGAGGATGGTGCCGCCGAACGGATCGGCCGCGGTGATGGGCAGGAACGAAAGCGTATCGAGCGCGCCGCGCCACAGGAAGCTGTTCACGCCCAGAGGGTTCTTGCCTGCCTCTTTTTCCTTATCGCTCACCCCGCCGATGGTCAGGCCTTCTTCGCCGGTCACTTTACCGATGCGCGCCTTGCGGCGGTCTTCTTCGGTCTTGGGATAGGTGGTGCCTTCATCCGGGCGCACATCGCTGCACGAAGGCAAGGCCAGCAGCAGCATACAGGCCATAAAAACCGCGCGCGGCGACGAGAAAGAAGCAGTCATAATTCCATGCCTTCAGGGTGGATCAATGCCGCGTACACTAGCAATAATCCATGGTTTTGCAAGGGGCATGCGCGGGCAGGCCATACATCACAGCCTGCCCGCGATAGTGTCGTTTCACGCCGCTTTTTTATCGGCGTGGAAATGGCGGCCACCGCCACCCGAACGGAAGGGTTTCTTGCCACCGTATTTCTTGTTGCGCGCCTTGGCGTAGGAGCGCGGCTTGTCGGCGAACTCACCGCCTTCGGGCTTCTGGTTGGGGTTGAGCAAGCGCTGGATCGCCTTCCATTTGCCGTTATCCTTTCCGGTGAGCAGGTTCACTGCCTCGCCGGTCTTGCCGTTACGGCCCGTGCGGCCGATACGATGGATGTAATCCTCCGGACATTGCGGCATGTCGTAGTTGATGACATGTTCGATATGCGGAATATCGAGCCCGCGCGCGGCGATGTCGGTCGCCACCAGGATGCGGCATTTCTGGGCACGGAAATCGGCGATGACGCGGTCGCGTTGGCGCTGGTTCAGATTGCCGTGGATGGCTTGGGCGCGGTGGTTCAGCGCTCCCAGCTTCTTGGCCATCTTCTCGGCGCCGAATTTGGTCTGCACGAACACAAGGATGCTGCCTTCGCGCTGTTGCAACTGCACTTGCAGTTGGCCGTATTTATCGGCTTCGGAAACGGTGATGACCTCCTGCTTGATCTTCGCGATCGGGGTGTTGTTGTCACCGACCGAGACCCGCACCGGATCGGCCATGTATTTTTGCGACATCTTGACGATGTTGGCCGGAAAGGTCGCCGAGAACATCAAGGTCTGGCGCACGGCAGGCATATGTTTCACCACCGCGTCGATCTGGATGCCAAAGCCCATATCGAGCATGCGGTCGGTCTCGTCGAGCACCAAGAAACTCGCATCGGCAAGCTTCAGCGTGCCGCGGGTGAGGTGGTCGTTGATGCGGCCGGGCGTACCCACGATCAAACGCGGGCGAGCGCGCAGCTGGCCGAATTGTTTGCCCATCGATTCGCCGCCGATCAAAAGCGCCGTGTGAATGCCGCTATCGGCGCCGAGCAATTGCTCCAGCATCGTCATCACCTGCACCGCCAATTCGCGGGTCGGGGTCATGACAAGTGCGCTGCCGCGCGGGGTGGTCAGCAGCTTGGCGATCAGCGGAATGCCGAAGGCGCCGGTCTTGCCGGTGCCGGTCTGGGCGGAACCCAGAATATCCTTGCCCTCAAGCGCCGGCGGAATGGCCGCGGCTTGGATCGGGGTCGGGGTCGTGAATTTCATGTAGTCGAGGGCTTGCAGCAAATATTCCGGCAAGCCGAGTGTCTTGAAGTTTTCCATGTTCTATCTTTCATGTCGT
This sequence comes from Rickettsiales bacterium, assembly GCA_044239745.1. GTDB lineage: Bacteria > Pseudomonadota > Alphaproteobacteria > Rickettsiales > UBA3002 > QFOX01. The sequence goes on from JBIIAV010000002.1 coordinate 22,200, forward strand.
TGGTGCATGGCGGCCGAGCATTCGGCCGTCACGCGGGTTTCCATTGGGGGTCAAGCTACGTGATAGCGATCCTCGTGTGGTCGCAAATAATCGTCCGCCCAGTATGGAAAACGACTACAAAAACCTCCCTCACGGCACGCATGCCGCAAGAGAGGCTCTTTAAGATAGCTTAAAAAGAAGCGTCACGCTTTTTAGATAGTGTCGTCACATGCGCTAGGGTTGGGCGAAAACCGTGTGTTACGAGAACCGCAACGCAAGTTTACATATAGTAAATGCGTAGTGGAAGCGCAGTAACTCATGGTTTGCAGCCAACGCTAGTAGCGTGTGCGGCCTATCTACGCAGCGAGCTTCAAGTTCGCAGCCGACGTCTTGCCCTTATCGGTGGCAAGTTCGTAGCTCACTTTTTGGCCTTCGTTCAGCTGGCTGATGCCGGCGCGCTCAAGTGCGCTGATGTGAACGAACACATCGGTGCCGCCTTGATCGGGCTGAATGAAACCGAAACCCTTGGTTGGGTTGAACCATTTTACTGTACCTGTAGCCATTGTTGTCTCCTCGACATAACGTTGAGCGCCCGTCCGGAATGAACGGTCGCGAGTGAGAATTTTCACCGAATGAGAACATCGGTCATTCTTGAATCAAACGCTGTCGGGATCAATCGTAGCTAGATCGTTATGTATCGAAAAGATACGCTGCTCGTAAGGGGTAGGTGCAGCCGGCATAAGGCAAAGAATAGAGAATACTCGAGGCGCACCATAGGCAGTTTTTTCGACAAGTCAATCGATTATAAAAATTATCCACGGGCGGCAGGGTGGGGTGGTGGCAGTGCGGTGGCGTCATGGTCGTCCGAACGCGCCGCGACGCTTGCTTCCTTGGCCGCTTCATCGCACAATGCCGCTTGACAGGAATGGGCGTACTGCCTAGACCTCCCCCGTTTGTCCGGAGAATGTTTGCGCATGAAGGGGCCTCGCCCCTTCGCGAACGCTGACCCGAGGCTCGCCATGAAGGCTACGCACGCTAAAGTAGGATTCGTTATACGATGACCATGCCGCTGAAACCTGCACCCAACGCCGCCTTACTTCTTGCGGATGGGACAGTGTTTTTTGGCCAAGGCATCGGGCAAGCGGGCACCACCAGCGGCGAGATCTGCTTCAACACCGCCATGACCGGCTATCAGGAAATCCTGACCGACCCTTCGTATGCCGGCCAGATCATCACCTTCACCTTCCCGCATATCGGCAATGTCGGCACGAATGACGAGGATATCGAGAGCCTCGTGCCCGTCGCCGCCGGACTCATCCTGCGCGAGGCGATCACCGAACCTTCGAACTTCCGCAGCCAAAGCCACCTCGATGCGTGGATGAAAAAGCACGGCCTGCGCGGCATCAGCGGGGTGGATACGCGGGCGCTGGCGCGCCATATCCGCATCAACGGCGCGCAGAATTGCGCCATCATCATCAGCGCGCAAGGCGCGCCTAACCTCGATAAACTCAAAGCCGCCCTCGAAGCCGCACCCGACATGAACGGCTTGGAATTGGCCGCGCATGTGACGACGAAAGAAGCCTATACGTGGCAAGAGCCGCGCTGGACATTGGGCGCGGGGCATACGCCGCAAACGCAAGCGGTCGATGCATCGGTGCGTAGCGTAAGCGAGCCGCGCAGCGGCGGGGTCAGCGGCGAAGCCGCGAAGGGGCAAAGCGCCCCTTCATTGTGCCACGTAGTGGCAATAGATTACGGCGTCAAACGCAACATCCTGCGTTCGCTGATATCAGCCGGCGTGCGCCTCACGGTCGTACCCGCCACCGCCACCGCCGAGGAGATCTTGGCCCTCAACCCCGACGGCATCTTCCTAAGCAATGGCCCCGGCGACCCCGCCGCCACCGGCAGCTACGCCGTGCCCACCATCAAGAAACTGATTGCCAGCAGCAAGCCCCTTTTCGGCATCTGTCTTGGCCACCAGATGCTCGGCATCGCCCTTGGCTGCCGTACCGAAAAAATGCGCCAAGGGCACCGGGGTGCCAACCATCCGGTGAAGGATCTGGCCACCGGCAAGGTCGAGATCACCTCGCAGAACCACGGCTTCGCGATTAGCGATACCAACCTACCCGAGGACGTCGAAGTCACCCACCGCTCGCTGTTCGATGGCACCATTCAGGGCATCCGCGTCGTCGGCAAGCCCATCTTCAGCGTGCAAGGCCACCCCGAGGCCTCGCCGGGGCCACATGATTCGCACTACCTTTTCCAGCGCTTCGTTCAGTGCATGCGCGCCGATACAAAGAAAGCAGCCTAATGCCCAGACGTACCGACATAAAATCCATTCTCATCATCGGCGCGGGGCCCATCGTCATCGGTCAGGCGTGTGAGTTCGATTATTCCGGCACACAGGCGGTCAAGACGCTTAAAGCCGAAGGCTACCGCGTCATCTTGGTGAATTCCAATCCCGCCACCATCATGACCGACCCCGAATTCGCCGACGCCACCTACATCGAGCCCATCACGCCGGAATATGTCGAGAAGATCATCGCGCGTGAACGCCCCGACGCGCTGCTGCCCACCATGGGCGGCCAGACGGCGCTCAACTGCGCCAAGGCGCTGGCCGAATCGGGCGTGCTTGCGAAATACAACGTCGAGATGATCGGCGCCGATCTCACCGCCATCAACAAGGCGGAGGATCGCCAATTGTTCGGCGACGCCATGGCGCGCATCGGCCTTGCCGTGCCGAAGAACGTCGTCGTCAAATCGATGGAAGAAGCGCGCGAGGCGCGCAAGGTCATCGGCCTGCCCGCCATCATCCGCCCCAGCTTCACCATGGGCGGCTCCGGCGGCGGTATCGCCTACAACCACGAGGAATTCGAGGCCATCGTCGCCTCCGGCCTCGATGCATCCCCCATCGGCGAGGTGATGATCGACGAGTCCGTGCTCGGCTGGAAAGAATACGAGATGGAGGTCGTGCGCGATAAGCACGACAACTGCATCATCGTCTGCAGCATCGAGAACATCGACCCGATGGGCGTGCATACGGGCGACTCCATCACCGTCGCGCCGGCGATGACCCTGACCGACAAGGAATACCAGATCATGCGCAACGCATCCATCGCGGTGCTGCGCGAGATCGGGGTGGATACCGGCGGCTCCAACGTGCAGTTCGCGGTCAATCCGGCGGATGGCCGCATGGTCGTCATCGAGATGAATCCGCGCGTGTCGCGCTCCTCGGCGCTGGCGTCGAAGGCCACCGGCTTTCCCATCGCCAAGGTCGCGGCCAAACTCGCCGTCGGCTACACGCTCGACGAGATCATGAACGATGTCACCAAGGCAACGCCCGCAAGCTTCGAGCCGAGCATCGATTACGTCGTCGTCAAAATTCCGCGCTTCGCGTTCGAGAAATTCGCCGGTGCCGACACCACCCTCACCACCGCCATGAAATCCGTCGGCGAGAGCATGGCGATGGGTCGCAACTTCCCCGAGGCGCTGCAAAAGGCGCTGCGTTCGCTCGAGACCGGCCTTACCGGCCTCGATGCCATCGCCATCGCTGGCGTCACGCTCGATCATCTCGAAGGTTTGCGCGGTGCGCTTTCCATCGCCAGCCCGGATCGGTTGCTGCGCATCGCTCAAGCCATGCGCTACGGCATGGGCATCGACGAGATCCACGCCGTCACCAAATACGACCCGTGGTTCTTGGCGCAGCTTCGCAGCATCATCGACGCCGAGCAATGGGTCGAGATCAACGGCCTGCCGGCCGATGCTCCCTCGCTGCACCACCTCAAATCCCTCGGCTTCTCGGATAAGCAATTGGCGCGGCTTTCCGGCACCGGCGAGATGGATGTGCGCGCATTGCGCCACCGGCTCAACGTCCGCCCTGTCTTCAAGCGGGTCGATACCTGCGCCGCCGAATTCGATTCGCAGACCCCTTACATGTACTCGACCTACGAGGGCGACGGCACCCACCCCGCGCAGTGCGAATCCGCGCCCACCGCGCGCGAGAAGATCATCATCTTGGGCGGCGGGCCCAACCGCATCGGCCAAGGCATCGAGTTCGATTATTGCTGCGTCCACGCGAGTTACGCACTGCGTGCGACGAATGAAGGGGACAAAAAGTCCCCTTCTTATGAAACAATAATGATCAACTGCAATCCCGAAACGGTATCGACCGATTACGACACCTCCGACCGCTTGTATTTCGAGCCGCTGACCGCCGAGGACGTCATCGAGATCATCGAGAAGGAAAAACAGAACGGCAGCATCAAGGGAGTCATTGTGCAGTTCGGCGGGCAAACACCCCTCAAGCTCGCCCACGCCCTCGAGAGCGCCGGCATCCCTATCATCGGCACCTCGGTCGATTCCATCGACTTGGCGGAGGATCGCGAGCGCTTCCAACAATTGCTGCACGCGCTGAACCTGAAACAACCGAAGAACGCCATCTGCCGCCACGCCGAAGATGTCATCGCCCAAGCCGAGGAGATCGGCTACCCCGTGGTGGTACGTCCGTCCTACGTACTCGGCGGCCGCGCCATGAAGATCATCCACGATAGCAGCACCCTCAAGGCCTACGTCACCGAGCTGTTCACCCTATTCGGCGACGGGCCGGTGCTGCTCGATTCCTACCTGCAAGACGCCATCGAGCTCGATGTCGATTGCCTGTGCGACGGCGAGAACACCTTCGTCGCCGGCATCATGGAGCATATCGAGGAGGCGGGCATCCATTCCGGCGATTCGGCGTGTAGCTTGCCGCCCTATTCCCTGCCCGATGCGATCGTCGACGAAGTGCGCACACAGACCATCGCCCTCGCCAAAGCACTCAAGGTGCGCGGGTTGATGAACGTCCAGTTCGCGGTGCAAGCCGGCGAGATCTACATCATCGAGGTGAATCCGCGCGCGTCGCGCACCACGCCGTTCGTCGCCAAGGCCACCGGCATCCCCATCGCCAAAATCGCCGCACGGCTGATGGCGGGTTCAACGCTTTCGGAATTCGATTTACCGGATGATAAAACCCACATGAAGGCGCTTGGCCATATCGCGGTGAAGGAAGCGGTGTTCCCGTTCGCGCGTTTCGCGGGCGTCGATGTCCTGCTCGGGCCGGAGATGAAATCCACCGGCGAGACCATGGGCATCGACCGCAGCTTCGCCGCCGCCTTCGGCAAGGGCTTCATCGGTTCGGGTTCCACGCTGCCCAAAACCGGCACCGCCTTCCTCTCGGTGCGCGACCGCGATAAACCCATGGCCGCCGTCATCGCGCAGGAATTGCTCGCGGTCGGGTTCAAAGTCGTCTGCACTCGTGGCACCGGCGAATATTTGCAACTGCAAGGCCTGCCCATAACCATCGTCAACAAGGTGCATGAAGGCCGCCCCCACATCGTCGACATGATGAAGGACGGGCTGATCCACCTCGTCTTCAACACGACCGATGGCGCGCAAGCGATCGCCGATTCGGCGTCCATCCGTAAAACGGCGCTGTTCGGCAAGATCCCCTACGCCACCACCATCGCGGGCAGCCGTGCCATGGCGCAGGCCATCGCCACCATCATCCGCACCTCGGGTGGGCTCACCGTCGCGCCGCTGCAAAGCTATTTCGCCAAGGCCAACACCAAAAAGGACGCGGCGTAAAGCACCCTGTTGGGTGAATCATGCCCTGCCTTTTTATAGAAATTCATCTTGAGTAAGGATCATTATGTCGCGCCCAGACCTCATCGCCCTCGCCACCACTCATGGTACAGATAAATGGAATGGCCACTGGTATGCGCAGCATTATCAAAACCATTTGAAACACTTTATAGATGAGCCAATTTCCTTACTTGAAATCGGCATCGCGAATGGTGATTCGCTGCGCATGTGGCGTGACTATTTCCTGAAAGCGACCATTTACGGACTCGATATCAATGACAAACGGCAGTATGCGGAAGAACGTATCCGTATCCATCACGGCTCACAGGCGGACCCCGTCACTATCGCCCGCATCATCGCGGATTGCCCAAACGGCTTCGACGTCATTGTGGATGATGGCAGCCACCGTAGCGAACATGGCATCACAACACTCCACATGCTCTGGCCAAGCCTAAAGGATAATGGCTGGTATATTATTGAGGATCTGCAGACCAGCTACTGGGCTATGTTCGGCGGCAATCCGCAGGGCGTCGGACAACAAACTATGTTAGACTACCTGCAATCGCTGGTTCATTCCCTCAACTGGCAGGAAATTCATCGTCCCCGCTACGAGCCCAGCCTGCTCGATACAACGCTCGTTGGCATGCATTTCTATCATAACATGGTCTTCCTTCAGAAAGGTAATAACCGCGAAGGTAGCAACGTCCTGAAGGATAATATCATGCCCAATACCATGCCTTGGGAGAACTAGCTTCTTGAACACTTCTTGCAGATAGATACGCTTATCCGCTATAGAGAGAGCTGCCATTCATACAGATATTGATAATACACGGAAATATCATGGAAAAAATCCCAATGACCCAAACGGGCTTCACCCGTCTTGAGAAGGAACTCAAGAGCCTGAAATCGGTCGAGCGCCCCGCCGTCATCGCCGCGATCTCGGAAGCGCGTGCCCATGGCGATCTGAAGGAGAACGCCGAATACCACGCCGCCAAGGAAAAGCAGAGCTTCATCGAAGGCCGCATCCAAGAGCTCGAGGCCGTCATCAGCCGCGCCGAGATCATCGATGTGAAGGCCTTGACCGGCGATAGCATCAAGTTCGGCGCCACCGTCACCATCGTCGACGAGGACACCGAGGAAAAGATCAAATACCAGATCGTCGGCGATTACGAGGCGGACATCAAACGCAATCTCATCAGCACTTCGGCGCCCATCGGCCGCGCCCTCATCGGCAAAAAAGTCGGCGCCAGCGTCGAGGTCGTAACCCCCAAAGGCGCGCGCTTCTACGAAGTGCTGAAGGTGGAGTTCGTCGAGTGACAAACGTCTGGGGTCTGGTCGACGACCGCACAGGGCATACCGGCCAAGTGCTCGGCGTCATCACGCGGCTCGGCCTTCCTTACACCTTGAAACGGCTCGATTATAACGGGTTTGCAGCACTGCCTTCGCTGCTACTGGGCGCGTCGCTATTGGGTGTCGATGCCGCAACCAAGGCCCGTCTCGCGCCGCCGTATCCGTCGCTGGTCATCGCTGCCGGCAGGCGCACCTTGCCGGCACTGCGCTACATCAAGCAGCATGCGCCCGCCACCCGCACCGTCTATCTCATGCGGCCGGAGATCGACCGCGACATCGACCTCGTCGTCGTGCCCGAACATGACCGTGTCGCGCCGGCGGCGCACATCATCACCAGCCTTGCGCCGCTGCATGCCGTAACGCCCGATACACTGGCGCGCGCCCGCGCCGAGTGGGAGGGGAAATTCGCCCATCTGCCACGGCCGTTCATCACGCTGTGCATGGGTGGCAACACCAAGCGCGGCAGCTACAGCGCCGCCCAATGGCGCGAGGTGATCCAGCGTTCGTTACTGCTCGCGGGGCAGGGTTCGCTACTCATCACCACCAGCCGCCGCACCCCGAAAGAAGCAATCGCCATGTGCGAACCGCTGCTGCAAAAACCGCACGTGCTGCACCGCTGGGATACCGATAAGGACAACCCCTATCTCGGCATGCTCGCCTGCGCCGATGGCATCGTCGTCACTGGCGATTCGCTCTCCATGTGTGCCGAGGCCTGCGTCGCCGGTAAGCCCGTATTCGTTTATGCGGCAAGCAATGTCGCGCCGGTTAAACATGTGCAGTTGCACCAAACACTTTACGACCGCGGGCTGGCGCGCCCGCTCGATAATGCGGCGCGGCTCGATTGGCAGCCCGCCGGCGCGCTCGACGATGTCGGCGATGTCGTCGCCCAGATCCGCAACCGCTTCGCGGAGATAGGTTAGTTTTTTAGTAGGGGACTCTTTGTCCCCTACGCTTCGCTGACCCCCAGCCGCTTCGCGGCTCGCCATGGAAGGCTACGCACCGCCTACTCAAACGTTTGGATTATCCGTGCGTAGCGCTTTATGGCGCGAGCCGGAGCGAAGCGAACGAGGGGGAACGGAGTGGGGGCGAAACGCCCCCATAGCGAAGCGAACGACTCTCAAAACCCCTTCGGTGGTGGCGAGATCACCTGCAACGTATTGCCCTGCACCTGCATGATGGCAAGCCCGCGCTGCACCGAGCCGTTCGCCCGCAGGCGGAAAATGCCGTTCGCTGGGCCGGCGAATCCGTTGGGGTTGGTCAGCGCCGCGGCATCGAACGGCCGGCCGGAAGTCGCCAGCGTCACCGCCAGTGCCACCGCGTCGTAGGCAAGGCTTGCCAAGCGTGGCGGCGGGTAGGCATAGGTCGCCAAGAATCGCGCCTCGAATTTGCTGGTCAGTGCCGGCGGGCTCGAGGCGAACCACGCCGTATCGAGGTTGACGCGGCGCAGCAGGTCGGCGTCGTCCCACAGGCCGGTGCCGAGGAATTGCATATTGCTCGGTTTCACACCGCGGGTGTTCAGCCCGCGCAGGATCGTATCGAGCGTGGTGCCGCCTTCGGGAATGAGGATCGCATCGAAATTCGGGGTCTGGCCGTTACGCACCAGCCCGTTGAGGGCGGTGTCCATGCCGCCGCCTTGCAGCAAATATTTCGATTCCGCCGCCAGCTTCAGCCCTTGCTTGGCCGCCGCATCGCGCGCGCTGGCCAGCACGGCATCGCCCAGCGGCGTGTTGGGTGCCAACACTGCAATGCGCGTCTTGCCGCTTAAAATGGCATAGGTCACCACCCGTTCGGTCTGCTCGGCGGGCGAGAACCCGAACATATAAGTGCCGGGGCTCGCCTGCGTGCGGGTGTTGGAGAAGCTGAGCACGCTGACATTCTTTGCCTGCGCCAGCGGTGCGCCAGCGGCGGCGTCCTCGGCGAATAGCGGGCCGATGATGAACTGCGCGCCTTCATCGAGCGCTTCCTTCATCGCTTTGGCGGCCTGTTCGGGGGTGTCGCCGGTATCTTTCGGCAACAGCTCCACCTTGGTCTTCAGCTGGTTCACGCCCAGCCGCGCGTATTTATCGAACAACGAGACCGAGGCCGCGTCCTGCAGTGCCTTGCCCAGTTCGGCGTTGCGCCCCGAAAGCGGCAGCAGCAGACCCACCTTCACATGGGCGCTGGGCACTAGCGTATCCACCGGCGCGGTTTCATCAAACGCCGCCGAGGAACCGATACCGCTTTGGCTGGGGTTGGTGATCAATGTCTGTTGCAAGCTGGGTGCGCGCTGCGTGGTCGAGGGATAGGGCGACGGCGCCACCGCACATCCCGCTACGAGCAACAGCACGCCGATGGCGGTCACGGCCGATTTCCAAAAATGGTGGCAGTTCATGCGCAGCCCCTCTAGTATCATTGCCACGCATCCTATCACGAATTCATGGCGCCTGCATGCTTTCTACCAAGACCACAGAAAAAAGCCAGCCCCCGCACGGGGAATTATTTCTGGTCGCCACGCCGATCGGCAACTTGAAGGACATCACCCTGCGCGCGCTCGAGATATTGCAAGCGGTCGATCGCATCGCTTGCGAGGATACCCGCACCAGCGGCGTGCTGCTCAAGCATTATGGCATCACCACCCCGATGAGCGCCTACCACACCCACAACGAGGCCGAGGCCACCGAGCAACTGGTCGCGCAGCTCACCCGCGGTGCGCGCATCGCCCTCATCAGCGACGCCGGCACCCCGCTGCTTTCCGATCCGGGGGCGCGGCTGGTACGCGCCTGTATCGACGCCGGCGTGCGGGTCACGCCCATTCCGGGCGCTAGCGCACTGCTCGCGGCGGTCTCCATCGCAGGGCTTCCGGCCGAGCAGTTGCACTACGCCGGTTTCCTGCCCAACAAAACGAATGCGCGGTGCGCTGCATTGGCACCACTCGCCGGCATTCCCGCCACCCTTGTCTTTTACGAAGCACCCCACCGCCTGTGCGACACCCTGAGCGACATGGCGGCTTGCCTCGGTGTGCGCGAAGCCGCCGTCGGCCGCGAGCTGACCAAGCTGCACGAGGAATGCATCCGTGGTACCCTGACCGATCTCATCGACCATTTCAGCCAGCATGCCCCGCGCGGTGAATGCGTCATCATCGTCGGCGGCGCACCGGCCGCCCAAGCGATGGACGACGACGCGATCGATGCTGCACTTCTCGCTGCGATGGAAACCGCCAGCGTCAAGGAATCCGTCGCGCAGGTCACGGCACAATCCGGCCGCGCCAAAAGCGATGTCTATGCCCGCGCGCTGGCCTTGAAGGAAGGTCGGGCATGACCTCCGCCACCCACACAAATTCCCGCAAACGCAATCACCGGCGCGGTATCATGGCCGAATATGCCGCGCTGGCGCTGCTGGTGTGCAAGGGTTACCGCTTCGTGGCGTGGCGCTATAAAACCCCCGTCGGCGAGATCGACCTCATCGTCCGTCGTGGCGGCCAGCTTGTCTTCGTCGAGGTGAAGGCGCGCGCCGACGCCGATGACGCCGCCCATGCCGTGCACGCCAAAAATCAATCGCGTGTGGTACGCGCATCACAATATTTCCTCGTTCGCCATCCCGCTTACGCTTCCCTTCAGGTTCGATTCGACGCCGTGCTCATCGCATGGTATAGAATGCCGCATCATCTGGTGCACGCCTTCGGCGCGCCCTGACTAGTATTAACGCATAAGGAGATTACGCCATGATGTTTAGTGGTTCGAAGAACAAGGGAAATTTCGATGGCGTAGCGGGATCTACGGCAGAGAAATTTATCGCCGTTATTCGAGCCAATAAACCATGGCGCCTGCTTGTTCTGTGTTCGCTTCCGCTACTGCTCAATGGCTGTGCGGGGCTTTTGGTCAGCGGCGCCACCCAGACCGGCGTCGCCGTTGCCGAGAATCGCTCCATCGGCCGCAAGGTCGACGATACCGTCATCTATACCGACCTCACCAACCAGTTCCTGCAGGCCGATCAAGCGGCGCTGTTGGGGCATGTCACCTTCAACGTGCGCTATGGCCGCGTCATGCTGACGGGCAACATTCCGTCGGAAGAGGAGGCCGCCCGTGCTGCCGCGCTTTCATGGAAGGCCAAGGGCGTGACGGAAGTCATCAACGAGCTGGTCGTCAATCCCGACAAGACCCTGATCGATACCGCCGGTGATGCGATTATCAAGCGCAATCTCGAAGCGCGCCTGCTCATCACCAAGGGCGTCTGGGTCATCAACTACTCGATCGATGTAATCAATGGAACCGCCTACCTCATCGGCCGCGTCAAGGATCAGCCCGAACTCGATCGCGCGCTGAACGTCGCGCGTTCTACCAAAGGCGTCAAGCGCGTGGTCAGCCACTTGCAGATCAACGCCGACGTCAACCATGCCGTCACCAGCGCCGAGGAAACGCCCGCCGCCACCCGCAACGCCACCTCCGATAGCAGCAGCGGCAGCAGCAACAGCGGCAGCGATGTCTATACCGGCCCGGTTTATGGCAGCTCTTCGACCGGCACCGTCAGCGCACCGGAAAGCGTCGAATCGGCACCGCTGAACGCGCCGAAAGAGCCCGTCGGCGGCGGGTATTAATCCGGTGAAGATCGCCGTCCTGCTCGATCACCCCTCGAAACTCAATCCCATCTCCGACACCAGCTTCATGCTGATGGAGGAAGCACAACGCCGCGGCCATCGCGTTCATTTCTATGAGGCACCGCAACTGAGCTGGCGCGAAGGCGATCTTCTCGCACCGCTTTCCCCCATCACCATCGACATGGCAGCAACCCCCGTTTGGTCGGCGGGCACCCCCGCACTCACTTCGCTACGCACGATGGACGTGGTGCTCATGCGCCAAGACCCGCCGTTCGACATGGCCTACATCACCGCCACCCACCTACTCGAACGCATCGCCGGCGACGTCGTGGTGTGGAACGATCCCGCGAGCGTGCGCAACGCACCGGAGAAATTATCCGTCCTTGGTTTCGCGCAGTTCATGCCGCCCACCCTCATCAGCCGCGATCCCGTCGCCATCGCCCAATTCGCGGCCGAGCACGAGGCTATCGTCGCCAAACCGCTGTATGGTTACGGCGGGCGCAGCGTCTTCAAACTCACCCGCGGCGATGCCAACCTCGAGACCCTGCTCGAACATTGGAGCGAGTCCTCGCGTGAGCCGTTGATGTGGCAACAATTCCGCCCCGAGGTGCGGGACGCCGACAAGCGCGTGCTGTTCATCGACGGGCAGGTCGCCGCTGTCTTTGGCCGCACGCCCGATAGCGGCTCCATCCGCGCCAATATGCGCGTCGGCGGCACGCCGGTGGTGGCCGAGCTCAACGCCAAGCAACGCAGCATCTGCGACGCGCTCTCGCCCTTCTTGAAGCAGCACGGCCTCATGCTTGCCGGCATCGACCTCATCGGCGATTTCCTGACCGAGATCAACGTCACCTCGCCCACCGGCCTGCGCGCCGCCCAGCGGCTTTATGGCATCAACCTCGCCGCCACCTTCTGGGATGCCGTCGAAGCGCCTGCGTAACGCGCCGCACTGCACAATGCTTTTTGCTTTCCCTTTTCCGCTAAGTTGGTAATGAGCAGGCATGTCACATTCTTAGAGTTTGTATGGCGCCGAATTATTCGTCCCTCCACCAGCATCTACTGAATAAAATCATCGCCGCAGTACCACGCAGCGCTGGTAAAAAATCCCTCGATTTCGTGCGCAGCTTCTATGCGCTTTCCCCCGTCAACGAGCTGGAGGAACTCTCGCCCGAGCGCGCCGCCAGCATCGCCGTTGCGTGCGAAATCTTCTTCGCCAATCGCGGCAAATCCGGCCCCAAGGTCAGCATCACGCACGGCAAGGTCACCGAGAACAAACGTAGCCTCACCCGCACCCAGATCATGGTGCTCAACAACGACATGCCGTTTCTGGTCGATTCGTTGTCGGCGCTGTTCACGTCGCTGGGGCTTTCCATCCATCTCATGCTGCACCCCATTCTCTCCGTCACGCGTGACGCCAAGGGCAAGCGCGTCGAGGGCGGCAAGAACCCCAAACCCGAATCGCTGATGTATGTCGAGCTGTCGGCGCTGCCGGCCGAGCTGTCGGCCGATGCGCTCACCGCCCATATCCTCAATGCCTTGGCGCATGTCGCCGCCTCCGTCGCCGATTGGGCAGCCATGCGCGACCGCGTGCTGGCGCTGGCCAAACAACTGCATCTGCCCAAATCCGCCGCCGCCGAATCCGAGGAGATCCGCGACCTGCTCGTATGGTTGGCCAGCAACCATTTCGTCTTCTTGGGCCTTGCCGACTACCGCACGCACGGCAGCGCGCTTGCACTCGATACCGCCAGCGCGCAGGGCATCTACCGCCTGCCTTCCACCAGCAAGAAACCGACGATCGAACGCGCCACCACCGCCACCGCCAGCGAACCGCTGAGCGTGCTCAAGGCGTCGGATTTCTCGTTGGTGCACCGCCACGCGCCGATGGATCTCATCGTCTTGAAGCGCTTCGACGCCAAGGGCAAATGCTTGGGCGAGACCCGCATCCTCGGCCTGTTCACCTCGACCGTCTATTACCGCGAGACCCAGAACATCCCGTTCATCCGTCGCAAGGCGGCGCGCGTCATCGCCCGCACCGGCTTCGACCCCCACGGCCATTCCGGCAAAACGCTCAAGACCATCCTCGAATTCCTGCCGCGCGACGAGCTGTTCCAGATGGACGAGGAGCGCCTGTTCCAGACCGCCATGGGCATCGTCTCGCTCGAGTCCAAGCCGCAGGTGAAGCTGTTCGTGCGCCCCGATCCGTTCGGCCGTTTCGTCAGCGCCATGATCTATATCCCGCGCGAGCGTTTTTCGTCGGACCTGCGCGGCGAGATGATCCGCATCATCGAACGCGCCTATGGCGGCCGTACCACGGCATTCTACACCCAGCTGACCGATTCGCCGCTGGCGCGCCTGCATATCCTGACCGAGACCACGCCCGATCACGCCACCGCGGTCGATGAGGTCGCGCTCGAAAAACACATCGCCGGCCGCGCCAACATCTGGGCGGATGCGCTGCGCGACGCGGTCGTCGCCGAAAGCAAAGGCGACGAAGGCGACGCCCTCGCCCAAAGCTTCGCCGACGCGTTCCCACCGTCCTACATCAACAGCTACAGCGCCACCTCCGCTGCCCATGATATCCAGTGCGTGCTCGCATGCGTGCGCGGCGACGGCCTCGCCCTCGAACTCTTCCGCGCCGAGGGCACGCCCGCCAACCAGCTGCATCTCAAATGCTTCACGCGCGACCTCAACTCCGAGCTTTCCTCCATCATTCCCTTGCTCGAGAACATGGGCTGCACCGTGGTCGACGCCACGCCCTACATCATCACGCCGCATGCCCCCACGCCGCCGGTGCTGCTACGCAATTTCACGCTGCGCATCGCCGGTATCGAGAGCTTGCCGCTGGTCACCAGCAAAGCGCGTATCGAGGCCGCCATCGGCGATATCTGGCGGGCGCAGGTCGATAACGACGCCTTGAACGCCCTCGTCTTCTCGACCGATCTGAGCGCCCGCGACATCAGCATCCTGCGCGCCTATAGCCGCTATCTGCAACAGCTCAATTTCCCTTACAGCCAAGGCGTCATCGCCGCCGCACTCAATGCCCATGCGCCGCTGGCGCGTGCGCTTGTCACGCTGTTTCATGCCCGCTTCGACCCCGCCGTCAAGAACCGCACCGAGAAGATGGCCGCAATCCAAGGCGCGCTCGAGACCGCGCTCGAGGCCGTCACCAACCTCAGCCAAGATCGCATCATCCGCCGCATCCAAGCGCTCATCATGGCCAGCTTGCGCACCAACTTCTATCAGCGCGAGAACGGCACACCGAAATCCTATCTATCGATCAAGTTCCGTTCGGCACAGATACCGGAAATGCCGTTGCCCGTGCCCTACGCCGAGATCTTCGTCACCAGCATGCGGGTCGAGGGCATCCATCTGCGCGGCGGCACCGTCGCCCGTGGCGGCCTGCGCTGGAGCGACCGGCCGGAGGATTTCCGCACCGAAGTGCTGGGGCTGGTGAAAGCACAAATGGTGAAGAACGCCGTCATCGTACCGCAAGGTGCCAAGGGCGGGTTCATCCTGCGCAAGGCCCCGTCGGAGCGCGACGCACTGACGGCCGAAGGCATCGCCTGCTACCAGCTTTTCCTGCGCGGCCTGCTCGATATCACCGATAACATCGTCGCCGGCAAGCTCACGCCGCCGCCGCTTACCACCCGTCACGACGACGACGATCCCTACCTCGTTGTCGCCGCCGACAAAGGCACCGCCACCTTCTCGGATATCGCCAATGCCATCTCGGCCGAATACGGCTTTTGGCTGGGCGATGCCTTCGCTTCCGGCGGCTCTGTCGGCTACGATCACAAGGCCATGGCCATCACTGCGCGTGGCGGCTGGGTCGCGGTCGAGCGCCATTTCCGCGAGATGGGCAAGGACATCGCCCGCGAGGCCTTCACCGCCATCGGCATCGGCGATATGTCGGGCGACGTGTTCGGCAACGGCGCACTATTATCAAAGAACATGCGCCTTGTTGCGGCCTTCAATCACCGTCATATCTTCATCGACCCGACGCCCGACGCCGCCAGCAGCTTCACCGAGCGGGGGCGCCTGTTCAAGCTGCCGCGTTCGGGTTGGAACGATTACAACACCAAGCTCATCAGCAAAGGCGGCGGCGTGTTCGAGCGCAGCGCCAAATCCATCGCGCTCACGGCCGAAATGCGCAGCGCATTGGGCACCGACACCAAGACCGCCACACCGGACGAGCTCATCCGTATCATTCTCAAGGCACCGGTCGAGCTGTTGTGGAATGGCGGCATCGGCACCTATGTCAAGGCCACCACCGAGACCCACGAACAGGTCGGCGATCGCACCAACAACGCCGTGCGCGTCGACGGCGCGGAGCTGCGCTGCAGCATCGTCGGCGAGGGCGGCAACCTCGGCTTCACCCAGCGCGGCCGCATCGAATATGCCCGCAAAGGTGGCCGCATCAACACCGACGCCATCGATAATTCCGGCGGCGTCGATTGTTCCGACCACGAGGTCAACATCAAGATCGCCATGGGCGCTGCCATCGCCGCCAAGCGCACCACGCTGAAATCGCGCGACGGCCTGCTCAAGAAAATGACCGACGAGGTCGCCGAGCTGGTACTGGTCGATAACCGCCTGCAAACGCAGGCCATCTCCATCGCCCAGATGCAAGGCGTCAGCCTGCTCGAGCCGGCTTCGCAGCTGATGACCCAGCTCGAGTCGGAGAATTTCCTCAACCGCGCAGTCGAATACCTGCCCGATGGCAAGCAACTGGCCGAGCTGCGCAGCACCAAGCAAGGCCTCACCCGCCCCGAGATCGCCGTGCTGTTGGCCTATGCCAAGATGTCGTTCTTCCGCGATCTGGCCACCTCGCCCCTGCTCGACGCACCGTATTTCGAGGCCGATTTGCTGCGCTATTTTCCGAAAGCGATGCAAAAGGATTATGCCCGCGAGATCAAATCGCACCGCCTGCGCCGCGAGATCGTCGCCACCATGATCACCAATTCCATTGTCAACCGCACCGGCTTTGCGATGGCGGCCAGCCTCATGCGCGCCACCGGCCTCGCCGCCGGCGATGTCGCGCAGGCCTACATCGCCACCCGCGACGCCTTTGGTTTGCGCGCGGTGTGGAAGGATATCGAAGCGCTCGACGGTCGCGTCGCCGCCAGCGTGCAGTCGCAACTATTCGTACAGGTCAACCAGTTCATCGAGCATAGCTGCCGCTGGTTCCTCCAGCATGTGCCGCAACCGATGGCAATGGACAAAGTGATGGCGCATTACATGCCCGCCATCGCCCAGATCGAAACGCACGCCACCCGCATCATGAGCGAAAGTGCCCGCCGCGCCTTCGATCAGACCATGGAACGCCTCACCGCGCTGGCCGTGCCCGAAGCCTTGGCAAAACGCATGGCCATGCTCGAGATCATGACCGCTGCCTGCGACATCGCGGATGCAGCGCGCATCAGCAAACTGCCGGTGGCCACCGTCGGGCGCATTTATTTCGAGCTGGGCGCCGTGCTCAAGCTGGGCTGGCTGCGCAGCAGCGCGCAGGATCTTTCGGCCGAGAATTACTGGCAGCAACTGGCCGTCAAATCGCTGGCGGTGGAGTTCTATCAGGCCCAGCGCCGTCTCAGCCTCGAGGTCATCGCCCGCTACGGCAAACACGCCGATGCCGGCGCCGCGTGGCGCAACGCCAACCGCGACGCGCTTGCCCGCTACGACAGCTTCATCGCCGATCTGCGGGCGCAGGCCACGCTCGATTATCCCATGCTCATCGTGGCGTTGCGGCAGGTTCAGGCCATCACCAGCGTCTAGGGCATGGCCACGAGCGAAGGCGTGACAAATGCCTAAAATCCCTCTAGGTCTTGGGCATCATGATCACCGTCTACATCTTCATCCTTACCTTCTCGGCATGGCTGGGTGCCTATGGTCTGCTCAAGGTCGGCCAGCGCATCACGTTGCTGATCAGCCGCACGTTGCGTCTGCCGGCAGGGCTGTTCGCGCTCGCCTGCGTGACCCTCTTCTTGGTCGTGGTCGGGGCGCCGGCATCCTTGCTGGTCGGGGTCATCCTGCTGGCGCTGTTTCATTTCATGAACACCCTTTATTACCTGCCCAAACTGGCGCAGTGGGGCATTCCTTTCCTTGCCGCGCTGCTGGCCGTCGGCGGCGGCGGTGTGCCGGTGGTCGCTGGCCTGCCCCAACCGCTGGTGCAGGCCGCCATGCTGGCGCTGCTCATGGCCATCGTGTGGGGGTCGGCACGCACGCCGACGGAGCTCGCCCCCGCCAGCGCCGGTTGGCTTGCCTGCCTGTTTCCGGTATTGCTCGCACCGCTGTTTGGCGCCCCCTCCTTCCTCGCGCTCGATAGCGCCCTCATCGCCGCCGCGCTGCTTGGCGCATTGATGGCCGCACCCGCTGACGCCCGCATGAGCATCGCCCGCGCGCCGTTCGCCCTGCTCATCGGCTGGCTCATGCTGCAACCTGCGGCGCATGGGGTGGCATGGGCAAGTGCCCTTGGCCTGCTCATCTATGGCGTCTTCCTTCTCGCCCAGCGCCCCACCCGCGCGATCGGTACTCCGCATGCGGCCGCTTAGATTCTCGCAAAATGTCCTCGCCATCGTGCATGACGGGGCGATGGCCACGCTCAGCCTCATACTGGCTTTGGCCTTGCGGTTGGGGTCGCGCACCTTCAGCTACACCGAAAGCTTCATCGTCGAAGGCTGCATCGCCTTCAGCGTGCTGCTGGTCGCCATCTTGCTTTATTTCCGCGCCTATCGCCATGTCTGGCGCTACACGGCGCTGGGCGATCTGGTGATCATCGCGCGGGCGGCGTCGCTGGCGCTGCTGCTATTCTATCTCGGCCTGTTTGCCTTCACCCGCCTCGAATACATGCCGCGCTCGGTGCCCTTCATCCACTGGATGACCCTCATGCTGTGCCTGATGGCAGGGCGCGTGCTGACGCGCCTCATCCATGACCGCGACCTCATCAACCGCCTGATGGGACGCACCGGCAACCGCATTCCGGTGCTGCTGGTGGGCGTCACTTCGCAAGCCGAGATGTTCATCCGCGAATCGGCGCGGCGCGTCGATTTCCCCTACCGCGCCATGGGCATCCTTGATGACGACAAACGCCAGCACGGCCGCGAGATCCACCGCGTGCGCGTCTATGGCGGGGTCGACGAGATCGGCTACGTCCTCAAGAAACTGGCGCGCAAAGGCAAAAGCCCGCAGCGGATCATCTTGGCCGACGCCAACATCACCGCCGATGCCTTCAAGCATCTGCTCGCCATCGCCGAGGAGCACAGCCTAACCCTTGCCCGCCTGCCCTCGCTGAGTGAGCTGCGCGACGGCGACCGCCTGCACGACATCCGCCCCGTCGCGGTGGAGGATATCCTCGGCCGGCCGCAAGCCACGCTCGACCGCCCCGCCATGCGCGCCTTCGTGCAGGGTAAGCGCGTGCTCATCACCGGTGCCGGCGGTTCCATCGGCGCCGAGCTGGTGCGTCAGATCAGCGGCTTCCAACCCGCCGAGCTACTGCTGTTCGACCTGTCGGAATACAATCTCTATTCCATCGACCAAGAGCTCACCGAGATCGCTCCCGCCATCCCCCGCCACCCCATCATCGGCGATGTGCGCGACCACGATCATCTCGCGCGCACCTTCGCCCGCTTCAAACCCGAGGTGGTGTTCCACGCCGCTGCCATCAAGCATGTGCCGCTGTCGGAATCCAACCCCGAGCAGGCCGTGCTCACCAATGTGCTCGGCAGCAAGCACGTGGCGGACGCCTGCATCGCCCACGGCGTCACCGCCATGGTGCAGATCTCGACCGATAAGGCGGTCAACCCGCTTTCGGTCATGGGTGCCACCAAGCGCACCGCCGAGATCTATGGCCAGATGCTGGCGCAGGACGGCGCGCCCACCCGCTTCATCACCGTGCGCTTCGGCAATGTCCTCAATTCCGCCGGTTCGGTCGTGCCGCTGTTCCAAAAACAAATTGCCCGCGGCGGCCCCGTCACCGTCACCCATCCGGATATGGTGCGCTATTTCATGTCCATCGCCGAGGCGGTGCAGTTGGTGCTGCAAGCGGCGGTGCTTGGCACCACCGGCGAGGATCGCGCGCCCATTTTCGTCCTCGATATGGGCGAGCCGGTACGCATCGAGGACCTCGCCTGCCAGATGATCCGCCTCGCGGGGCTCAAGCCCTACGAGGACATCGCGATCGAGTTCACCGGCCTGCGTCCGGGCGAGAAACTGTTCGAGGAATTGTTCCACGACGCCGAGAACATGCTCGATACCGCCCATCCCTCCATCCGTTTGGCGCGGGCGCGCAGCTACGATCGTTTGAGCATCCTCGGCGCCATCACCGATTCCATCACCGCCGCCAAGAACGGCGATAAGGCGGCCTTGCGCGGGCTGCTCAAACGCATCATCCCCGAATATGAACCCGAACAGAAAAGCGCCGCATGAGCACCGAATCCCCCATCCGCCGCGCCCTCATCTCCGTCTCCGATAAAACGGGGCTACTCGATTTTGCGCGTTTCTTGGTCGCCCAGCAGGTGGAGCTGTTATCGACCGGCGGCACTGCCGAGTTGCTACGCAAAAACGCCATCCCCGTGCGCGACGTGGCCGAGGTCACCCAGTTCCCCGAGATGATGGACGGGCGCCTCAAGACCCTGCATCCGGCCGTGCATGGCGGCCTGCTCGCCCGCCGCGCCGACG
The DNA here is from genome assembly GCA_044239745.1 of Rickettsiales bacterium. Lineage (GTDB taxonomy): Bacteria > Pseudomonadota > Alphaproteobacteria > Rickettsiales > UBA3002 > QFOX01. The sequence continues at coordinate 42,388 of JBIIAV010000002.1, forward strand.
CTTCACACATGGCCGCCGCCAGCGCCCACCACATCCCGATGATCGACCTGCTGGTGGTCAATCTCTACCCGTTCGAGACCACGCTCAACGCCAAAAAAGATGTCGACACGCTGGTCGAGAACATCGATATCGGCGGGCCCGCCATGATCCGCGCTGCCGCAAAAAATCATGAAAGCGTCACCGTCATCGTCGATGTTAGCGACTACGCAATGCTGCAGCAAACCATGCAGCAACATGGTAATCATGTTCCCGCCGATGCGCGCCGCGCATTCGCCGCCAAAGCCTTCGCCCGCTGCGCGGCGTATGACACCCTCATCGCCAGTTGGCTGACGGGTGCAGCAACGGGCGCGCCGTGGCCGGCCTACCTGCTCGACGCCAAACACGCCCAAACCCTGCGCTACGGCGAGAACCCCCATCAGGCCGCCGCGCTCTATCAGCGGCTGGATGGTAAGGGCGGCATCGCCCATGCGCAGCAGCTGCAAGGCAAGGAGCTCAGCTACAACAACTTGGCCGATGCGGATGCGGCATGGAATATCGTCAGTGGTTATTCCGTGCCAATCGCAGCACTCATCAAACATGCCAATCCCGCCGGTGTCGCCACCGGTGCGGATATCACCGCCGCCTTCACCGCCGCGCTCGCCAGCGATCCGGTCAGCGCGTTCGGTGGCATCCTTGCCGTCAACCGGCCGGTCGATGCAGCGTTGGTCGCCGCCATCGGCGGCCTGTTCCTCGAGGTCATCATCGCACCCGAATTCACCCCCGAAGCGCTCAGCGCATTGGCCGCCAAAAAGAACCTGCGCCTGCTCGTCGCCACGCCGGAGACCCATGCCAGCCCGCTTTCCGGCTGGGTGGTCGCCGCCATCAGCGGCGGTTATATCGTGCAGCAAACCGATGGCGCCGCCACACCGTTCGCGCAGTGGCAATGCGTCGCGGGCAGCGCCCCCTCGCCCACCCAACAGGCGGATGCAACGCTGGCGTGGCATGTCGTCAAATACGTCAAATCCAATGCCATCGTGCTGGTGAAAAACGGTGCCACCATCGGCGTCGGCGCAGGGCAGATGAGTCGGGTCGATTCGGTGCGTATCGCGATCGAAAAAGCGCGCGCGCACGGCCATGATCCGCGCGGCGCAGTGCTAGCGTCGGATGCGTTCTTCCCCTTTGCGGATAACGTGGAACTGGCAGCCGCTGCGGGCATCGCCACCATTGTGCAAACGGGCGGTTCGGTGCGCGACGGCGAGGTGATCGAGGCGGCCCAGAAGCACGGCATCACCATGTTGTTCACCGGCGCGCGGCACTTTAAGCATTAGCGTTCTCTTCGCTAATGCTGCACTGGCCGCGGCTTCTCGCTGGCATCCTTCTTTTGTTCGCGGCGCTGTTCTTGGCGCGCCATGAAATCGACGATGCATTGTTCCAGTGGCGTGAGTTCGTCGTAGGTGAAGTGCGTCGGCGACATACAGACCTCCCGTTAGCAATAGCTTCAGCTTACGTCGCGAAGATGAAGAATGTATGAAGACGCCCAGCGCCTGTGAATAACTTGGCCGCATACTGCATTATACGTGCGACTGCTGATTAAAAAATTAGGCGTGTCAGGATGGATGCAGTGCTAGGAACGACAGCGCACAGAATGTTCCAGTGTAGCAGCGCCACATGAGCGTTCGAGCACTGGCATGACGACGCAATGCGCCATCCTCACGCGCCGCTACCTTCTGCCAAACAGCTTCTCGATATCCGCCTTGGCGAGCGCAACATAGGTCGGCCGCCCATGATTGCACTGGCCACTGAAGGGCGTCGCTTCCATCTGCCGCAGCAGCGCGTTCATTTCATTCAGATTCAGGGGTCGCCCGGCGCGCACGCTGCCATGGCAGGCCATGGAGCTTAGGATCTCCTCCAGCTTATCGGCCAGCGCCAAGCCGTCGTCGTAAAGCGCGAGATTATCCGCCAAGTCCTGCACCAGCCCGATGATGTTGGCATCGCCCAGCAGGCTCGGCACTTCGCGCACCAGCACCGTCGCCTCGCCGAAGGCTTCCATCACCAGCCCGAGGCGCGCCCATTCCTCCGCACGCGCCATCAGCCGTGCGGCCTGCGCGTCCGTCAGCTCCACCACCTCGGGGATCAGCAGCATTTGCCGTGGCACCCCGTCGGCCAGCATCGCTTTCTTGAATGTCTCGTACATAATACGCTCATGCGCGGCGTGCTGATCGACGATCACCAGCCCGTCACGCGTCTGCGCAACGATATAGGTATGGTGCAGCTGCGCCACCGCCGCACCGAGGGGGAATTCGGGGTTGAGGGCGACGACGGTTGCCGCGGCGCTGCGATGCTGCGGCGGCAAAGAACTGCCACCCCAGAGGGATGGTTTCGGTGCAGCAAATTCTGCCGCAGCCGTCACATACGGATGACCGCCGGCGCCCCTGAATCCTGAATCCTGAATCCTGAATGCCGAAAGCGCCTCTTCGCCCACCGTTGTGCTCGCCCGTTGCGCCGTGGTGCCGATGGCATGGCGCAGCGCACTTAAAATCAGCCCGCGCACCAGCTGCGCATCGCGGAAGCGCACCTCGGATTTGGCGGGGTGGACGTTCACGTCCACCTGCTCGGGCGGCACCTCCAAAAACAGCACCGCGACGGGATGGCGGTCGCGCGCGAGATAATCCTGATAGGCCGCACGGATGACGCCGAGCAGCAATCGGTCACGCACGGGGCGGCGGTTGACGAACAGATATTGCGCTTGGGATGTGCTGCGGTGGAAGGTGGGCAGGCCTGCAAATCCTGTCACGCGGATGCCCTCGCGCTGCATATCGACTAGCGCGGTGTTGGCAGCAAATCCACTGCCCAGAATCTTCTCCAGCCGCTGTGGTGCGGCGCTCACCCAATCCATGGTCAACGCCGGAAAATCACGCACACTGCGCCCGTCATGGCTTAAGCGGAAGCGGATATCGGGATGCGCCATCGCGAGGCGCTCGATGATGTCGACGACGGCGGTCAGTTCGCTGCGCGGCGATTTCAAGAATTTCAGCCGTGCGGGGATCGCGTAAAATAAATCGCGCACCTCGACCAAGGTGCCGTCGGTCAGTGCGGCGGGCACCAGCGGCTGCATCACGCCACCTTCGACCGTCAGCGCGAACGCCTCCGCCGCACCGCGGGCACGGCTGCTGATGGTCAGCCGCGCGATCGAGCCGATGGAAGGCAACGCCTCGCCGCGAAAGCCCATGAAATGGATCGCGAGCAGATCGTCATCGGGCAGCTTGCTGGTGGCGTGGCGTTCCAGCGCCAAGGGCATGTCCGCCGGTGTCATGCCGCGCCCATTGTCGCGCACGCGGATGAGGGCCACCCCACCTTGTTCCAGCGCCACATCGATATCGTTCGCACCGGCATCGATGGCGTTCTCGACCAGCTCCTTCACCACCGAAGCGGGGCGCTCGATCACCTCACCGGCGGCGATCTGGTTGACCAGTGTCGTCGGTAAGCGGCGAAGCTGTGGCTGCGCGCCCGCCACGGCCGTTACTTGATATCGCTATGGCTGAGCGTGCCGGCCGCCATCGGCGCGGCGCTGCCGCTTTCAGGCGCACCGCCGACGACCGAGAACACGAAGCGCGACGGGCTCAGGAATTCTTCGGCGACGGCATTGATATCACCGCAGCTGACCTTGTTGAACAGCGCCTCGCGGGCGTTGATGTAATCCTCGCCCAAGCCTTGGATCTGCATGGCCAGCAACTGCTGCGCGATGGCGCCGTTGCCGTCGAGCTTGCGGGCATAGGCACCGATGACACCGCTTTTGGCATCGGCACATTCTTCGGTCGTGATGCCTTTGGTATGCAGCGTCTCAAGCGTCGTTTTCACTTCGCGAATGGCCTCGTCCGCCGTGGCGTTGCGGGTCGATAATGCACCGGTGATGAGGGCTGCGCCGCGCTTGATCTCGATGTCGGATTGCACGCTGTACACCAGCCCCTTCTTTTGGCGCACTTCATCGCCAAGGCGTGAGAACAGGCCGCTGCCGCCAAGGATATGGTTCAGTAAATACGCGGCATAGAAGCGCGCATCGTCGCGCGCCACGAAGGGTGCCGCGAACAGCACCGTCGTTTGCGGTGCCTCCATCGTTTTGCGCACCGTCTCGCCGCCGCCTTGCAGCGTGGTCTGGGTGACGGCGACGGCGCCCGAATCGTTCTTGGCCAATGCATCCACCACCGGCTCGAGCACATCGTCGAGCAAGGCGGTATCGATATCGCCCGACGCCGCGATCAGCACATTGCCGCGCGTGATGTAGGTGCTCACATAATCACGTACATCCTGCGCGGTGAGCGCCGCGATGCTGTTCGCATCGCCATACGGTGCGTTGGCATACGGGTGCCCCTTGAAGCCGCGCTGCATCAGCAGTCGCTGCGCATGATAACTCGGGCGCTCGTTCATACGCGCCAGCAGAGAACGCATATCGGCCTTCATCCGCGCCTGATCGACCTCGGCCAGTTGCGGCTTGGAAAGCGCCAGCGCCAGCAACTGTCCGGCGCGGGTGGCATGTTCGCGCAGCGCATAGAGATGCACTGTCAGGCGGTCGTCCTCGGCCTGCATCTCCATGACGATCGCCTTCTCATCAAGGGCGCGGCGGAACGCCACGCTATCCATCGTGCCGGCGCCTTCGGTCAGCAGCGCGGCGGCAAAAGCAGCGCGGCCGGCCTTGCCCTCAGGGTCACTCGCGGTGCCGGCACCTTCGAAGCTGAGCACGATATCGACCACCGGTGCGGTGTCGTTTTGGGTATACCACACCTTCACCCCATGGCCGACGGTGCGCGTGCCCACCACCAGTTCGGCATGTGCCGGAAAGGCGAGTAACAGCGCGCCCGCAAGCAGCAACAACGCAGCGGCATGACGCATGCTGCGCGGGTAGGTAGCGACAGCGGCACGGGCGCGGTTAGGGTGCATGGGTGGCCTCCGTCACAGTCGGCGGGGTGGGCACTTGCGGCAGCAACTGGCCGGTGACACCGCGTGGGGCAACCAACACCGCGCGCGCCGCTTCAAGCGCCGAGGCGGCACTCACCTGCTCGATGCTATCCGTCCATTGATAGAAATACTGTTCGTCGAGCCCGATGGCATAAAGTTGCGCCATCCACTGCGCCAGCGGCTGCAGTCCGTCCTGCGCGAATACCGCATCGGCCTTGAGCAATGTTTTGGCGCGGTCGATACCGGCGGCATCCAGCGGTGCGGTCATGGCCTGTTCCAGTGCGCGGTTGAGCGCTTCCTCCAATTGGCCAAGCGATACTCCCGCCGCCGGAATCGCACGGATGCGAAACAGCGCCGGCCCGATCGATTGCGGGTCATAGCTCACGCTCACTTGCGTCGCCACGTTCTGTTGCCGCACCAGCGCATCGTAAAGCACACTGGCATCGCCGCCGCCGAGATATTGCGCGAACACGGCCAATGCCATGGCCTGCGCGCTGGTGCCTTCCTTCACACTGGGCGCAACATATTGCCGCAGCAAACGCGGCTCATTAACGCGCACATCGCGCATCTCGCCGCGGCGCGTCAGCCGCATCGGCGGCTCCTTCGGCCATGCGCGCACCGGCGCAGCACTGGCGGTCAGTCCACCGTAATAGCGCTGCGCATCGCGGCGCACTTGCGCCACCGTCACGTCGCCCGCCACCACCAGAATCATGTTGGAAGGACGGTAATACATCGCGTGGAACGCAGCGGCATCCTCGGGCGTGAAGCTGGCCATATCCTCCGCCCAACCGATGACCGGCCGGCCATACGGATGGTTGAGGAATGTCAGGGCGTCGAGCTGTTCGTGCCATTGCGCGGCGGGATTGTTCTCGACCCGTATGCCCCGCTCTTCGGTGATGACCTTAAGTTCGCGCGCGGCGATCGTAGGGTCGATGATGAGGTTGGCCAAGCGGTCGGCCTCCATCGTCATCACCGCCGGCATATGCTGCTTGGGCACCGTCGCGTAATAGAGCGTATAGTCGCGCGTGGTATAGGCGTTCTGTTCACCGCCGACACGGGCGATGGCGCGGTCATAGGCGCCTTCGGGAAAATTCTTGGTGCCACCGAACATGAGATGTTCCAGGTAATGCGCAAGGCCGGATTTGCCGTAAGGGTCATCCGCCGCGCCGGCTTTCACCACCAGCAGATGGCTGACGACCGGCATGCGATCGTTGGGCATCACCACCACCTCAAGGCCGTTGGTGAGGCGGAATTTCTCGACCGGCACGGCCGTGCGCACATCACGCTCGCGCACCGCGGAGCCGCTGACGAAATAGATACCGACCGCCAGCAGCACCAACAACACCATCAGCGGGATGAAATAGCGCTTGAGCATCTAGAAGATACGATCGATCAGGGAATCGCTGCCGGATTTCTCGACCGGCACCTCCCCTTCGGTGACAGGTTTTCCCTCGTCCTTATTCGCGCGCAGGCGCTCGGCCTCTTTCTTGGCGTCCACCGTCGGTTCGTTCTTCTCGGCACCGCTGATCTTCTCAAGCAGCGAGGTCGCTTTGCTGGTGTCGGCAGGGGTCGCGGCATCCACGCTCAATTGGGTACGAATATCCTCGCGCGCCGCATCAGCGCCGGCGCGTTTAAGCAAGCTTTGTGCGCCGCCGCTCAAGGCATCGCTTCGTTGCACCGGCGTCACGGCGGTGTCGGCCGTCGTGGCTTCAAGCGCCGCGGGGTCGGGCAATGCGGTCACGGGTTTGCCGGTGATCAGGGCGCGCGCTTTTTCATCGGTGGCGGTGCCGCGCGGCTCCTCGCCGGCACGCGGTGGGCGCAGCGTGAATTCCGGTGGCAGCGAAAGCGGCGGGCGCGAGACCACGGTGAATTCGTCCGGCGCTTCGCGGTTGATGCCGAGCGTTTCTTGCACGCTGTTATTATCGCATGCGGCAAGCAGCAGCGGCAGCATGATGACAAGCGGTTTCAAAAACGTTTTCATGGGCGCTAGACTACACCGATTGGCGAGAACTTCAAGGGCGCGCTGGTGCTTTCAACAAGCAAAACAACAACAGGCCGACACCGGTGCAGATCGCCATATCGGCCACGTTGAACGCCGGCCAGCCGCGCGCCCCGATATGGGCATAGAAAAAATCGGCGACCGCGCCGAAGCGCAACCGGTCAAGCGCGTTGCCCATCGCCCCGCCGATGACCATCGCATAGCCGATGCGCTCGAGGCCATGCTCGCTGCGCAGCGCAAGCCGCGCCAACAGCGCCGAAATGCTCGCCGCCAGCGCCGCCAGCACATAGGGCATCCATTCCGAGGAATGCGAGAACATGCTGAAACTCACGCCACGGTTCCACGCCATCACCAGCGCGAAATTCTCGTGCAGGCGCACCGGCGCCCGTGCCGCGATGTCGAACACCGCCAGCAGCCAATATTTGCTCGCCTGATCGAGCGCGAACACGATAAGCGCGATCACAACGAGCGATGGGGTGGAAATACGACGGCTCATGCCTGCGCCTCCAGCCATTGGCGCGCCTGCGCAGTGTCGGTTGCAATTTGGGCGCGCAACGCCTCCAGCCCGTCGAATTTCTTCTCCGGCCGTAAAAAATGTAACAACGAAAGTTTCATGGTTTTTCCGTAAATTTCCTGCATGGTATCAAAAAGATGCGCTTCGGCGATGGGGTGTTGATAACTTCCGGCGGTCGGCCGCATCCCTACATTGGCGACACCCGCATAGGTTGCGCCGTCGATCTCGGCACGGATGGCATAGACCCCGTAGGCCGGCGCCAAAAGGCCACGCGCGATCGGCAGGTTGGCGGTGGGAAAGCCAAGCGTGCGGCCGCGTTTCTCGCCGTGCACCACCCGCCCAGTCAGGCTGTAGGGGCGGCCGAGCAGCTGGGTGGCCGTCGCCATGTCGCCTTGTGTCAGCGCCACGCGGATCGCGCTCGACGAACAGATCCGCCCGTCCACCATCACCGGCGGCAGCGTGGTGATCGCCACATTGTTCGCTGCGCCCCAAGCCGCCAGCATGGCGCGGTCGCCGCGGCGCTTATGGCCGAAGGAAAAGTTCTCGCCCGTCACCACCGCTTTGGCGCCAAGCCGGCGGCCGAGCACATCGTCCAAGAAGGCTTCGGGTGAAAGCTGCGCAAACGCCTGATCGAAACGCGGCATCACCAATCGCTCCACCCCCGCGTCGCGCAGCCGCGCGATTTTATCCTGCACGCGCGCGATACGAAACGCCGCGATGTTGGGGGCAAAGAACCGGCGCGGGTGCGGCTCGAATGTGAGCGCCGAGGCGACCAGCCCGTGCTGCTTGGCGGCGCGTTTCATCGCATCGATCACCGCTTGGTGGCCTTGGTGCAGCCCATCGAAATTGCCGATCGCCACCGCCGAAGGGCGTGGGCTTTGGTCGGGCAATTGACGAATAAGCTGCATGTTGCGCTCGGTTCCCGTTAGTGGCATGGTGCGGCTTCCTTATATCGTTCGCATGACCGCGTGTAAATTCATTAGGACAACCCAGCTATGTCGCTAGTAAAATCCACCATGACCATTGGCTTCTTCACGCTCCTGTCACGCATCAGCGGGTTCGTACGCGACGTACTGATGGCCAACCTCATCGGCGCCAGCTGGCTTTCAGACGCGTTCTTCGTCGCTTTCAAACTGCCCAATTTCTTCCGCCGCCTGTTCGCCGAGGGCGCCTTCAACGCCGCCTTCATCCCCTGCTTCTCTTCGATCCTGACCGAACATGGCCGCGAGGCCGCCATCAAATTCGCCGGCGAGGTGATGAGCGTGCTGCTGCTGGTACTGCTCGTGCTCAATGCCATCTTCATCCTGTTCATGCCGTGGATCACCCCGTTCTTCGCCCCCGGTTTCGCCGATACGCCCGAGAAATTCGACCTCACCGTTACGCTTTCACAAATCACTTTCCCCTATATTCTCTTCATTTCGCTGGTGTCGCTTCTGGGCGGCATCCTCAATTCCATGGGCAAGTTCGCCGCCCCCGCCGCCAGCCCTATCCTATTGAATCTGTGCATGATCGGCGGCATGCTCTGGCTTAATGGCGTAAGTTCCACCCCCGCCCATGCCCTCAGCTATGCCGTGTTCATCGCCGGTATCGTCCAGCTGGGCTGGCTCATCTTCATTTGCATGCGTCACGATATGATGCCCGCCATCAGCAGCCCGCGGCTGACAAAGCAAGTGCGCGGCATGCTGTTTTTGATGGCTCCGGCGGCGCTTGGCTCCGGCGTGCAGCAGCTCAACCTGCTGATCGACGTCATCATCGCCAGCCACATCGCGGGCGCCGTCTCCTATCTCTATTACGCCGACCGCATCACCGAACTGCCCATCGGCATGATTGGTGTCGCGGTGGGCACGGTGCTGCTACCGATGATGAGCAAGCAAATTCGCAGCGGTAATCTGGCCGAGGCGCGCAGCAGCATGAACCGCGCGCTGGAGCTGGTGCTGCTGTTCGGCCTGCCCTCCACCGCCGCGCTGCTCGTCATTGCCGAGCCGGTCATCCGCGTTCTTTATTTCCACGGCGCTTTCACCGAGATCAATATGATCGCGACCAAGAACGCCCTGCTCGCCTTCACCGCCGGGCTGCCCGCGTTCCTTGCCGTTAAAATTTTCGCGCCGGGGTTTTTCGCTAACCACGATACCAAAACCCCCTTCAAGATTGCCATCGTCTGCGTGCTCGTCAATCTGTTCTTCAACCTTACCCTCATCCATCATTTTTCTCATGTCGGCATGGCGATGGCGACTTCCATCGCCGGTTGGGTCAATGTCGGCATGATGGCTTATATCCTTCATAAACGTGGCATCTTCGTGCCGGACGCGCTGCTCAAATCGCGCCTGCTCAAGCTGCTGGTCGCCTCCGTCATCATGATGGTGGCGCTGGTCATCGTGCAGCAGTATTTCGTATCGTTTTATATGCAGGGCACATGGATGAAGATCGCGGGCTTAAGCAGCGTCATCGCTATGGGTGCCACTGTATTCGGCCTGAGTGTCTTGGCGCTCAAAGCCTACGACGTGGAACTGGTGAACCAGCTCATCCGCCGCAAAAAATAGTATTCGTATGGCGCGAGTCCCTCGCACCCAGACGCTTACAGTAATGCCAAAATCGCAGCACCGAGCGCAATGCGGTACCATGCGAACAGCGCAAAGCCATGCGTCTGCACGAAACGCACCACCCACCGCACTACCAGCAGCGCAACAATAAATGCCGAAAGAAATCCAACCGCGATCAACTCCATGCCTTGCGTATCGAGCGTGCCGCGATTCTTGTAAAGGTCGTAGACCGTCGCTGCCAGCATGGTCGGCACCGCAAGGAAGAAGGAGAATTCCGCGGCGGCCTTGCGTTCCACTTTCAGCATCAGCGCGCCCATGATGGTGGCACCCGATCGCGACACGCCGGGAATCATCGCAATGCATTGAATGAAGCCGATGGTGAGCGCCGTTTTCCAGCCCATATCCTCGGTGGCGGTAATGCTCGGTGCGGGCTTGTATTTCTCGATCAGCAGTATGGCCACGCCGCCCAGCATCAGCGCCCATGCCACCACGGTCGGGTTAAATAAGGCGGCCTTGATGGTCTCATGCGCCACCACGCCGATGGCCATCGCCGGCAGGAATGCGAGCAGGATATTGCGCACAAAATACTGCGAGGTAGGCGACCGTAGCGTGGTCAGAACCGTCCAGAATTTGCGCCAATAAAGCGCCATAATGGCAAGGATAGCGCCGAACTGAATCGCTACCTCGAACACCCGTCCCGGCGGGCCTTGAAACTTTAATAGATCGACGAACAGGATGAGGTGGCCGGTGGACGAGATCGGCAAGAATTCGGTCAACCCCTCGATGATGCCAAGCAGTGCTGCGTTCAGATATTCCATGACTTACTTTCTTCCTTCACCGACGAAGTCGGACACTAGAAGAGTGGGTCGGATGCTCGGCGCTGGCGCTCCGAAAAACCGCAGCGTAGCATCGCTACGTGAGGATTTGACGGAGTGACGGCAACAACGCAGACGATCCGCTATGCTAGTGTAAATTGCTCCAGACGCGTTTTTTGACGAGGTAGAAGAAGGTCGTCATGATCCCCAAAAACAGCATCACATGCACGCCCATGGACTTGCGCTCTTCCATTTCCGGCTCCGCCGCCCATTGCAGGAAATTCACCACGTCATGCGCCTGTTGGTCGATGGTGGCTTTGGTGCCGTCCTGATAGGTCACGCCCTCTTCCACCAATGGCCCCGCCATCTTGATGATGCCGCCGTCCATGTAGGGGTTGTAATGCGTTCCTTCGGGCACGCTCATGCCTTCCGGCGGTGTCTGGCCGTAGCCGGTGAGCAGCGAGTAGACGTAGTTCGCCCCGTCATGCCGCGCCTTGACGATGAGGCTCAAATCCAGCGGATAGGCACCGTTGTTGGCCGCACGCGAGGCTTTCTCGTTGGGGTACGGGCTTGGCAAATAATCCGACAGGCGGCCGGGGCGCTCGAACATTTCACCGTCGTCGTTCGGGCCGTCCTTGACACTGTAAGTGGCGGCAAGCGACTTTAGCTCCGCGTCCGAGAAGCCGACCGATTCTAGCTGCCGGAATGACACGCGCTTCATGGCATGGCAGGCCGAGCAGACTTCCTTGTACACCTGAAAGCCACGCTGGATCGAGGGCTTATCGACACGGCCGAGCACGCCGTCGAAGCTCCAGTCCATTTGCTTAGGGTGTGTTTGGCTGCCGCCGGCAGCAAGGGCAGGCATGGCGACCGTTGCCATCAATGCCGCGCAGAAAAAACGTGATAAACGATGCATGGCAAACGCTCCTAGTGGTGGGCAGTGGATGCGGTGACCGCAGCCGTGATGGATGCAGGTAGCGGGCGCGGTTTCTCGATGCGGCCGACGATGGGCAGCACCACCAAGAAATGCGCGAAGTAGTAGCCGGTGCACAGCAACGAAAGCAGCGGGAAGATGCCTTCCGGCGGCTTGCTGCCGCAATAGCCGAGGATTACAGCGTTGATGGCGAACAGCCAGAAGAACCAACGATAGATCGGGCGGTAATTGCTCGAGCGCACGGGGCTGGTATCCAGCCACGGCAACGCGAACAGGATGAGAATGGCGCCGAACATGGCGAGCACCCCACCGAGCTTCGACTCAATCACTGCGCCTGCAAAGCCTGTCACCGTCAGCACGGTCGCAAGCGTGAGCATCGACGCGATACACATCACGCCGCATGGTTTCTTGGGCAGGAACGAAGCCAGCGCCCCCAGAATGCCGTTGGTGCCAAGCAGTGCGCGCACCAGCGTCGCGTAGCGCAGCACCGCGGTCAGCCCGAACAGGCCAAGGCCTAAAATCCATAGCGGGATATCAAACGTGATGGCGCGCAGGATCGCGTAGAACGGCAGGAAATACCATTCCGGCACGATGTGCTTGGGCGTCACCAGCGGGTCAGCGGGGATGTAGTTATCGGGGTGGCCGAGATAGTTCGGCGCGAAGAACACGAATGCCGCGAACACCAAGAAGAACACCCCGAACCCGAAGAAATCTTTCGAGGTATAATACGGGTGGAACGGAATTTGGTCCTGCGGGCCCTTCACATCGATACCCGTCGGGTTGTTGCTGCCATGTTGGTGCAGCGCCATCAAATGCATCATCACCACGCCGACCAGCACGAACGGCATCAGAAAATGCAGCGCAAAGAAGCGGTTCAGCGTCGGGTTATCGACCGAGAAGCCGCCCCACAACCACGCCACGATATCCTCGCCCACCAGCGGGAAGGCCGAGAACAGGTTGGTGATCACCGTCGCGCCCCAGAAGCTCATCTGGCCCCATGGCAGCACATAGCCCATGAACGCCGTCGCCATCATCAGCAGCAAAATAATGATGCCAAGGAACCATAGCAGTTCGCGTGGCCGCTTGTAGGAGCCGAAATACAGCCCGCGCGCGATATGGATGTAGGTGACGATGAAGAACATGCTGGCGCCCACCGCATGCATGTAGCGAATGAGCCAACCGTAATTGACGTTACGCATAATCTGCTCGACCGAATCGAACGCGAGCGCGGTGGAGGCGGCATAGTGCATGGCAAGGAACAGGCCGGTCAGGATCTGGCTGACGAGCATGACGCCCGCAAGCGAGCCGAAGTTCCAGAAATAGTTCAGGTTGCGCGGCGTCGGGTACTGAACCAGCGAGTTGTTCAGCATCGAGAAAATCGGCAGACGATATTCGATCCAACCGACGATACCGGGTTTTTCTTCCTGTGGTGCGTGGGCCATTAGCTTACCCCTTTTCCTTTGTTATCGATCATTCCTACGCTTCTGGCGGTATGCAAAATTTGATTTTTCAATTCGCCGATTTCGGTCGATTCCGTGTTGACGATGGTGAGCATCTGCTTCACGACGCTTTTAAGTCCCTCGCGGGTCGCTTTCGGCATATCCCTATCCTTCTCTGAAGCCGTCAGCACATGCATGATCGCGGCACAGAGGTAGTGCGGGTCTTTTGCATCGGCGTCACCGACTGCGTTGAACGCATCTAAACCCCAACTGCTCATGCCATAGCCTTCGCGCAAGCCGCCGGTTCTCGCCCCGCCCGACAGTACATGGCTGGCCACGGCGCGCATTTGTATCACTACGTCCGAACGTTTGAATAGCGCTTCAAGCCGCAGCTTGAGAGTCACATCGACCGGCGCAGAATACAGATTGGGTGAGAAGGCAATGGTCACGATCTATCCAATTTTCACTTTGGTGTCCGTCATAAATTCATAGGGCGGTATCATCAAATTCGTAGGCGCGGGGCCTTTGCGGATGCGCCCCGAGGAATCGTAGTGCGAGCCATGGCACGGGCAGAACCAGCCGTCGTAATCGCCGCCGCCGGAGCCGATCGGCACGCAGCCCAAATGGGTGCAAACGCCCACCATCACCAGCCATTTTTCCTTGCCCACCTTCACGCGCGCCGTGTCCGTCTCGGGGTCGCGCAGCTCGGCAATATTCACTGCATTCGCCTCATCGATATTTTTGGCCGTGCGGTGGCGAATGAACACCGGCTTACCGCGCCACATCACCTTAATTTCCTGCCCCTCAGCGATCGCGCCGATATCCACTTCGGTGCTCGAAAGCGCCAACACGTCCGCGCTGGGGTTCATGCTGTCGATGAACGGCCAGATCAGCGCCGCAGCACCAAGGCCGCCCATGGCCTGTGCGCTGAGCACCAAAAAGTCGCGGCGGGGGGGGTTGTCGGGGTTGGTGTTCGCGTGGTCGGCGCTCATACATCCTCAGGGCTAAAACGATTGCTTTTCACGTCTGCTACTAGGGGTAGCAAGGCCTGTCAAGTTACGAGGCGGGCGAACGGTGGATAGGGCATGGTGAATAGTGGCGTGCTGACGCGTTTGTGATACAACCGGCGGCATCGCGTTTCCCTCCACGGCCGGCATCCCATGCTCAATCTCGTCCTCTATCAACCGGATATTCCCCAAAATCTAGGGGCTTGCCTGCGGCTTTGCGCATGCATGGGCGCCACGGTGCACATCATCGAGCCCTGCGGCTTTGTGCTGGATGATACCAAAATTCGTCGCGCCGGCATGGATTATATGCATAAAGTCAACTATGTCCGCCATCTCGATTGGCAGGCCTTTCTAAACTATCGCCATGCAGCGGATGAAGCCCGCGTAGCCTCCCATGGCGAGCCGCGTGCGGAGGGGGGAAGCAAAGCGAGGGGGGCGATGCCCCCTTCACGATTACTCCTACTCGAGACGGATGGCGCCACCCCCTACACCGAGATTTCCTACCAACCCACCGATTACATCGTCTTTGGCCGCGAATCGGCCGGCACGCCGGCAGCGCTCTATGCGCAGATGGACACCACCCTCACCATCCCGATGGTGGCGGGCATGCGCTCCTTGAATGTCGCGATGAGCGCTGGCATGGTGGTCGCCGAAGCCTGCCGCCAAATGAATTGGAAATTTGCATGAGCCTTGACGAGAAAAAAGCCACCGCCGCCGCATGGTTTCGCACCCTGCGCGACGATATCTGCGCCAAATTCGAGACGATCGAGGCGGAATACGCCGCCGCACATCCCGTAGCGGATTCGAGCATGCGTAGCGCGGATGGCCCGCGCGAGCCGGAGGCCGTTAGGCCGAACGATGGGGGGCCGGTAGGCGGGGGCGACTTCGCCCCCCGTGGCGAAGCCACCGCACGCTTCATACGTACTCCGTGGCAGCGCGACGGTGGCGGCAGCGGCGAGATGTCGATCATGAAAGGCCGCGTGTTCGAGAAGGTCGGCGTCAATATCTCGGTCGTTCAAGGCACATTTTCAGAGCAGTTCCGCCACGAGATCCCTGGTGCTAGCGAGGACCCGAATTTCTGGGCGGCGGGCATTTCGCTCGTCGCGCACATGGCATCGCCCCTCGTGCCGGCGGCACATATGAACACCCGCATGATCGCGGTGGGCGAGCGCCCTACCCGCCTGTGGTTCGGCGGCGGCGGCGACCTCAACCCCATGGTCGAGAATTCGCAGGACACCGCCGATTTCCACGCCGCCTTCAAAGCCGCCTGCGATGGGCTGAATACCGCAGCACATGCGAGCAGCGAGCCATCCAGCAACTACTACGACGCCTTCAAGCAATGGTGCGACGAATATTTCTTCATCCCCCACCGCAACGAGGCGCGCGGCGTCGGCGGCATTTTCTACGATTATCTCGGCCTCAACCGCTTCGGGGCGGATACCGCGCCCGTCACCTCCGGCCGCTTCGGCAAGGGCGGGGTCACCGCCGCGGCGACCGCTCACGGCATGCAGCTTGCCGCCAACGCCGCCATCGACTGGGGGCAAGGGCTTGCCTTCACGCAACAGGTCGGGCGGGCGTTCGCTTCCATCTACCCAGCCCTCATCCGCCGCCATATGTTCGAGCCATGGACCGAGGCCGAGCGTCACCACCAACTCGTTAAGCGCGGGCGCTATGCCGAGTATAATTTGCTGTACGATCGTGGCACCCGCTTCGGCCTGATGACGGGTGGCAACACCGAAGCGATTTTAATGTCGCTGCCGCCCGTGGCTATTTGGGAATAGTTTTTGCCGCGGCTTCGCCGCAGGGGGCGATGCCCCTTCAGTATCTATATCTAAATCGGCTTGCGTCGCTCGATCCAACGCAGCAGCAACAGCGCGGGGATCGCCATCAAGCTCGAGATCGCGAAGAATATCTCCCAGCCCACCGCCACCGAAAGCGCACCTGAAGGGGTCGAAAGCCATGTGCGACCGAATGCCGCGAGCGACGATAACAACGCGTATTGTGTCGCCGTGTAGTTGACGCGGCACAGCGCACTGAGGTACGCGATGAACGCCGCCGTGCTCATGCCACCGCTGAAATTCTCCAAGCTGATGCTGAGGATAAGGAAATGCAGATCGGCACCGAGTTTCGCCTGCACCACCAACAGCAAGTTGGTCAGCATATGGCCAAACCCGCACAGGATGAGCGAGCGATACATACCGATGCGCGTCACCACCCAGCCGCCGGCGAACGTCCCCAGAATGGTCGCGAACAATCCATAGACCTTCACCACCTGCGCGATTTCCGTCTTGGTGAAACCGATATCGAGCAGGAACGGGTTGAACATCACGCCCATGAAGGCATCGCCCAGCTTATACAGTACCACGAACGCCAGCACCGCCAACCACAAGGGGCGCGTCATGAAATCACGGAACGGTGCCACCACGTAATTGCGCAAAAACGGCATCATACCGCCGGCTTTTTCGCGCAGTACCGGCACCACCTGCGGCTCGCGCATGGCAAGCGTCAGCAGGCATGCCGAAGCCATCACACCCGCCATGATGAAATAGGTCATCCGCCAGCCGACATGATCGGCGAGATAAAGCGCCCCCGCGCCCGACACCAACATGCCGATGCGGTAGCCGAACGTCGCCCATGCGGCGCCGGTGCCTTGTTCCTCAACGGGCAATCGCTCCACGCGGTAGGCATCGATCACCGTGTCCTGCGTCGCCGAAAGCGCGGCGATGACGACACCCACCAGCGCCGTCATCCAAGGGTTGATAGCGGGGTTGGTGAAGGCCATGCCCAAAATGGCCAGCGCCAGCAGCGCCTGCGTTAGCAGCAGCCAACCACGCCTACGGCCAAGCCATGCGCTAAGCAACGGTAGGCGCAGCCCATCGAGCAGCGGCGCCCACAGAAATTTCAAGGCATAAGGGGTCGCGATCGCCGCGAACAGGCCGATGCTGGCGCGCGCCACTTTCGCGTCTGCCAGCCACGCGGTCAGGGTGCCCGCCGTCAACGCCAGCGGCAACCCACTGAAGAATCCCAGCAGGCCGATCAATACCCAACGCGAGGTGATGGTGATGCGCATCGTCCATGCTTAGCGCATGGGGCGGTGTTCGCAACACAGAAAATTTAGCGCGAAAGCGGCTCGAATAGTGGCCGCCCCGTATCATAGCGCACGATCGCAAGAACCACCGTGAAGGTGAGGATACCCGCCATCAAGAACGCGAACATGGCACCGTTGGCATCGGTCGGCAACATCGCGAGGCCTTGATTGAGCGCGCTGCGAGCCACCAATGCTGCAAGAATGCCGAAGGCCATTTTGCCATCGCGCGATGTCGGGATGTTCTTGATCGTTTCGTAGTTCATGGTCGTCCTCGCCGTCGTTTAAGCCGCAGATACCCTATCGTTGCGGGGGAACATTCTTACGATAGCCTTCGCATATAAGCAAGTGCTTATTGCACCGCAATACGCAAAAATCGTGTGCGCCGATTCAGGATGGTTTTAGAGCGAAAATGGTGTTTTGCGAGCACCGCAGCGTAAGCGTACATTTAAGTACGTGCGCAGCGGAGCGCAGCACAACGCCTTTTGCAGCCTAAAAACGCCTGAATCAAGCTCACGCGGCAAGCAAGCGTTTCAGCGGCTTTTGTGCCCGTGCGCCCAAATGGGTGATGATATCGCCGGCGCAGGCCGAGCCCAGTCTTCCACACTCCATCAGCGGCAGACCCTTGGTGTAGCCGAACAGGAATCCGGCGGCGTACAGGTCGCCCGCACCGGTGGTATCGACCACCTCATGCACCGGCGCCGCGTTGATCTGGATGCGCTCCTTCGCTGTCAGAATGATGGAGCCCTTCGCGCCGCAGGTCACCGCCACCACTTCGCATTTGCCTTGCAGCGTATCGAGGATCTCCTCGAAGCTCTTGCCAGGATAGAGCGCTTGCGCCTCCTCCTTGTTGCAGAACAAAATATCGAAATCCTCGTCGATCATTTTCAAATAATCCTCGCGCGAACGCTCGACGCAGAACACGTCGGAAAGCGTGAAGGCAATTTTGCTGCCCGCAGCGCGCGCGGCCGCGAACGCATGGCGCAGCGCGGCTTTGGTGCAGTCCATGTCCCACATATAGCCTTCGCCGTAGAACACTTTCGCCTTGGCGATGAGCGCGGTATCGACATCCTCTTTGTGGATCTCACCGGCAGCGCCGAGGAAGGTGTTCATGGTGCGCTGGCCGTCGGGCGTCACTGCAATCAGGCAGCGTGCGGTCGGGATGCCGTTGGTCGCGTCCGGCGTCTTGAATTCGACACCGATCGCGTTCATGTCATGACGGAAGATGCCGCCCAATTCATCGGCTTTCACTTTACCGATGAACGCCGTTTTCGAGCCCAGATCCGCCATGCCCGCCAGCGTGTTGGCGGCCGAACCGCCGGATACCCGCGCCGCCTGACCCATCGCGTTGTAAAGCTGCTCGGCGCGCTCGGCATTGATGAGCTGCATGGTGCCTTTGCGCATTTCCTGTGCCGCAATGAACGCATCGTCGCACGGGGCAAGCACATCGACGATGGCATTGCCGATAGCGACAACATCATAGGGTTTGGTCGGGTTCATGGTCATGGGTCTCTCTCGTTCAAGCAGTGATGATTGCGTTGGCACGCGCCAGATCTTCGGCCGTATCGACGCCGAGTGGTACCGTATCGACCACGGCCACGTCAATGCGTAATCCGGCCTCAAGGGCGCGCAGTTGCTCCAGCTTCTCGCGCAGTTCCAGCGGGCTGGGTGGCAGCGCCACGAACCGTTCCAACGCCGCGCGGCGATAGGCATAGACACCGATATGGTGGTAGCGTTCGCCCTCACCGTAGGGGGCGCAGGCACGCGTAAAATACAGCGCACGCGCAATGTTGCCTCTCTCGGCAGCGTCATGAAAACTCAACACCGCCTTCACGACCGAAGGATTCTCATGCTCCTCCTCGCGGCGGATGGGCGCAGCAAGCGTGGCGATATCGACCGCCGGATCGTGCAGCGGCCGCAGCAATTCCTTCAGCAAGCGCGGCTCCAAGGTCGGCACATCGCCTTGCAGATTGATGATTGTTTCGTAGTGTTTGGTTGGCGCGTCAGCGCTCAACGAAGCCAGCGCCTCCCAGATGCGGTCGGAGCCGCTGGGGTGGTCAGGGTCAGTGATGATAGCGACGCCGCCCACGGCACGAACGGCCTGTGCGATCTCCTCGCCGTCGCAGGCGACGATCACATCCCCAACACCCGATTCCATCGCCCGCCGCCAGACCTGCACGATCATCGGCGCATCCCCAATCAGCGCCAGCGGCTTGTTGGGCAAGCGCGTGGCTTTCAGGCGCGCGGGGATGACAATCAGGACGGACATGGCGATCGCTCGCTTCAAAGTTGTTGCGACAAACTAGGACGTATGATACCGCGCAGTTATAGCGATTATGGCTCCATCGGCCACCAAAAACTAACCACCTCATCCCACGGGTCACCTATGTCGAATCTCAATACGAATAAAATCGCCGCTGCCATTCTGGTCGCCGGTCTCATCGGTATGGTGACGGGCAAGGTGACGGAGTTCCTCTATTTCGGCGGGCCGACCCACCCGGGTGCGCACCACGAGGAAAAGCGCGGCTACAGCATCGAGGTGACCGAAGCCCCCGCCGATGGCGGCGCCGCTGCTCCACAGGAAGCACCGGATATCACGGGGCTTTACGCCACGGCGGATGTGAAGGCCGGCGGTGAATATTTCGCCAAGAAATGCTCGGTCTGCCACAACATCGAAAAGGGCGGCGCCAACAAGGTCGGGCCGCATCTGTGGGGCGTCATCAACCGTCCGGTCGGTTCGGTCAGCGACTTTGGCTACTCCACGGCCATGAAAGCCTATGGCGGGAAATGGACATTCGAGGAAATGAACAAATTCCAATGGAACCCGAAAAAAACCATGCCCGGCACCATCATGGCCTACGGCGGCAACAAAAAGGATCAGGAGCGCGCCAACCTGATCGCCTACCTCAACAGCCAGTCGGATAGCCCAGCGCCGCTACCCAAGAAGTAGCTGCCGACCGGATTCATCTTTGCGCTAGACGTGCGGCCATCCTCCGCTTACGCTTTCGCCATGAAACGTTCCGCCGTCGTCTGGATGCTCGTGGCGCTGTTGGCAAGCAGCGCCTATGCCGCGCACGGCATCGCGCTGTGGGGCGAACTGAAATACCCCGCAAACTTCCAGCATTTCGATTACGTCAACCCCAACGCCCCCAAAGGCGGCGCCCTCAAGCTTTCCACCAACGCCGCCTTCGACAGCATGAACCCGTTCATCCTGAAGGGGGTGGCGGCGCCGGGGGTGGCGGGCTTCGTCTATCAAAGCCTGATGGTCGCCTCCTACGACGAGCCGCAATCCTATTACCCTCTCATCGCCCGCAGCATCACCCTCGCGCCCGATCGCACGAGCGCCGTATTTGCCCTCAACCCCAACGCCCGCTGGCAGGACGGCAAAGCCATCACCGCCGCGGACGTGGTCTGGAGCTTCGATATCCTTAAAGCGAAAGGCCACCCGTCGCTGCGCGCGCAATATAAACCCATCACCGCCGAAGCGGTCGACCGCAGCAGCGTGCGTTTCCGCTTCGCCGACCGCGCCCACCGCGAACTACCCCTCATCGCCGCCAGCATGCCGGTGCTGCCCAAGCATGCGTTCTGCGAGGGGCAAGCGACCCCTGCCCCCACCTGCACCCCCTTCGACAAGACCACCCTCACCCCGCCCATGGGCTCGGGGCCGTACCGCGTCAGCGCGGTCGATGCGGGACGCAGCATCACCTTCACCCGCGTTGCGGATTATTGGGGCGCGGCGCTGCCCAGCCAGCGCGGCTTGAATAATTTCGATACCATCCGCTACGATGTCTACCGCGACGACACCGTCGCGCTCGAGGGCATCAAATCCCACCAGTTCGATTACTACGAGGAATTCATCGCCCGTAACTGGGCGACCGCCTACGACGTCCCCGCCGTGCGCTCGGGCGAGCTCATCAAAACCAAAATTCCGCACAAAATCCCGCGCGGCATGCAAGGCTTCATCTTCAATACCCGCGCGGCCAAATTCGCCGATGTCCGCGTGCGCGAGGCCATCGGGCTGACGCTGGATTTCGAGTGGATGAACCGGACGCTTTTCTACGGCGCTTATGATCGCGGCCGCAGTTATTTCAACAACACCGAGTTCGAGGCCAACGGCCTGCCGGACGCGGCAGAGCGGGCGCTGCTTGCCCCCTATAAAAGCCAATTGCCCGCCCGCTTGTTCACCGAGGAATACCGCGTGCCGACGACCGACGGCACGGGCATCGCCCGCGCCAATCTCATCAAAGCACAGCAGCTCCTCAACGATGCGGGTTGGGTGATGCGTGACGGCGTGCGCGTCAACAAAACGACCGGCGAAGCCCTCACCATCGAATTCCTGATGACGCAGCGCACGTTCGAGCGCGTCATTGCCATCATGCGGCACAATCTTTCCAAGCTCGGCATCGCGTCGAGCTTCCGTTATGTCGATGCGTCGCAATACCAAAAACGGCTCGAGAAGAAACAGTTCGATATCGTTTCCGTCTGGTGGAATCAGGGGCTGTTCTACCCCTCGACCGAACAATATCTCTATTGGCATTCCTCGCAGGCCGATATCGAAGGCAGCCAGAATCTCGGCGGCGTGAAAAATGCGGCGGTCGACGCGCTGGTGGAAAAAATACAGAACGCCCAAACGCTCGATACGCTGCGCCCCGCGGCCCGCGCGCTCGACCGCGTACTAACGCAGGAACATTACATCATCCCGCATTGGAATCTGAATGCGTGGCGCGTCGCCTATTGGGATCAATTCGGCCGGCCGGACATCACCCCCGCCTACAATCTCGGCATCGACACATGGTGGCAGGCCACGCCTGAGCATGCGACGAAGGAGCAAGCCCCCCTTCAGAAAGGATCGCCATGATCGGTTATATTTTGCGCCGACTGCTATTGATGATCCCGACCCTGCTTGGCATCCTGCTCATCAATTTCGTCATCATCCAAGCTGCCCCCGGTGGGCCGGTCGAGCAGCTCATCGTCAAGCTCTCCACCCCTGCCGGTGCCGGCGGCGCGAGCGATCGCATCGGCGGTGGCGGCGATGTTTCGGCCAGTGCCGTCACCACCACCCAAGGCGGCGGTGCTGCGGCCTATCGCGGGGCGCAGGGCATCGACCCCGAGCTCATCGCCGATATCAAGAAACAATACGGCTTCGATAAACCAGCGCCGGAGCGTTTCTGGCTCATGCTCAAGCAATATGTCACGTTCGATTTCGGCAACAGCTTCTTCCGCGACACGCCCGTCATCGACTTGATCTTGGAAAAGCTCCCCGTCTCCATCTCGCTGGGGCTATGGACGACCCTCATCGTCTATCTCGTCTCCATTCCGCTGGGCATCCGCAAGGCCGTGCGCGACGGCTCGTCGTTCGATGTCTGGACATCGACGCTTTTCGCCATCGGTCAGGCCATACCGGGGTTCCTGTTCGCGGTGTTGCTGCTCATCGTCTTTGCCGGTGGCAGCTATCTGCAATGGTTCCCGCTGCGCGGCATCGTCTCGGATGATTGGCAAACGCTCAGCCTATCGGGAAAGATACTCGACTATCTGTGGCATATGGCGCTGCCCGTCACCGCCATGGTGGTGGGCGGCTTCGCCTCGCTCACCCTGCTCACCAAGAACTCCTTCATCGAGGAAATTTCCAAGCATTACGTGATGACAGCGCGCGCCAAAGGCCTGAGCGAGACCCGCGTACTCTATGGCCATGTCTTCCGCAACGCCATGCTCATTGTCATCGCGGGGTTGCCGGCGGCCATCCTTTCCATCCTGTTCACCAGCGCGCTGCTCATCGAGGTCATCTTCTCGCTCGATGGCTTGGGGTTGCTGGGGTTCGAGGCGGCGCTCGCGCGCGATTACCCCGTCATGTTCGCGACGTTATTCATCTTCACGCTCATCGGCCTTGTGCTCAAGCTCATCGGCGATATCACCTACATGTTGGTCGATCCGCGCATTGATTTCGAGGGGCGCTCATGACCCTCTCGCCCATCACGAAGCGCCGAATACAAACCTTCAAGGCCAACCGCCGCGGCTATATCAGCGCCATCGTGCTGCTGGTGCTGTTCGCCTTCAGTGCCTGCGCCGAACTCATCGCCAACGATAAGCCTTTGCTAGTTTATTATAAGGGCGAACTGCTGTTTCCCATCGTCGAGAGCTACCGCGAGGACACCATTTTCGGCGGCGCGCTCGAGTCCGAAGCCGACTACAACGACCCATGGGTGATCCACGAAATCGCCTCCCATGGCTGGATGCTGCGCGCGCCCATTCCCTTCAGCTACACCACCATCAATTTCGGAATTTTGCGCGCACCGGCACCGCCCTCCTCCACCAATTTCTTCGGCACGGACGATCAAGCCCGCGATGTCTTCGCCCGCGTGCTTTACGGCTTCCGCCTCAGCATGTGTTTTGCCATGTTGCTCGTGTTCTTCTCGAGCGTGATCGGCATCGCCGTCGGTGCGCTCAGCGGCTATTTCGGCGGCGCGCTCGATCTTTTGCTGCAACGCTTCATCGAGATATGGGAAGGCATTCCGGTGCTGTTCCTGCTCATCATTTTGTCCTCCATGGTGGTGCCCAATTTCTGGTGGGTGCTGGGGCTGATGCTGCTATTTCGCTGGATGGCACTGGTCGATGTGGTGCGCGCCGAATTTCTGCGCGCCCGCAATTTCGATTATGTCCGCGCCGCCCGCGCCATGGGGCTTTCGGAACTGACCATCCTCTGGCGCCACGTGCTGCCCAACGCCCTCGTCTCGGTCTTCACGTTCCTGCCATTTCTCATCACCGGCGCCATCGCCAGCCTCACCTCGCTCGACTTTTTGGGCTTCGGCCTGCCGCTTGGCTCACCATCGCTCGGCGAGCTACTGGCGCAAGGCAAGAACAACCCGCAGTCGCCGTGGCTGGGGCTTATCGGGTTCTTCACCCTCGCCTTCGTTCTGTCGCTGTGGCTGTTCATCGGCGAGGCCGTGCGTGACGCCTTCAACCCACGCAAAATTTTTGCGGGGCGCGCATGAGCCTGCTTTCCATCGAACATCTGTCGATCGCTTTCGGCACCACCCAAGTGGTGCGCAACGTGTCGCTGCATGTCGCCAAAGGCGAGGTGCTGGCGCTGGTCGGCGAGTCGGGTTCGGGCAAGTCGCTCACCGCCCAATCCATCACCCGATTGCTGCCCGCCAACGCCCGTATCGAGGGCCGCATCGCGCTCAACGGCCGCGTGCTTTCGTCGCTTGGCGATAGCGCCATCACCCAGGTGCGCGGCCGCGAAGTCGGCATGATCTTCCAAGAGCCGATGACCGCCCTCAACCCACTGCATCCAATCGACAAGCAGATCATCGAATCGTTCTGCCTACATCAGCGCGTGGCGCGCCACAGTTCCACCGCCCAAGCAAAGCTCGGCGAGCTTTGTGTTGCCGTTGGACTGCAGCATTTGGATACGCGCGGCACCGTCTATCCGCACCAGCTTTCCGGCGGCGAACGCCAACGCGTGATGATCGCGATGGCGATTGCCAATAACCCGTCGCTGCTGATCGCGGACGAGCCAACGACCGCGCTCGACGTCACGCTGCAAGGGCAGATTCTGAAGCTGTTGGCGCGCCTGCAGCGCGAGCGCAATATGGGGCTGCTGTTCATCACCCATGACTTGCTGATGGTGCAGCAAATTGCCGATCGTGTTGCCGTCATGCATGCGGGCGAAATCGTCGAGACCGGCGCGGTGGCGGACGTGTTCGCCAACCCCCAGCACGCCTATACGCGCATGCTGCTCAACGCCACGCCAAGCGGCGTTTCCACCCCCATTGCTGCAACGGCCAAGGCCATTATTTCCTGCGATCATCTGTCCGTACGCTTTGATATCAAAAGCCCGATATTGCGCCGCCGGCTACGCGTCGTGCAAGCGGTGAAGGACGCCACATTCGCTCTGCATGCCGGCGAAACATTGGGCGTCGTCGGTGAATCGGGTTCGGGTAAAAGTTCGCTTGGATTTGCCCTGCTGCGCCTGATCAAAAGCGACGGCCCCATCGTCTTTCTGGGCGAACGCATCGACACGCAAACCATCAAGCAATTACGCCGCGTGCGCCATGCCATGCAGATCGTTTTCCAAGACCCATTCAGCAGTCTCAATCCGCGCATGAGCGTCGGCGAGATCATCGCGGAAGGATTGCGACTGCACCGCAAAAAATTCAACGAAGATACCGATGCCTTGGTGGACGATATATTGCAAAAAGTCGGCCTAACGCCGGAGATGAAATACCGCTATCCGCATGAGTTCTCGGGCGGTCAGCGACAGCGCATCGCCATTGCCCGTGCCATGGTGCTCAAGCCGGCGCTGGTGGTGCTCGACGAACCAACTTCCGCGCTCGATATGTCGGTACAACAACACGTGCTGGAGCTACTCAAGGACCTACAACGCACGCATGATGTGGCGTATATTTTCATCACGCATGATCTGCGCGTGGTGCGCGCGATGGCACACCAAATGCTCGTCCTCAAGCGCGGTGAAGTGGTCGAATCGGGCGCGTGCGAAACGGTATTTGCTGCACCGCAGCATGATTATACGCGTACACTTCTTGCTGCAGCATTAAGTGCAGCAAAAATTACTTAAACGCCGCCACCCAAACGCCGCAAAATTTCGTCGAGCTGGGTCAGCGAATCGTAGCCGATGATCACCTCGCCGGACTGACCACTGCGCGTATCGATGCTGACGCGAAGGCCAAGCGAATCGGCGAGCATATTTTCAAGCTGGATGACATCTTCGCTCTTGGTTGCGCTGCTACGCGATTTGGTTGCGCCGGAACGCGGTGTGCTTTGCTTTTCCTCGCTCTTAGCGTTTGCGGCTTCTCCCTTGGCGCGCGCTTCCGCCTCACGCACGCTGAGGCCGATCTCGATAATTTGCTGCGCCAATTCTTCCGGATTTTTTGCCATCAGAATCGCGCGGGCATGCCCCATCGTCAGCTCACCGGAATCGATGCGCTGCTTGATGCTTTCGGGCAGTTTTTGCAAGCGCAGCAAATTGGCGACGTGGCTGCGGCTTTTTCCGATCACCGGCGCCAAACGTTCCTGCGTGTAACCAAATTCGTCCATCAACCGTTGATAGCCGGCGGCCTCCTCCAGCGGATTGAGATCCGCGCGCTGAATATTTTCGATCAGCGCCAATTCCAGCGCCTGCGTATCATTCACTTCGCGGATGATGACCGGCACTTTCGCTAATTTTGCAAGGGTGGCAGCGCGCCAACGGCGCTCTCCCGCGATGATCTCATAGGCGTTGGGCGCGACCAAGCGCACCACAATCGGCTGCATCACGCCGTGCTTTTCGATCGAGTCGGCAAGCTCGGCGAGCGCGGCGTCATCGAAATGGCGGCGCGGCTGATATTTGCCCGCCTTCAATTGCTGGATGGGCAGTTGCAACGTGCCGTTTTCGTTGATGCTCACTGCCACCGGCTCGGCCAAGCTGGCGGCCGTTTCCCCCATCAGCGATGAAAGCCCGCGACCGAGACCTTTAGTGTTTTTTGCTGCTATTGCCATGATGTTTCTCCTTGTTAAATGTTAGGCCGCCGCTTTGATGGCGAATTGTTTTTCACGTTGAATGAGCTCGCGGGCGAGTTGCAGATAGGCTTGGCTGCCGGGGCATTTGAGATCGTAGACCAGCGCCGGTTTGCCATGGCTTGGCGCCTCGGACATCCGCACATTGCGGGGGATGACGGTCTTGTAGACATCCGTTCCCAAGAAGCCGCGCACGTCCTCTTCGATCTGCTCGGTGAGCTTGTTGCGACGATCGTACATCGTCAGCACTACGCCGTGGATGGTGAGTCCGGCATTCAAATTCGCCTGCACCAGCTTGATGGTCTTGAGCAAATGCGCCAACCCCTCGAGGGCATAGAATTCGCATTGCAACGGGATGAGTACGGCGTTGCTTGCCGTCAGCGCGTTGAGGGTCAACAGCCCAAGCGACGGCGGACAATCGATGATGGCATAGTCCCATTGCGCGGACATCGAGGCCAGCGCTTGCCGTAATTGAAATTCCCTTTTATCCATGGTTACAAGCTCGATCTCGGCTCCGGTGAGGTCGATGGTCGCCGGCGCCACAGAAAGTCGTGGAATGGCCGTTTTAACGGCCGCTTGCTCCAAAGTGGCATTCCCGATGAGCACATCGTACGAAGTGCGCACCCGTTTGCTTTGATCGATGCCCAGACCCGTCGAGGCATTGCCCTGCGGGTCGAGGTCGATCACCAGCACTTGCTTGCCGATGGCAGCCAGTGCGGTGGCCATATTGACAGCGGTGGTCGTCTTGCCCACCCCCCCTTTTTGGTTCACGACCGAGATAATGCGTGTCATAAAAAACCTATCTGTTTCCGTGCGGTTTAAGTGATAATTGCGATATCGAAATAATGCTGGATATCGCATGCGTTTTACTTGGTTTTGCGGTGCTTTGATAGTCCCATGATTCACTGGCTTTTTTCAATTCCTCGGCAGCGTTTTCGCCTTTGGGAAAGAGGGCGATGCCCCCTGCCCCCATCAGCCGATGCGCCATAGCGAACAGACCATCCAGCGCCGTCAACGCCCGCGCCGTCACCACATCGTATTGCCCGACGAGCTCGGCGATATCGATCGCCATGACCGTAACATTGGAAAGACCAAGACGATGCTTTGCTTCGGTAAGGAACGCTGCCTTACGCTGGTCCTGCTCGACCAAGGTAACGAACAGTTGCGGACATTGTATCGCAATCACCAACCCCGGTAAGCCAGCCCCACTTCCCAAATCGACAAGGGTTTTGGCATTTTTGGGAATCAACGGAACCAATTGCAAGCTATCATCGATATGGCGCGACCAAATATCGGCTTGTGTTGCAGGGCCAATCAGATTGATCTTCGCGTTCCACTTTAAAAGCAGCGCGACATAATCGGCCATGGGTGAAAATGTTTCACGTGAAACATTTTGTGGCGATGATGTTTGTTGATCAACACGAAGCATGGTGTCTACATAATCAATCTGACGCGTCTTGTCATCTCGAATCTAAAAATGTTTCACGTGAAACATTTTTGGATGGTTCAGGCCGCGGATTGACGGCGACGCATATAGGTCATGATGGCGGTGATAGCCGCTGGCGTGACGCCCGGGATGCGGCTGGCTGCGCCCAACGTGGGTGGTCGAGTACGTTTCAATTTGTCACGGATTTCGTTGGAAAGTGATCCGACCACATCGTAATCGACCGACTCTGGGATGACCAATTGTTCGTCCATTTTAAAGGATTCGATATCGGCCTGCTGACGTGCAAGATAGGATTTATAGACCGATTCGATCTCTATCTGTTCGCGAATATCCGGTCGGAAGGATTTCAATATTGGCCATATCTCTGATAGGCGATCGAAGCTGATGGTCGGATATGCCAACAGATCAAGAATGGAACGTTTGACACCGTCCTGATTAATTTGGAGTCCGACGTCGACTGCTTTATTGGGTGAAATTGTTTCACGTGAAACAATTTGCATCGCGTCTTCGAGGAGAGAATGTTTCACGTGAAACATTTTTTGACGTTCCGGACGGACACAGCCGATGGAAATACCAATCGGAGTGAGGCGAAGGTCGGCATTGTCGGGGCGTAAGCTCAACCGATACTCCGAACGCGACGTGAACATACGATACGGCTCTTGGGTACCGAGGGTCGTGAGGTCGTCGATCATCACGCCGATATAGGCTTGCGAACGATCGACGATAAAGGGGTCGGAGCCAGAAGCGGCGAGGGCGGCATTAAGCCCCGCGACAAGCCCTTGGCCACCAGCTTCTTCGTATCCGGTGGTGCCATTGATCTGGCCGGCAAGGTATAAGCCTTTGACTTTTTTGGTTTCTAAGGTTTGTTTCAGTTCGCGTGGGTCGACATAATCATATTCGATGGCGTAGCCAACGCGGATGATATGGGCGTTCTCCAACCCCGGGATGCTGGCGATCATGGCGCGTTGAACTTCCTCGGGGAGGGATGTCGAGATGCCGTTGGGGTAAACGGTGGTATCGTCCAAACCCTCCGGCTCGAGGAAAATCTGATGGCGCTCGCGGTCAGCAAAACGGGTGATCTTATCCTCGATCGAAGGGCAATAGCGTGGGCCCGAGGACTTGATCTGTCCCGAATACATGGGCGAACGATGGACGTTGTTACGAATAATTTCGTGAGTTTTTTCAGTCGTATGTGTGATATAGCAGGTAATTTGCGGCACCGTTACGTGATCCGTCATATAAGAGAAGGGGGCGGGTGGATTATCGCCCATTTGCGGGGTGAGGATGCTCCAGTTTATCGTTGTTCCATCCAACCGGGCAGGGGTGCCGGTCTTCAATCGACCGACGGTCAGCCCCAGGGCGCGAATGGAATTGGCAAGGGCGATCGAGGGTTTTTCACCGACACGGCCGGCGGGCGTTTGCGTTTCACCACAATGGATGAGGCCATTCAAGAATGTTCCGGTCGTAAGTACCACGCGGCCGGTTTGATAGGTGGTTCCGGACGCCCCGACAACGGCCACAACCGCGCCGTTTTCCATGACAATATCATCGGCCGCATCCTCGATGATGGTGAGGTTCGCATACTCGCTAAGCAAGGCCTGTACTGCGTTACGATAGAGTTTGCGATCGGCCTGCGCGCGCGGCCCACGCACCGCCGGCCCCTTACTGGCATTGAGCATTTTGTAATGGATGCCGGCGCGATCAATAGCGCGTCCCATGACACCGTCGAGGGCATCGATCTCGCGTACCAAGGTGCCCTTGGCGATGCCGCCGATGGCGGGGTTGCACGACATTTCGCCCACCGTGTCGCGCTTATGGGTCAGCAAACAGGTGGTGGCGCCAAGGCGCGCGGCGGCCGCGGCAGCCTCGGTGCCGGCATGCCCGCCGCCAATGACGATGACATCAAATAATTTGTTATTCATAAGCTTGCAGCAGTGTGTTCATGTTATTGTTGATTGTGTGATCGGCCGTTCAAGCCCCTATTTGCCAATGCAAAAGCGGCTGAAAACGAGGTCTAATACATCATCGACCCAGATCTTGCCAGTGATTTTGCCAATGGCCGTCGCCGCTACCCGTAACTCCTCACAGACCAGCTCGAGCGGCGCATCGGCACGGAAGCGTTTGAGGCTTGCTGCGGCCTCGGCCAAGGCCTCGCGATGGCGGGCGCGAGTGATAAGGGGCGAGGCGGCCGTATCCATCCGCTGTGCCACCGCTTCGGCAAGCGCGCTCATCAAACCGTCCAACCCGTCGCCGGTCTTGGTCGAGATGGCAAGGGCGCCCGCGGGCAAGGCGGGAAGGGGCGAAAGATCGGATTTGGTGAAAACCACGATTTTGTTATGATTTTCAGATGGCTGCTTGCTTTGTGTCGCGCGGTCGGACGCGTCGCGCAGCTCCAGAACGATATCGGCATGCTGGGCGCGGGTGCGCGCGCGGCGGATGCCCTCGGCCTCGATGCTGCCAGCATGTTCGCGGATGCCGGCAGTGTCGACAAGCGTCAGGGCATAGCCACCGAGTTCCATCGCCACCTCAATGATGTCACGGGTGGTGCCCGCCTCGGCCGAGACGATGGCCGCATCGCGCTTGACCAACACATTGAGAAGGCTTGATTTTCCGACATTGGGCGCGCCGGTGATGACCACGTCCAGCCCGTCGCGGATCTTCTCGCCGATGGCGCCATCATCAAGCAAGGCCTCAAGCTCGGTCACAAGGGCGGCGACGCGGGCGTTTGCCTCAGCGATCACGGCCTCGGGGATCTCCTCGTCGGGAAAATCGATATAGGCTTCCATCAAAGCGAGGGGCTGGATGATGGCGGCGCGCAAGTCCTCGACCCGACGGCTCATGCCGCCATCGAGCTGGCGCAGGGCTTGGGTGTGCTGGGAGGCGGTTTGCGCGTCGATCAAATCGGCCAAACCCTCGGCCTGAGCCAGATCCAGCTTGCCGTTGGCGAAGGCGCGGCGGGCGAATTCACCGGCCTGCGCCATGCGTAGGCCATCGCATTGGCCGAGTGCATCGAGCAATAGGCGCATTACGGCGCGGCTGCCATGGGTGTGCAGCTCGACCACGTCCTCGCCGGTGAAGGAGTGTGGGGCAGGGAAATACAAGCCGAGGGCTTGATCGATGGTATTGCCCCGATGGGTGAGCGTTACCAGTGTTGCGTGACGGGGCGCTAGCGGCTTTTCCACCCCTAAAAAGCGAACGGCTGCCAGCGCCGCGGGCCCGCTGATGCGAACGACGGCGACACCAGCGCGGCCGGCGGCGGTGGCAAGGGCATAAATGGTGGCGGCGGTGGCGTGGCTCATGATGCTGCGGATGTAGGCAGATTGGGCGTGAAAGGCAAGCGTGACCGATAGGGGCGGCGCCTTAAAATCGGTAGCGATAAGGCGGCCTCACGCGGCGCGGGCAGAAGCGGGGGCGGCAAAGCGAGCGACCTCCATCAGCCCGTGCGCCATGCGGCTGAGCGATTCGTCGCTGTAGCGTTTGGAATCAAGCTCGA
Source organism: Rickettsiales bacterium (assembly GCA_044239745.1). GTDB lineage: Bacteria > Pseudomonadota > Alphaproteobacteria > Rickettsiales > UBA3002 > QFOX01. The sequence goes on from JBIIAV010000002.1 coordinate 74,106, forward strand.
GCCCTTGCAGCCGCGCCAGCGCTTGCGTACAAGCGGCCACATGCCAACGCCCCGCATGGGATTTAAGCAACGGTTTTGCCTTGAAGAATACCGGCGGGCGCAGGCCTTCGATGATGCCATCGATGTTGCCGCCCTCGGCGCGTTTGAGGGCGATGGCCTCGAGCCGCTGGATGTAGCGCATGATGCTGCGCACCATCAAAAGCCCGGGATTTCCCTCCATCAACAGACGATCGCTCAGGCGGCAGATAGCCGCCATATCGCCGCCGGCGACGGCGACATTGAGGTCGTCGAAGGATTTATCGTTGTTCTCGCCGACGGTGGCCACCACGTCGTCGATCGAGATTTCCTCGGCTTCGTCGCCGACATAAAGTGATAATTTCTCAAGCTCGTTGATGATGATCTGGCGATCGCCGGAAAGCTGGGAGGCGAGCATGCGCAACGCTTCGCCACTGGCGCGCAGGCCGTAGCCGCGCAAATGATCGCGGATGAATTGCTCCAGACCCGAGCCTTCGTCCTTGTAGCAAGCGATGGTGCCCACCTGTGCCGAACGCTCGCCCCACAGCCGTAATTTGCTGGTCGAGGGCAACGCTTCGGTCGCGTAAAGAATAAGGAAATTCTCCGGCGCGCGGCGGCTTACCGCCTCCTCGATCGCCGGCAGCAGGGCATCTTCCGCCTCACGCACAATGATAACGCGGCGCGGCGCCATCAGCGACATGGCGGCAAGCTCGTCGCTCAAGGCGGCGTGGTCCTCCTTCAGACGCTCCACCGTCAGTTCGACCTGTGCCATGGGGTCGGGGTTTTTACCCAGCCAGCTTTGGCAAAGCTCCGCCACGCGCTGACGCACTTGCCCAGCGTCGGTGCCGTAGATAAGGGCGGCGGAGGCCTGCGCCGGCGCGCGGACGAAGCCCTCAATATCGCGGGTAGATAGTTTCATGGGCGCGGGTGGGTTGGGGTAAAGCGGGCATACGCGGCGACTCCATAACGGGGGCGATGGAGGTGCCATTGGTGCTGTTGAGGGTGGGCAGGAGCGTGGCGAGGCGCAGTTTATAATCCTGTGCGAGGGCGAGCATCCCTTTTTTGCGGGCGTCCTCGACCGAGACATAGGAAGCGTAATCGGCGGTGGGTGAGGCGCTGTAGCTGCTGGAGCGCTGGATGTTGCCGCTGGCGATCACCTTGCCGTCACTCATGCGGGTGAGGGTGTAACTGCTGGCATATTGAAGATCGCCGCGGCTCGACGTGCCGTCGGGATTGACGAATAGCGAGGTATCTTGCTCGGTGTAATTGATGGATAGCAGGAACTGTTTTTGCCCCTGCGTGCCGCGCGGGTTGGTCTGGTCCTCGATCTCGGCCTTCAAAAGCTCGCTGGAGCGCCGCGAGATGGTGCTGGGTGCATTGGCAGTGATGGTAGAGCCGATGACCGTGACCGCCACCGATGACAGATCGACCGCAGCGGCAGTGGTGGAATCCTTGGCGTATTGCGGCTTGAAGCCGCAGCCAGCAAGCAAGACAAGGGCGGCCAAAGCCGATAGGAGGGGATAACGCATGCATCTGTAGTAGCACGCTGCTGCGAAAGCGCAAATGCTTCCGAAACGAAGCGGCGCGGGGCAATGGCGATGGGGCCGCGCAGTGCGAAGCAGGCAAGAAAAAAGGGGCGGCTCTTGCGAACCGCCCCCTCTTTTTAGTGTCGCTCTAAGACTTAGAACGCAACCTGGGTACCGAGGATAACCGTGGTACCTTGGTTGTCGTAGACTACGCCGGCGCTGTCGAACTCGTAGAACGAGACTTCAGCGTACGGGGTCAGACCAGCAGCGAGTTTGTACTCAGCACCGAGAACGAGGTTCTGGAATTCGTTCTGTGTGGTTGCGGTAACGTCGCGGGTCGAGTCGATGTAGGTAGCCGACAGACCGATTGGGCCTGCAGTGTAACCACCACCGAGGGTCCAGTAGTCGCTATCGCGACCAGCGGTGTTGTCGGAATCCGACCAGTCACCGTACGAACCAGCTACGCTGAAACCTTGGAAGCCAACGAGAGCACCAATGTTGTAGGCTTTGGTGTCTTCGGTAGCTGCGGTCTCTGCTTCACCGAGTTCGTAGGTACCGGCAGCAGCCAATTTAACGCCGCTGAAGGTGCCTTCGTAACCCAGACCCAGATCCCAGATGTTGCCAATGTCACCCGCGTTGTTGTCAGCGCGAGCAATGGTTTGACCACGGCTGAGCGACGGGGTGTAGCTCACACCAGCTTGGAAGCCCGAGAATTTCGGGGTGTAGTAGCTTACTTTGGTCGAGTTGTACTCCGACTCGTCACCGAAATCGGTCAGCGAGCCATGCTCGGTAACCAGTTTCGAGGTGGTGATGAACGAAGCAGTGTTCACGCCGTTCACGAAGTAGGTCCACGCACCGTTGATACCGCCGGTAGCAGCAGCAAGGGTCGAAGCGTCAACGCGCATAGTCGAAGCAACCGATTTGTTGTCGCCCAGTTCTACGCGGCCCCAAGCACCTTGAAGGTAGGTGAAGGTGCGCGAAGCGTTGGTACCTTGTTTGTCAGCGTCAGCCGTCGTATCTGCTTCCAGATCGATCTGTGCGCCGTAGCCGAGACCACCATCGGTCTTGCCATCAACTTTAACGGTAACTTCGTTATC
>JBIIAV010000058.1:0-9865 GCA_044239745.1 Rickettsiales bacterium
CGACATACCACTACACCTTAATGCATAATCTATCGGTAAAGTGTGAAGATTGCGTTAAATGCCCGCCCCCCAGCCTATGTGCCTTGATGACGAAGACGCAGGCGCAAGGCGTTGAGTTTTATGAATCCTTCGGCGTCGCGTTGGTTGTAGACGCTATCGGCCTCGAACGTCACATGCGCCATGGAATAGAGGCTGGTGGGTGATTTACGGCCAACCACCGAGACGCCACCCTTATAGAGTTTCAGGCGCACCACGCCCGAAACATTCTCTTGGCTTTTGTCGATGAGCGATTGCAGCATCTCGCGCTCCGGCGAGAACCAGTAACCGAAATAGACCAACTCGGCGTAACGCGGCATCAGCTCTTCTTTCAGGTGCATAGCGCCGCGATCGAGCGTGATGGATTCAATGCCGCGATGGGCGGTGTGCAGGATAGTGCCGCCCGGCGTTTCATACACCCCGCGCGATTTCATGCCGACATAACGGTTCTCGACAAGGTCGAGGCGACCGACACCATGGCGACCACCGATGCGGTTGAGCTCGGCGAGCAGGCTCGCGGGGCTTAGCTTTTGGCCGTTGACGGCGACGGCATCGCCACGCTCGAATTCCACCTCGATATATTCCGGTTTGTCCGGCGCTGCTTCGGGGTTGACGGTGAGGCGGAACATGGAGCTATCCGGCTCGACCCATGGGTCCTCCAGCGCTTTGCCTTCATACGAAATATGCAGCAAGTTGGCGTCCATACTGTACGGCGCTTCGCCCATTTTATCCTTGGCGACGGGAATCTGGTGCTGTTGCGCGTATTCGATCATCTGCGTGCGGCTGTTGAGCTTCCACTCGCGCCACGGGGCGATGACCTTGATATCCGGTTGCAGGGCATAATAGCTCAGCTCGAAGCGGACTTGGTCGTTGCCCTTGCCGGTGGCGCCGTGGCACACCGCATCGGCACCGACTTGGCGGGCGATCTCGATCTGGCGTTTGGCAATCAGCGGGCGGGCGATGGAGGTGCCGAGCAGGTAGACACCCTCATAGAGCGCATTGGCGCGGAACATGGGGAACACGTAGTCGCGCACGAACTCCTCGCGCAGATCGTCGATGAAGATTTGCTTCACGCCCATCAGCTCGGCCTTGGCGCGCGCCGGCTCGACCTCCTCACCTTGGCCGATATCGGCGGTGAAGGTGACGACTTCGCACTGGTATTCCTCCTTCAGCCATTTGAGGATGATGGAGGTATCGAGCCCGCCGGAATAGGCGAGCACTACTTTTTTGATCGCTTGGGTCATGGGTGCATCCTTATCAACGATGGCATCCTTTAAGGCACCTCCCCCACCTGAGCAAGAATTATTGAACCCTTGGTGAAAACCTGTTGCAAGCCTAGGCGGTTTTGCCCATAACGCGAGCGCGAACGAACCCCACTTAACAGGACTACCGCCCATGGATATCAGCAAAATCAGCATTGGCCAGAACGTGCCCGACGACGTGAACGTCATCATCGAGGTGCCGATGGGTTCCGAGCCGATCAAATACGAGCTCGATAAGGCATCGGGCGCTATCTTCGTCGACCGATTTTTGCATACGGCGATGACCTACCCGTGCAATTACGGCTTCATTCCGCACACGCTTTCGCTCGATGGTGACCCGGTGGATGTGCTGGTGGTCGGCCGTCGCCCGCTGATGCCCGGCTGCGTGGTGGCTGCCCGCCCGATCGGGGTGCTGCTGATGGAAGACGACAAAGGGCAGGACGAAAAGATCCTCTGCGTGCCGGCGCGGCGGCTGCACCCGTTCTGGGACGAAGTGGAGGAGTATACCGACCTGCCGAAGATATTGCTCGACCAGATCCGCCATTTCTTCGAGCATTATAAGGATCTCGAAGAAGGCAAATGGGTCAAAATCACCGGCTGGGGCGACCGCGAGAAAGCCCGCGAGCTGATCCGCGCAGGTGTGGCAAACGCGCGCCCATAAGCGATAGTTATCCACGAAAAGCGCCGATTGCTGCACTGCATCAACGGATTTTCTTGCATTCTGAAGGTAAATGCCCCTTAAACGGGGGCGAACCCCAACCAACGAGGTTAAATCCATGGAAATGAACGATATTCACAATATTATTCTGGCGTGCGGCGGATTGGCCGTTGCCTATGGTCTGCTGACCATCAGCTCCATCCTTGCCCAAAGCAAGGGCAACGCGGCCATGATCGAGATCGCGGATGCGATCCAAGTCGGCGCGAAAGCCTACCTCAACCGCCAGTACAGCACCATCGCGCTGGTGGGCATTGTCATCTTCGCCTTCTTGCAATGGAAGCTCGGTATGCAAGTGGCCATCGGCTTCGCCATCGGCGCAGTGATGTCGGGCATCGCCGGTTATATCGGCATGATGATCTCGGTACGTGCGAACGTGCGCACCGCTGAAGCGGCACGCACCGGCATGCAAAAAGCCCTCACCATCGCGTTCCGTTCGGGCGCGGTGACCGGTATGTTCGTGGTCGGCCTCGGCCTTCTCGGAACTGCGGGCTACTATTTCTACCTGCAAAGCATCAAGACCGATCCGCGCATGATCCTCGAGGCGCTGGTAGCGCTTTCGTTCGGCGCATCGCTGATCTCGATCTTCGCTCGTTTGGGCGGTGGCATCTTCACCAAGGGTGCGGATGTAGGCGCCGACCTCGTGGGTAAAGTGGAAGCGGGCATCCCCGAGGATGACGCACGCAACCCTGCCGTGATCGCCGATAACGTGGGCGACAACGTGGGCGACTGCGCGGGTATGGCGGCCGATCTGTTCGAGACCTATGTGGTGACGATCGTGGCGACCATGCTGCTGGCAGCCATCTACTTCACCGGCGCGACGCGCGAATTGTTCATGGTGTTCCCGCTTGCCCTCGGCGGCGTGTGCATCGTGGCTTCGGTCATCAGCACCTTCTTCGTGCGTTTGGATGCCACCGGCAACATCATGCGCGCCTTGTATAAAGGCTTGGTGGTGAGCGCGGTGCTTTCCGCCGGCCTCATCTACAAGCTGGTCGAGAAGCTGGTCGGCTTCGAGACCATCTACAAGGTCGGGGCGCTGAGCTTCAACGGTATGGACGTATTCTACTGCTCGATGGTCGGCCTTGCGGTCACCGGCGCGCTGGTATGGATCACGGAATACTACACCTCGACGGCGTATCGTCCGGTACGCTCCATCGCCCAATCGAGCACCACCGGTCACGGTACGAATGTGATCCAAGGTCTCGCGGTATCGATGGAAGCCACCGGCATGCCCATCATCGTGATCTGTGCGGGCATTCTGGTGCCGTACCTTCTGTGCGGCCTGTTCGGTGTCGCGATCGCGGCCACGACCATGCTGGCACTGGCCGGTGTGGTGGTCGCACTCGACGCCTATGGACCGGTCACCGACAATGCCGGTGGCATTGCCGAAATGGCCGGCCTGCCGAAGGACGTGCGCGTGACGACGGATGCTTTGGATGCCGTTGGCAACACCACGAAAGCGGTGACCAAGGGCTACGCCATCGGTTCGGCGGCGCTGGCATCGCTGGTGCTGTTCACTGCCTACGTGCAGGACATCAAGCACTACTTCCCGAAACTGGACGTCCAGTTCAACCTTGCTGATCCGTATGTACTGGTCGGTCTGTTCATCGGTGGCCTACTGCCATACTTCTTCGGTGGCATGGCGATGATGGCAGTCGGCCGTGCGGCCGGCGCGGTGGTCGTGGAAGTGCGCCGTCAGTTCAAGGAGATTCCGGGCATCATGGAACGCAAGGCGAAGCCGGACTATAGCAAGGCTGTCGACATGCTGACCAAGGCCGCCATCCGCGAGATGGTGATCCCTTCGCTACTGCCCATCATCACGCCGGTGGCGCTGTATTTCGTGATCAACGAAATCGCAGGCCAAGCGTCGGCGTTCGCGGCACTGGGTGCGATGCTGATCGGTATCATCGTCACCGGCCTGTTCGTTGCCATCTCGATGACCTCGGGCGGCGGCGCATGGGATAACGCGAAGAAGTACATCGAGGAAGGCAACCATGGTGGCAAAGGTTCCGAGGCGCACAAGGCCGCGGTCACCGGCGACACCGTGGGCGACCCGTACAAGGATACGGCGGGCCCTGCGGTCAACCCCCTCATCAAGATCGCCAACATCACGGCCATCTTGCTGCTGGCACTCTTGGCACACTAAGCGATGGCGGCGGCGCTGGTTCGCCCAGCACGCAGCTGACGCAAAAGAAAAGGGCTTCGTGGCAACACGGAGCCTTTTTTCTTTCGCCGATACGGTTTGGCGATTGCGAAGTTTTTTGCCATCCGCTACCTGAGGTGACCATGCGCATCTTGCTTGTTGTTACCGCACTTATCATGACTGCTATGCCTGCGTTTGCGGCAGAGTCACTCGATGCCACCTATGCACGATGGGAGCGCCTGCGCGCACCCGATACCGCCATGATCCGCTTCGATGACGGCTACCGTTTCCTTACTGCGCATGAGGGCTGGCCGCAGGAAAAGATCATCCGCATGCGCACCGAGGCCGCCGCACTCGAGGAACGCCCCGAACGCGCGGTGATGAAAAAATTCTGCACCGACACCGCCCCCATTTCCGGCCGCGGCATGATCGCCTGCGCGCGTGCCGAGGCCGGCAGCGCCAACCAATTAGCCCTGTGGATCAAGCAGGGTTGGCTGCAAGGCGATTTCAGCGACGACGAGGAAACGCGCATCGTGCAATCCTACGGCGCGTTCCTTGGCACGGGCGAACATACCGAGCGCATGGAGCGTTTGCTGTACGAAGGCAAATCCGCCGCTGCCAAGCGCATGCTGCCGCGCGTGGCCGCCGAGAAGCGCGCCCTCTACACGGCGCGTATCGCCTTCATCAACGACGACGCGCAGGCTCCGCGCCTGTTCAAACAACTCTCGGCCGTGCAGCAGCGCGATACCGGCATCACCTTCGACCGGCTACGTTGGCGCATGAAGCGCAGCGGCAACGACGACCTTGCCGAACTGCTGCTCAGTGCCCCGAAGGAAGTGCCCTACCCCGACCTGTGGTGGCCGCTGCGTGCCGCCGCCGCGCGCAACGCCATGTCGGCGCGCAATTACACGCAAGCGCTCGCCATCGTCAGCCCGCATGGTGACATCAAGGGCGAGGCACTGGCCGTCGCGCTATGGCTGAAAGGCTGGCTCACCCTGCGCCACACGGGGGACGCCAAGGCCGCCTACAAGCATTTTTTCACGCTCTACACCTCGGTCTATACGCCGGTGAGCAAGGCGCGTGCGGCCTATTGGGCGGGCCGTGCGGCCGATAAGAACGGCAACCACGATATCGCCAACGAATGGATGGGCAAGGCCGCCCGCTACCCCACCGTGTTCTATGGCCAACTGGCCTATGCGTGGCTACACCCGAAACAGCCGCTGCCCCTGCCCGCCATGCCCGCGCCGACGGATGCCGAGAAACAGGCCTTCGCGGCGGACGAACTGGTGGTGATGGTGAAGCAGTTGGATAGGAATGTCGACGATACCATCCGCGATCTGTTCCTCTCGGCGATCGCGGCGCGCGCCAATAGCGATGCGCAGTTTGCGCTGCTTGCAGGCTTGGCCAACCGCCTTGGCGGCACGGCGACGGGGGTGGATATTGCCAAGCTTGCGCTGCGCAACGGCGTGGTGCTTCTCGACTATGGCTGGCCGCGCATCGGCGTACCGAAGAACCTGCGGATCGAACCGGCGCTGACGCTTGCCATCGCCCGTCAGGAGAGCGAATTCAACCCCACGGCGCGCAGCCCCGCCAATGCCCGCGGGCTGATGCAGCTGCTGCCTTCGACGGCGAAACAAACCGCGCGCAAGATCGATATGCCTTATTCCGACGCCAAGCTCGACGACCCCGTTGCCAACATGACGCTCGGCTCGTCCTATCTCGGCCAGATCATCGACGGGTTCGACGGCTCGTACATCCTCGGCATCGCAAGCTATAACGCCGGCCCTGGCAGTGTGCGGCGCTGGTTGGCCGAACGGGGCGCACCGCCACATACGCTGTATGGCGCCATCGACTGGATCGAGGGCATCCCCTTCGCGGAGACGCGCAACTACGTGATGCGGGCGCTCGAGAACGTCAATATGTACCGTACACTCGATAACCCTGCGGTGCCGCTAGGCATCGAGGACGATCTGCGCCGCGGCCATTAACCGCCGCCGCAGGAAGGGGCATCGTTGATGACGGCGCAGCCCTTGTAGGTCATCGGCTGGGTGTAGTAGCTGTCGTTATCACCGCCGATGGGCTGTCCGTGGACAGTGCGCGGCAGCTCATAGAGATCCAAGATGTCGGCTTTCTTGGTGGGCGTGGCGCAGGCCACCACCGCCAGACAAAGGCTGGCCGTGAACAGACCTTGATATGGAAAACAGCGCATAGGCGGGCTATAGCATAGGCGGGGCCGCAATGCAGCAAAAACCGAGGTAAACCAGTGGTTTTTTAGCGATGTGATGCTAAAAAGTGAGCATGGCGGCTCAAAACTTAATTAATTTTTAACGTTCTGGCGATAACGTTTATAGGCGGCCATGCAGCATCGAACGATCATATCCGAACCACGCACCGACCCTCGGGATGCACCTCACGATTGGCTGCTGGACGCCTTGTGCGTGCTGGTGGTGGTATTCATCCCCAACCTGATGATGGGGCTGCAGGTGAAGCCCCTGCCGCTGGATAGCCACGCCGCCGACCGCATCCAACATATCCTCGACTCCTACGAAGCGATGGGCAGCTCGTTCTATGTGGCGTGGTTGGCGACTAATCTGGCGTTGCTTGGGCTGCTGCTGATCCTACGCAGCCATTTGTTGCAGCCGCTTCAGCGCATCATGCAGCAATTGCAGCGACTGCGCCTTGCCTACCAGCAGGATGTGCCGACCGCCGCCACATCCGCGATGACCGTGCGCCTGATGGCGACCGAAGTGATGCGATTCACCAATTTCGCGCTGGAATATTTCCAGAAACACAAGGAACTCAGCCAACAGCTGGAGCATGCGCGGCGTATCATCGCGCAGTTCACTTTGCACCAGAACGCCATCATCACCCACACGGGGCGCGAGATCGGCACGCAATACCGCAGCGTGCTGGCCTATGCCAACTACCTCGAGGAACAGATCGCCAATAACAAGCTCGACCCTTCACTGCGCTACGACTTCGACGATATCTGCGAGTCGAGTTTCAACCTGAAACTGATCGCGGGAGCGCTGGCCATGCTCAGCACCCAAACGCCGCATATCACGACGGTGCCGTTGGCAAGCCTGATGCAGCAGACCATGCTGGCGCTGGCGCCGGCGCTCGATCGGCGCAGCATGAAGCTGACGACCGCCGAGGTCGATGTGGCCGTTGCCGGTCGCGGCGACTGCGATTTCGTCGCCCATATCTTGTGGATGATGCTGCTGGGCATGATCCGCTATGCGGCGGATGAGAGTACGCTGCGCATCCGCTGTTTGCATAACCGCGAGGGAACGCAGGCCATCCTCAGCATCGTGGTCAGCGAACTTTCGCCACTGCAACTTTCGGTCAGCGAGCGTAGCGACCACCTCGTGCGCCAGCTTCAGCACCTGACACCGCACATGTTCGCCGAGACCATCCGTATCCACGGTAACGTGCAACTGGCCAATCTTCTTATTGAGCGTATGGGCGGGCATATCAGCATCCTGCCGCTGACCGTCTCCTCGTGCGAGATCTGCATGGTGCTGCCGACAGCCGAGCCACCCGCGGCATCCTGATCCCCCCTGAAAACTGTTTTCTTGCCATCGGCAATCGGCTAGGGTGTGGCCGACGCGGGCATCCTGCGCGCGCCTGACCTCAAGGAGAACGCACCATGAAAAAAATGATCCTTTCCACGCTCGGCCTTGCGATGGCCTTCACCGCGACCACTGCTTTTGCCGCCGAGCCTGCAGGCAAACCACCCATTATGACGCCCGCCATGACCAAAGAATTCATGGAGCAGGCACAGAAAAAAATGTTCGAGGATAATGACACCGATAAGGACGGTACTATCTCGAAGAGCGAGTGGGCGGCACGCGGTGAGAAAGCATTTAATGGCATAGATGCCAACAAAGACGGTAAAATTACGCTGGAAGAAATGAAAGGACCTATCGGTAAGTCGAAGGCTGATCTCGAAAAGCGTCCGGCTGAAAAGGTACCTCCAGTGAAACAATAGGCTTCGCCTATCGAATGAAGAACGCCGCGAGGAAACTCGTGGCGTTTTTTATTGCCGCCGAAGCAGAAAGACACCCTGCTGGCCGAACAGGTTGGCGGCAGGCCCGCGGCCGGTGAACTTGGCCTTGTGCCCCGCCGCATCGACCACCACGCGATCCTCGATAGTGATGCCGAGCGATTCGACGAGAATCACGAAATCGGCGATGGTACAGAAATGGATGTTGGGCGTGTCGTACCACTGGTAGCTGAGGGTCTGGGTGACGGGCATCTTGCCGCGTAGGGCGAGGTAAAGCCGGTTGCGCCAATGGCCGAAATTGGGCACTGAGACGATGGCCTGACGGCCGATGCGTACCAGATCGAGCAGCACCGCGCGCGGGTCGCGCATGGCCTGCAATGTTTGGCTGAGAATGACGTAATCGTAAGCCGCGTCGGGGTAGTGCGGCAGGTCGGAATCGACATCGCCTTGGATGACGGGAATGCCCTGCGCGATGGCGCGGTTGACCGAGGGTTGATCGATCTCGATACCGCGGCCATCGACCTGTTTTTCGTCGCGCAGCCAGCGCAGCAGCTCGCCCTCGCCGCAGCCGACATCGAGCACGCGCGCACCGGATTTGATGAGGCCGGCGATGACCGCAAGATCGGGGCGCAAGATGGCGGGTTGATTCACACCAACCCCCGCGCGATGGCCGCACCGTTGAGGAAGCCCTGCAAGGTGGCGTGGAAGGCCGGTTCGTCGAGCAAGAAGGCGTCGTGCCCCTTGTCGGTGATGACCTCGGTGAAGCTGACATTGGCCGCCGCCGCGTTGAGCGCGCGCACGATGACGCGGCTTTCCGACGTCGGGAACAACCAGTCGCTCGAGAAGGAGACGACACAGAACCGCACCGGCGTATCGCGGAAGATGTGCGCCAGCGGTTTGCCGAAATCGGCCTCGAGATCGAAGTAATCCATGGCGCGGGTGATGTAGAGATAGGAGTTGGGGTCGAAACGCTCGGTGAAGCTTTGCCCCTGATAGCGCAGGTAGGACTCGACCTGAAAATCGATATCGAACCCGAAGCCGACCTGTTTTTTGTTTTGCAGTTGGCGACCGAATTTCTGTTGCAGGCCGGTCTCGGAGAGATAAGTCACGTGCGCGGTCATGCGGGCGACGGCGAGGCCTTTGACAGGGAATGTGTTGCGCTCGATGTAGCGCCCGTCGCTCCAGCCGATATCGGTCATGATGGCCTGACGGCCGACCTCGTGGAAGGCGATGTTCTGTGCCGAATGGCGTGCCGCCGTGCAGATGGGAGCGCAGGCGAACAGCCGCGATGGGTAGCGCGCCGCCCATTCGAGCGCGAGCATGCCGCCCATGGAACCACCGATGACGCAGAAGAGTTTCTCGATGTTGAGGGCATCGAGCAGCAGCACCTGCGCGCGCACCATATCCGCGATCGTGATGACGGGAAAATCGATGCCATAAGCCTTGCCGGTGGCGGGGTTGATGGATTTGGGGCCGGACGACCCAAGGCAACCGCCGATGACATTGCTGACGATGAGGAAGTATTTCTCGGTATCAAACACCTTGCCCGCCCCGACCAAATCCTCCCACCAGCCGGCTTTTTCCGTCACCGGATGGGGGCCAACAAGGTATTGGTCACCCGTCAGCCCGTGGCACAGCAAAATGGCGTTGGATTTATCGGCATTGAGGGTACCGTAGGTCTGGTAGGCCAGCGTCAGGCGCTC
>JBIIAV010000059.1:0-9814 GCA_044239745.1 Rickettsiales bacterium
TACTGCATCACCACCGTATCGAAAAACTATTGGTGGTCGATGCTAACTACCGCTGCGTTGGGCTGATTACGGTTAAAGATATTGAAAAAGCAGTGAAATACCCGCTTGCAGCCAAGGATGCACGCGGGCGCCTGCGGGTGGCAGCTGCCGTGGGCACCGGCCGTGAAGGGGTGGCGCGGGCGGAGGCTTTGATCGCCGCCGACGTGGATGCGGTAATCGTCGATACGGCGCATGGCCATTCCAAGGGCGTTATCGATACCGTGCGGGAAATCAAGAAGTTATACCCCCATGTCGCGGTCATTGCTGGTAACATTGCCACCGCCGATGCGGCCGAAGCGCTCGTCGCCGCCGGTGCCGATGCGGTGAAAGTGGGCATTGGCCCCGGATCGATTTGCACCACACGGATGGTGGCAGGGGTGGGCGTGCCACAACTTTCGGCCATCATGGATGTGCGGAAGGTGACGGAGAAAAAGAACATCCCCCTCATCGCCGATGGCGGCATTAAATTCTCCGGCGACTTCGCGAAGGCAATCGCGGCGGGTGCACAAGTCGCGATGATCGGTTCGCTGTTCGCCGGCACCGAAGAGTCCCCCGGCGAGGTGATCTTGTTCCAAGGGCGCAGCTATAAAACCTATCGCGGGATGGGCAGTGTGGGGGCGATGGCCAAAGGTTCCGCCGACCGCTATTTCCAAGCCGAGGTGACCGAGGCCATGAAGCTGGTGCCCGAGGGGGTCGAAGGGCGCGTGCCGTTCAAAGGCTCCGTGGCCGGGGTCATCCACCAATTGGTGGGCGGGCTGAAAGCGGCCATGGGCTATACCGGCAATGCCACCGTCGCCGATATGCGCAAGAACTGCCAGTTCGTGCAGATGACGGGCGCGGGCTTACGCGAAAGCCACGTGCACGACATCACCATCACCAAGGAATCGCCGAATTACCGGATCGAGAGTTAAGCGCTTTAACCCGATGCGCTGAATACTTGGCATGACTGGCGCACAGGGGCAGCGATTACCCGTTGCACTTGCAGGCTCATGCCGCTACACCCTCGCCTATGAAACCTTCGGCGCGTATTCAGGCTGCGATTGAAATCATGGAGCATGTCCAGTCCATCTGGCAGGCGGATAAGCGCGCGCCGGTGGATGGATTACTTGCCGATTACTTCCGTGCCCGCCGTTATATTGGCAGCAAGGACCGCGGTGCGATCTCCGAACTGGTCTATTTCGTGCTGCGTTTTGGCGGTTCGCTGCAATGGCATGTCGAGGCCTGCGACCGTTCGGTGACGCCACGGCGCGTGGTGATGGTGGCGCTGTTATTCCAAGACCCCGCGATGTGTGTCGACGAGATCGTCGATGCGTTCGATGGCACCAAATATGCGCCGGCACCGCTGACCGACCAGGAGCGCGTGATGCTGGAACGCTGCGAGAAACGCTCGTTCACCCCGCCCGAGATGCCCGAGGATGCGCGGCTGAACTACCCGCAATGGATGGAAGGCCGCCTGAAGGATGCCTTCGGCGACGACCTGCCCAAGGCAATGGAAGCGCTGAACCAACAAGCACCGATTGACCTGCGAGCGAACCTCCTCAAATGCAAGGACGCCGGCGACTTGATCCTCGCGCTCGATAAGGACGGCTATTTCGGGGTGCCCACCCCCCATTCGCCGATCGGGGTGCGGCTGAAAAAACGCCTGCCCGCCTTTAACACCCAAGCCTTCAAGGACGGCATGTTCGAGATGCAGGACGAAGGCAGCCAGATCGCCGCACTGCTGGTGAAGGCCAAATCCGGCCAGAAAGTCATCGATTTTTGTGCAGGCGCAGGCGGAAAGACGCTGGCGATCGCCGCAAGCATGCAGAACAAGGGCCGCTTGCTGGCGTGGGATACCTCCGCCAGCCGCTTGGCGCAGATGGGCAAGCGCTTGGCGCGGGCAGGGGTGAGCAATGTGCAGACCCATGTGCTGCGCGATGAGGCGGACCCGTTCCTCAAGCGCCACTTGCGTTCGGCCGATTGGGTGCTGGTGGATGCGCCATGCTCGGGTTCGGGCACGTGGCGACGCAATCCGGATCTGAAATGGCGGTTTACGCTCGAGGACCTGCAGGAGCTGAAGGCCGTGCAGCAGCGCATTCTCCAGAACGCGGCGCGGCTGGTCAAACCTGGTGGGCGGCTGGTCTATGTGACCTGTTCGGTCTTTGCGGACGAGAATTTTTGGCAGGTGAAACAATTCCTTGGGGGTAATCCGACATTTCGGGTTGAAGCACCGGATAAACTGTGGAATAAACACCTTCTTGCACGCGATGGCGTTGGTGCCAGCCTCGTGTTAAGCCCACACAAAGATGGGTCGGACGGCTTCTTCGCAGCCGTTCTCTTGAAAGATGCGACCCCAGCTGCCTAAGGCAGCAATCTTCCCATTAATTTGGGTTCGATTGGTCGCGCAACAGGGGATAAAAGGTAGACTACGTATGGCCAAGACCACTATAAAACCTGCGCGTAAAAACAAAAAGCCAAAGACGGCCGCTGGCCGCTGGCTACAGGATTTCATGAAACGCGCGCTTTGCAAGCGTAGCATCATCGTCATCTCCGACCACAAGACCCAGCACGTACCGTTTGCCGCCAGCACGCAGGCGTTCCTTGCGATTGGCATCATGGGCTTCGTGGCGTGGGGTGCGTTCTCCAGCGGTTCTTACATGGCGGCGCAAAAGGTCATCGACGAGAAAGAACAGAAACTGGCGAACTTCGCTCAGGAGAATGAGCGCGTAGAAGCGGAATTCGCGCTGCTCAAGCAAGACCTCATAAAGCTCGCCGACGGCAGCAAGGGTGCCAAGGGTGCCGAGCTGGCCAAGGAGATCGCCCAACAATATGCCGATAAGCCGAGCACCGGCAAGGCGGATGGCGACGATGTTTCCTCGAAATACGATGTGGTATTCAACCGCATCAAATTCCTTGAGAATAAGGTTCGCGACCTGCAATCCAACCACGATGCGATGATGGCAGATATCCGTGCGACGACCGGCGGCAAGATCAAGGAACTTGAGCGCGTGCTGGCGAAAACAGGTGTCGATGGCGAAGCGCTGCAGCGCGCTGCTGAGGCTAAGCGCCTGCAAGAGGAGCAGCGCCGCGAGAAATATGGCCGCATCGAGGGGGCTTCCACGCTTCCGGCCGGTGGTCAGGGTGGGCCGTTCAACCCACCGGCGACGTCCGTGCTGAAGGATAAGGAGACCGAGCTTTACTTCAATCTACGCAAGCTGACGGCGCTTAACGAAATCGTGACCGCGATGCCGCTTGCCTCGCCGATGGCGTCGGACGACTACCGCCAGACCAGCGGATTCGGTACGCGGGTCGATCCGTTCCGCGGGGTGCTGGGCTACCATGCCGGTGTCGACCTTGCGGGCAACAGCGGTGCGAAGATTGTGGCGGCGAACGACGGCCGCGTTGATTTTGCGGGCTGGAAAACTGCCTATGGTAATGTCGTTGATGTGAAGCACGAATACGGCTTCGCGACCCGCTACGGCCATTTGAGCAAAATCCTCGTGCGTCCCGGCCAAGTCGTCAAAAAAGGTCAGGTGATCGCGATTCAGGGTTCGACCGGTCGTTCGACCGGCGAGCATTTGCACTACGAAGTGCAATACCAAGGGCGCCCTATCAACCCCGGTAATTTTTTGAAAGCAGGTGCCGATGTTCGGGCGCTCGACTAAGCAGCCGAAACCAGCTTCCGCCACTGCTGCCTACCGCAAGGATATGAATCCCTCGGTCATTGCCAGCAACATGTGCGTACTGGGCAATATCGTCAGCGACGGTATCCTGGATATCGACGGTCAGGTGGACGGTAACGTGCGCGGCCATATGGTGACGGTGCGCCCCAACGGCCGCATCCGTGGCGATGTGCTCGCCGAGGATGCGCATGTCCATGGTGTGGTCGAAGGCCTCATCAAGGCCAAGAACGTGACTGTTTATGCCACCGCGCAGGTCAACGGCACCATCATGCATGAATCGCTGACCGTCGAGGACGGTGCCTCGGTCGATGGCAAGCTCAAGCGCATGGAGCCTGCACTGCTTGAGGATCATAGCGGCGAACAGGCGACGACAGTACAACAGCCGCTGCCGCCGACCGCAATGCCGCCGACGCTCGATTCGATGTTCGATAACGACAACGACCAGCCGCAAAGCGAACGCGAGATCAAAATCCTCGAGAATCTCCGCCTGATCAGCTAAGCATCACTGCTTATTTTTCCATGTCTCTTCAATGTAACCGGCGCGGCCGGAGCCGACTTTGTACGCATTGTAGTGCGCACGGTTCTTCTCGTAGTAGCGCTGGTGATAATCCTCGGCCGCAAAGAACGATACGGCCGGCTTGAGGCGCACGGCAATCGGCGCTGGCGCGAACTTGGGCGCGATGGCGGCCAAGGCTTTTTCGGCGGCATGCTTTTGTGCATCGTCGGCATAGAAAATCACGGTCTGGTATTGTGGCCCACGGTCGGCGAACTGGCCGCCGGCATCCGTCGGGTCGATGTTCTCAAGATAAGTCTCGAGCAGTTTTTCATAAGCGACCTTCGCGGGGTCGTAGGTGATTTGGATCACCTCGACATGGGCGGTGCGGCCGGTCGAGACATGCTCGTAGGTCGCGGTCTTGGCGTCGCCACCGGCATAGCCGACGCTGGTGGCCGTGACGCCCGCAGTGGTATCGAACGAGGGTTGCATGCACCAAAAGCAGCCACCGCCGAAGAGGGCGGTCTTGGGTGCAGGTTCACTGGCCATGGCATGACTCCCGAAGGTGAGGGTGAATAGGGCGATGAGTGAAACGAATGACTGACGCATGGGGCTGGCTCCTTACCGATGGATTCGTCGCCCACGGCGCGATGGTTACATCCGGTGTATTAGATATGGAAGAGAATGAGCGTTGCAAGGCCAAGGAAGCTGAAAAAGCCGATGCAATCGGTGACGGTGGTAAGGAAAATCGTCGAGGAAATGGCCGGATCGAAGCCGCGCCGATGCAAGAAAATGGGGATGAGCGCGCCCCAAAGCCCTGCCATGGTCATGGTGCCGGTGGCGGCCAGCATCATCACGATGGCAAGTTTTGCGCTACTGAATAGCACATAGACTCCGACCGCCATGATGAAGCCCAGCGCCGCACCATTGGCCAAACCAATGACGGTTTCCTTGAAAATATAGGCGCGGCTGTTGGCGTCGGTGAGTTGTTTCGTGGCGATGGCCCGCACCGCGACCGTGACCGTTTGGGTGCCGCTATTGCCGCCCATGCTCGCGATCATCGGCATCATGAGTGCGAGGGCGACGACCTGCTCGATGGTGGTCTCGAAAAAGCCGATGACTACCGAGGCCAGTACTGCGGTGAGCAGGTTGATGAAAAGCCAGCCGAAGCGGGCACGCACGGTCTCCCAGATGTCGGATTGGAAATCCTGCCCCTTAAGACCCCCTGCGCGCAGGTAGTCCTCCTCGTCCTCCTCGACCATTACGTCGACCACGTCGTCGACGGTGATGGTGCCCACAAGTACGCCCTCGGCATCGATGACGGGCGCCTCGACGAGCGCATATTTACGGAAGAGGTAGGCGACTTCCTCCTGATCGGTATCGGCCGAGACCGCGTAGAGATTGGTCTGGCGGATCTGTTCCAGCGGTACATCGCGTTTATGGGCGAGAATGCTGCCGAGCATGACGCGGCCGGTGGGCACGAAACCGGCGTTGACGGTATAAATGACATAGAAGAATTCCGGTAAGCTGCCGGAGGCACGCAGGAAATCGATGGTGTCGCCGACATTCCAGAATTCCGGCACGGCGACGAGCGCTTTGCGCATGAGGCGACCGGCGGATTCCGGCTCGTAGGTCAGGCTTTCTTCCAGCTCTTCGCGGGTCTCAAGCGGCATGCCCTCGAGCAGTTGCAGCTGCTCGAACGGGGCGAGATCCTCGAGGATATGGACGGCGTCGTCGGTCTCGAGTTCGGCGATGAATTCGGCGGATTTCTCGGTGCCGAGCGCGACCAGTACGTCCTCGGCGGCTTCGGGCGAAAGCTCGGCCAGCGTGCCAGAGTCGAAGTCGGCGGCGATGGCCTCGGCCAGCCAGCGGCGGTCTTCGTGGCTTAGCTGGTCGAATAGCTCGGCTTGGTCGGGGGCGGGCAGCGGATAGACGAGGCTGCGGGTGGTTGCGATATCCTCACGCGCGATGGCGGCGACGACCTCGGCGACCAATTCGGGGCTGAGCGAGAAATCGTTCTCGGCGTCGGCGGGCGTGTGGGTTGCTTCACTCATGCACGCCTCCTTCAATCGATGTTACGCCTTAGATGCCGCCTTCATGTTGGCATAGAATCCAACGTAGTACTAACCGGTAGGTAGCGACCGAGAAGACATGCTCGCTTCGCTCCTCGCCAATGCTAAGCTCGCTAATGCTCGCTAAGCGTTTGGTCGAACTTCGAAGTTCTCGTCCTCTCGGAATCATCTTCCGAGCTAGTTACTAACCGGCTGGTGCGACCGAGAAGACTCGAACTTCCATGGGTCGCCCCGTTACCACCTCAAGGTAGTGTGTCTACCAATTCCACCACGGTCGCACACCAGCCAGTTAGGATGTGCGGGTTAGCAAATGTTTTGCAGCAGCGCAACCAGATTCCAGCAAAGGCTGGAATCTATTTTTTATGCCGCTTTGCGCGAGGGGGCGAATTCGCCCCCGCTACCGCTCCCCCTCGTTCGCTTGCGCTCCGGTTCGCCTTCGGCTACGCGCCGATAACTATCCCTTTCCCTGCCTGTGGCATGCGCTATAAAGACGGCATGGAATGGAACATCGCCTCTGGACTTACGCCATACCCCGATGCCCTGACTGCGATGGCGGATCGGGTGGCGGCGATTCAGCATGGCCGCGCTGGGGAACTGGCGTGGTCGGTCGAGCATCCACCGCTCTATACCCTCGGCACCAGCGCCAAGAAAGCGGACGTGCTGGGCGGCCAGTTCCCCATCTTCGAGACGGGGCGTGGCGGGCAGGTGACCTATCATGGCCCCGGCCAGCGGGTGGTCTATGTGATGCGCGACTTGAAGCGCCATGCGGGGCCGAACGGTCCGGATCTGCGCGCCTATGTCAAGCAGCTGGAGCAATGGATCATCCTGACCCTTGCGCAGTTTGGCGTTGCGGGGTTCACCCGCGAGGGGCGGGTGGGGGTCTGGGTCGCGACACCCGCCGGCGAGGCTAAAATCGCTGCGCTCGGTGTGCGAGTGCAAAAATGGGTGACGAGCCATGGCATTGCTCTCAACGTACACCCCGACCTTTCGCATTACGCGGGTATTGTGCCCTGCGGCATCCGCGAATTTGGCGTTACCAGCCTGGCGGCGCTTGGCATTGCGGCGGAGATGGAGCAAGTGGATGCGGTGCTACAAGAAACATGGGAACGGCAATTCCGCTAATCTCGTGCTGCATGGCATCGCGGACACAATCGGTTGTTGCGTTTTAAAAGGCGGCTTCATTGCGCGCACTTCATTTGCCTTCGCGCACGAATATGATTAGATGAAAGGGTAGCAAAAGAAAGCCATTACTATGTCTGACCTTCCCCCCACCACCCATAACCTTGGCGCGCTCTCGGCGGAGCTGGTCGCCAAGGGTAAGCAATATTATGTGCCCAATTACAAGCCGCGCGACATGATCCTCGACCATGGCAAGGGCTCCACCGTCTGGGATCTCGACGGTAAGGACTATATCGATCTGGGCTCAGGCATCGCGGTATGCAGCCTTGGCCACCAAGACCCTGACCTGTTGGCCGCGCTTGATGCGCAATCGCGCAAACTCTGGCATACGAGCAATATCTTTTTTACCGAACCGCCGATCCACCTCGCCGAAAAGCTGGTGGAGTTGGCATGCTTTGCAAAAAAAGTGTTCTTCTGCAATTCGGGTGCGGAAGCGAATGAGGCGGCCATCAAGCTGGTGCGCAAATACGCGGCCGACGCAGGGCGCCCGCCGGAAAAACGCAATATCATCAGCTTCAACGGTTCGTTCCATGGCCGCACGCTGGCGACGGTGACACTCACCGCCCAGCCGAAATACCATATTGGCTTTGAACCCATGCCGGCCGGATTCATTTACTGCGATCGGTTCAACGATGAAGCCGCCATCGACGCGCTGGTCGATGATTCGGTATGCGCGATTTTTGTCGAGCCGGTGCAGGGCGAAGGTGGCGTGATGCCTGCGAAGCCTGGCTTCTTGCAGCATCTGCGTGGGCTTTGCGATAAGGTCGGTGCGCTGCTGGTCATCGATGAAATTCAGGCGGGTATGGGGCGCACCGGCAGCCTGTTCGCCCATTGCCAAGACAGCGTGATACCGGATGTGGTGACGCTGGCGAAGGCGTTGGGCGGCGGCCTGCCCATCGGCGCGATGCTGGTCGGCGGTAAGGCGGCGGACGTGCTGCAATTCGGCACCCACGGCACCACCTTTGGCGGCAACCCCGTGATGGCGGCGGTGGCGCTTGCATCGGTCACCAAACTGGCGCGGCAGGATATTCTCGCGAATGTGGCTGAGCGTGGCGAACAGCTGCGCGAAGGGCTGCGCGCCATCAATACTGAGATGGGGATGTTCAAGGAAATCCGTGGTCGCGGGCTGATGATTGGTGCGGAACTCACGAGCGAACATGCCGGCAAATCCGGCGATATCTCGGAAGCAGCGCGCAAGGCCGGTGCGCTGGTGCTGGTCGCCGGCCCGAACGTGATGCGCTTTTTGCCGCCGCTGGTGATCACGCAGGCCGAGATGGCCGAAGGGCTCAAGCGTTTCAAGACCGCGTTGGTGCAATATAAATCCAGTATCGGTGGATAATGGATAGCGCCACCAGAACGGCACTTGATTGGGTTGCCGCGCAATCGGACACCATGATCGCGCTGACCGAGCAATGGTCTTCGATCAATTCCGGAAGTTACAATCTTGAGGGGCTACGCACGATGCGTGCAGCCTTGGCGGCGGCGTTCGCCCCGCTGGGTGGCGAAGCCGAGGTGCTGCCGCTTGCACCCATCACCCAGATCGATGCGCGCGGTGCGGCAGTAAGCGTGCCGATGGCCGAGGCGCTGAGCATCCGTAAACGGCCGCAGGCTGCGACCCAAGTGCTGCTGGTCGGCCATATGGATACGGTGTATGGCATCGACCATCCTTTTCAAAAGCCAGTTAAAATTTCTGACACTATATTGAACGGGCCGGGAGTGGCCGACCTCAAGGGCGGGCTTGCCATCATGCTGCATGCATTGATGGCGCTGGAGCGAAGCCCGTGGGCGGAGCAGCTGGGCTGGCAGGTGCTGATCAACCCCGATGAGGAGATTGGCTCGATCGCCTCCGACCCGCTGCTTAAGGCGGCCGCCGTGGGCAAGCGACTCGGCATGATCTATGAGCCGGCCTTGGCGGACGGCACCTTGGCAGGTGCGCGCAAAGGCAGCGGCAATTTCACGTTGGTGGTGCGTGGCCGCGCCGCGCATGCGGGCCGCAACCCACAGGATGGCCGCAATGCCATCGTCGCGCTGGCCGAGATGACGCAGGCGATCTTTGCGCTCAATGGCGGCCGCGAGGGAGTGACCATCAACCCTGCGCGTATCGAGGGTGGGGGCGCGCTGAACGTGGTTCCGGATCTGGCCATCTTGCGGTTTAACGTGCGCACGCAGGCGCTGGCGGATGAAGCATGGGTGCTGGCACAGGTGCAGGCGCTGGTCGAGGTCTGCTCGAAGAAGGACGGCTACCACGCCGAGCTGCACGGATTCTTTACCCGCAAGCCCAAGCCCATGTCGCCCGAGAATAAGGCGATCTTCGATCTGGTGCAGCAATGCGGGGCGGAGCTTGGGCTGACCATCGGGGTGAAGCCCTC
>JBIIAV010000060.1:0-9774 GCA_044239745.1 Rickettsiales bacterium
CTCGATGCCCGCCCCGACACCCTAGGGGTGGTCATCGATTATTTAAGGGAAATCGGTGTTGATATCACCGCGACCGAGAACAGCCTAAGGGTACAACGCGACCTCAGCAAACCGCTAAAACCCAAAAACATCACCACCGCCCCCTACCCCGAATTCCCGACCGATATGCAAGCGCAGCTGATGACCGTGCTCACCCAAGCCGCGGGCGATAGCGTCATCAGCGAGACCATTTTCGAGAACCGCTTCATGCATGTGCCGGAGCTGATCCGCATGGGCGCCAACATCAGCATCGAAGGCCATACCGCCACCGTCCACGGGCCCACCCCCTTCAAGGCCGCCCCCGTGATGGCGACGGATCTGCGCGCTTCCGTCTCGCTTGTCATCGCGGCACTCGCGACCCGTGGCGACACCATCGTCAACCGCATCTACCACCTCGACCGCGGCTACGAACGCCTCGAGGAGAAACTCAGCGCCTGCGGCGCGGTGATCCATCGGCTGCGCTAGGCGGCGCCTCCCCCGATTCGGCTTGTCGGCAGAGATTCCTCAGCTTGTTCACCGTGCGTTCCTTATGGGTTTTTGTCGTCCCATGGGTCACCCCTAGCTGTTGAGAAATATCCTCTATACGAGGAAACGAATCGCCACGCGCTTGCTTCTGAAAAAATTCCAAAAACATGGCTTGCTGGCCGGAAAATCCGTCCCGTTTCGGGCTGAGACGCTGGATGAAGGCAAGGCGTCTTGTTTTTTCTGCGGCATCTTCGGCAGCGATCAGCGTATCGAGTGCACTTGGGTGCGTCGGCAGTAAATTCTCTACATCCGTTGCCTGATCTGGGTCATCGACATCCGCATGCCCGCATCGCGCTGCGCATCGGTCATCGGTGCGCTGCCAGCCAGATACCCCTCGAACTGAGCCAACGCCAAGGCGGGTGCGCCCGTTTTTGTAAGCGCCTGCCATGCCGGTCTCAGTGCGGCCGGAATAGGGCCATCCTCAGAATATACTTCCATGTTGCTACCGCACGATTCTTGTTTTTATACGAATGCACGCCTCGATTAATCTAATCCCGACCTCGGCGCTGGGTCGGCCTCAGTTATACTCGTATCCTACGGCACAAATTGTGAAGTTTTCATGACGATTGGGGCTTGTTTGCACTGCACTAAACGCTGGAAAACCTCAACAATCTGGGTTATGGTGCTTATCCAAACTAGAGTTGCCTCAATGGTTTATATGAGGCAAGTGCTAGGAGGCGACGCGCGCAGAACCGGAGTGTAGCAGCGCTACATGAGGATTCGAGCACGGCGACGACAACGCAATTGACCATAGAAACCATGGAATGACCATCACCCTCACATCGCCCCTCATCCTCGCTTTGCCGAAGGGCCGCATCTACGACGAGCTGGCGCCCGTGCTCGCGCGTGTCGGCATCACACCCGAAGCCGATTTCTTCGACGAGAAAAGCCGCGCCCTCAAATTCGCCACCAACATCGATGGCCTCTCCATCATCCGCGTGCGCTCGTTCGATGTCGCCACCTTCGTGGCTTACGGTGCCGCGCAATTGGGCGTCGCCGGTTCGGACGTCATCGAGGAATTCAACTACCCCGACCTCTACGCCCCGCTCGATCTGGGCATCGGCAAATGCCGCCTCAGCATCGCGGAGCCGGCCAGCGTCGCCGCTACCGACGACCCAACCCGCTGGAGCCATGTCCGCATCGCCACCAAATACCCCAACCTCACCGGCCGCCATTTCGCGGCGCGCGGCGTGCAGGCCGAGTGCATCCACTTGAACGGCGCGATGGAGCTGGCGCCCGCCATCGGCCTGAGCGAGCGCATCGTCGATCTGGTCTCAAGCGGCGCCACCCTCTCGGCCAACGGTCTGGTCGAGGTCGAGAAGATCATGGATATTTCGTCGCGCCTCATCGTCAACCGCGCCGCCTACAAGACCCGCATCGGCGAGATCTCCCCCATCCTCGACGCCTTCCGGAGCGCCCTCGCATGACCGCTTTTCTCAACCATCGCCAAGCCGATTTCGATTCCGCGCTGATGGCACTGCTCAACTCGCGCAGCAGCACCGCCGCCGACGTGGCGCATACGGTGAAAATCATCCTCGGCGATGTCCGCGACCGTGGCGATAAGGCGCTGCTCGACTACACCAAGAAATTCGACCGCGTGGAGCTTGCCTCCATCCGCATGAGCGACGCGGCGATCGAAAAAGCTGTCGCCGCCTGCGCACCGGATGTGCGCGCCGCGTTGGAGGTCGCCGCCGAACGCATCCGCGCCTATCACGCGATCCAAAAACCTTCCGATCACCGCTATGTCGATGCGGCGGGCGTCACCCTTGGCTGGCAATACGCGGCGCTGGAATCGGTCGGTATCTATGTGCCGGGCGGCAAGGCGAGCTATCCCTCAAGCGTACTGATGAACGCCATCCCCGCCGTGGTCGCGGGTGTGGCGCGCATCGTCATGGTCGTGCCCACGCCCGAGGGCATCGTCAACCCCGCCGTCATTGCTGCAGCAAAAATCGCTGGCGTGCATGAGATTTACACCATCGGCGGCGCGCAAGCCGTCGCGGCGCTGGCCTATGGCACCGCCACCATCGCGCCCGTCGTCAAGATCGTCGGCCCCGGCAATGCCTATGTCGCCGAGGCCAAGCGCCAAGTCTACGGCACGGTGGGCATCGATACCATCGCCGGCCCGTCCGAAATCCTCGTCGTCGCCGATGCAAAAAACCCACCGCCATGGATCGCAGCGGATTTGATGAGCCAAGCCGAGCACGACGAAATGGCGCAGTCCATCCTCATCACCACCGATGCTGCCTTCGCCAAGGCCGTCGCCAGCGAAGTCACGGACCTGCTCAATGTCCTGCCCAAATCCGATATCGCGCGCGCCTCGTGGACGCAGCATGGCGGCATCATCGTCACCGATACACTGACCGACGCGCTTCCCATCATCGCCACCATCGCGCCCGAGCATCTCATGCTCGCCATCGACGATGCCGAGGCCTTCGCCGCCCATGTCCGCAATGCTGGCGCCATCTTCCTCGGCCGTCACACGCCCGAGGCGGTGGGCGATTACATCGCCGGCCCCAGCCACGTGCTGCCCACCTCGCGCGCGGCGCGTTTCTCGTCGGGTCTTTCGGTGTTCGATTTCGTCAACCGCACCAGCATCATCGGTGCGCCGGAACGCTCGCCCTTACTGAAAGCGGCCGCCACCCTCGCCGATGCCGAAGGCCTGCCCGCCCACGCCATCAGCTTACGCTTACGTACATGATGACAAACCGCAGCATCACCACCGTCACGCTCGACGATGCAAGCATCATCCGCCGTTCGGCCGAGGTCGAACACGAACGCCGCGTCGCGCTGGTCGACATCACCCACACCAACGACGTCACTCTGCTTCACGCACCGGATATGGTCGCCCCCTACGATCTGTTCATCAGCGTCCGCGAGAATCGCCTCACCTTACGCTTCACCGATAGCACCGCTCGCACCCACGATATCACGCTGCCGCTGGCCGGATTTCGCGGCATCATCAAGGATTATTTCCTGATGTGCGAGAGCTACTACGACGCCATCAAGCACTCCGCCTCCGACCGTTTGCAGACCCTCGATATGGCGCGCCGTGGCGTGCATAACGAGGGCTCCGAAATGCTGCAAAGCCAACTGGCCGACCATCTGCGCATGGATTTCGCCACCGCCCGCCGGCTGTTCACCCTCATCTGCGTGCTGCATATAAAATAATATACGAAGGGAACGCTTCGTTCCCTAGGCGGCTTCGCCGCTAACCCTCCGCCGCAAGCGGCTCGCTTACGCTACGCACCGCCCACTCTCCTTAAATTCCTGATTTCCTCAACTCCTCGGTTCCTCTCGCTTCCCCCTTGCATACACCGCTTTTCCTGCTATAAGCCGCCCATGACCAAAGAAGAACTACTCGAATTCAAAGGCGTCGTCATCGAAGTGCTCCCGAACACCATGTTTCGGGTGAAGCTCGAGAACGGCCACGAAATGCTGGCACATGCCTCCGGCTCCATGCGCAAAAACCGCATCCGCGTGCTGGCGGGCGATAAGGTGCTCGTCGAAATGACGCCCTACGACCTGTCCAAGGGCCGCATCAAGTTCCGCGAGAAGTAGTCCTATACTTCGCTGGCTGATAGCTCGCTCGCCCAGCTCGCTACCGCAAAATCATGACTGGGAATACGGCCTCGTATGCATCATCCGTCTGAATCCCTCATCCTCGCTTCCGCATCGCCAAGACGCGTGCAGCTGCTTGCGCAGCTTGGTATCACCCCCACGGCCATCATCCCTGCGGATATCGACGAGACCCCGCTCAAAGGCGAGCTGCCGTTGCCGTATGTGCGCCGTGTTGCCCGCGGTAAGGCGGAAGCCGTCGCGGCACAGCATCGCGGCCAGCGCATCCTCAGTGCCGATACGGTGGTGGCGCTTGGCCGCCGCATCCTGCCCAAGGCCGAGGACGAAGCCACCGCACGCCAATGCCTCGCCCTTCTTTCCGGCCGCCGTCACCGCGTCATCACCTGCGTCTGCGTGATCGATGCGGCGGGTATGCTGCGCAGCAAGACCGCCATCAGCGTCGTGCGTTTCAGCCACCTCACCCCAGCGATGATCGAGGATTATATCGCAAGCGACGAGTGGCGCGGCAAAGCCGGTGGCTATGCCATCCAAGGCAAGGCGGGCGCGTTCATCCCCTTTATTTCCGGCTCGCACAGCAATGTCGTGGGGCTACCCCTTCACGAAACGGCAGGGCTATTGCGCTAATCAAGCCAAGCCCGCTTCAATGTTCGCCGAGTACTAGGAGTTCGAGCCGAGGCGCTGTGCAGTGTAGCAGCGCTACATAAACAGTGCCGAGACGATGAACGACACCGTAATCGGCAACATTCAAGTGGGCAACAAAGCACCCATCGGTGCGCCTGCCAAAATATGCATATGAAAGTGAAACACCGTCTGGCCAGCGCCCGCGCCATGGTTGCTGATGAGGCGATAATCGCTCAGGTTTTGCTGCGCAGCAATTTTCTCGATGGCTGCAAAAAAACCCTGCAGCATTTCCGGTGCTGCGCCGCGGGCAAATTCCGAGAAATTGCAAAACGCCGCCTTGGGTATCACCACGATATGGGTCGGTGCGGCAGGGGCGATATCGTGGAAAGCCAGCGTATACGGGTCCTCGTAGACGGTGCGGTTGGGGATCTCGCCGCGCAATATCTTTGCGAACACATTGTTCGGGTCGTAGGTCATAACTGGGGACGCGAGGCCTTCTCTTCAATCCCACTTTGCGCTTCACGGCGTTCCAACTCGGCCATCACCTGCGCAGGGGCGATGCCCATCGACTGCCACAATACCAGCAAGTGGAAAAGCAAATCGGCGCTTTCACCAATGACTTCTTCCGGTTTATTCTGTGCCGCAGCGATGGCGGTCTCGACCGCTTCTTCGCCCAACTTCTTGGCAATGCGCGCGGGGCCGCGCTTCAGCAGCTTCGCCGTGTGCGACAGTTTCGGGTCGCCGCCGACACGGGCAGCGATGGTCGCAACTAACGTATCCAGATAATTAAAAGCGCTCATGCCGTATTTCTTACCGCAATATGCTCGCGTAATAAAGCGTCTTTCACTTGGGCCACCGTCATCTGCCCGAAATGGAACACCGAGGCCGCCAATAATCCCGTCGCACCGGCACGCGCACCCTCGACAAAATGCTGCAACTCACCCACCCCGCCGGAGGCAATGATCGGCACCCGCGTCACCGCCGCAATCTCGCGGATGAGATCGGTATCAAAGCCCGCTTTAGTACCGTCGCGGTCCATGCTGGTGACAAGCAGCTCGCCCGCACCCAGCGTCGCCATGCGCGCTGCCCATGCGACCGCATCGATGCCCGTTTCCTTGCGGCCGCCATGCGTGAAAATCTCCCATTTTCCGGCGCCCACCTTTTTGGCATCGATCGCGACCACGATGCATTGGGCACCGAATTTCTCGGCCGCTTCGCGCACGAATTCGGGGCGACTGACCGCAGCGGAGTTGATGGAAACTTTATCCGCCCCCGCGAGCAGCAATGTCCGTATATCGTTCAGCGCGCGCACGCCGCCGCCCACCGTGAACGGCATGAAGCAATGCTGCGCCACGCGGTCGACCATGTCGTACAAAATACCGCGGTCGTCGGAGCTGGCCGTGATGTCGAGGAAACAAAGCTCATCGGCGCCTTGTGCGTCGTAGGTCTTCGCCTGCTCGACCGGATCGCCGGCATCGATCAGGTCGACGAAATTGACGCCCTTGACCACGCGGCCGCCGGTGACATCCAAACACGGAATGATGCGCACGGGAAACATGGAGTTTGAAGGGGATCTTATCCCCTTCGCTTCGCTGACCCCTGCCGCAAGCGGCTCGCCCTGGGGGCTACGCACCATCATTCCACTCCCGTTGCGTGCATCAATGCCAGCGCGTCGTAGGGCTGGATGGTATTCTCATACAACGCACGGCCGATGATGATGCCCTCGATGCCACTGCTCGCACGCGCCTTCACCGCACGCAGATGTTCCATCGTGCCGATACCGCCGGAGAGGATGACGGGAATGCGGATAGCCTCGGCCAGCGCCGCCGTTTCATCGAGGTTGGGGCCTTCCAACGTGCCGTCGCGCGCGATGTCGGTATAGATGATGGCGGCCACGCCCGCGTCCTCGAACAGTTTCGCCAGATCGACCGCGCGCATGGTGCTGGCCTTCACCCAGCCTTCCACCGCCACCATGCCGCCGCGCGCATCGATGCCGACGGCGATCTGGTTCGGGTAGGCCTTGGCCACCTCTTTCACGAATTCCGGATTCTTTACTGCCGCCGTACCGAGGATGACGCGGCGGATGCCCGCTTCCAGCCAGCCATCGACATCGGCGCGGGTGCGGATGCCGCCGCCCAGTTGCACCGGCATCGCCACCGATTGCAAGATGCGCTCGACCACCGCACGGTTGACCGAAGCGCCGCTGATCGCGCCGTTGAGATCCACCACATGCAGGTATTCAAAACCCGCCGCCTCGAACCGGCGCGCTTGCGCGGCCGCGTCCTCGTTATAGACGGTGCTGGCGTTCATGTCGCCCTTGAACAGGCGCACGCATTGGCCATCCTTCAGGTCGATTGCGGGGTAGAGTCTCATATCAGGTTCGAGATCGGTTCCAGCTTCTTGTAGAAGAAATGGCCGCTGACCATGCTGGCGTTGACGAATTCGTAGTACGGCATCGTGCCCCACTCGACATACCCATGGCCGCGGTAAACCTCAAGCGCCCGCGCCTGCGTTTCGCGCACCGAAATATTGATGACGGCAAATCCCTCTTTCGCCGCTTCGCGTTCGGCGGCGTCGAGCAGCATCGGCGCCAAGCCATGCCCACGCGCCCACGGTGCCACGAAATGCGCCTCGATGCTAGCGGCGAAGGCCGAGGTCTCTTTCGATTTGCTCGGCCGCAGCAGCTGGATGGAACCGGCGATGACATTATCCAGCCGCGCGATGAACAAGCTGCGGGTGGGCACCATCAGCACGCCGCGCCAATAGCTTTCTAGCGTCTCGCGCATCGGCGGTGTCAGCCAGTTGAAGCCGATACCGTCGCGGATGGCATCTTCGGTCGCCACCGCCAGTTCGTTCAGCTCGTTATCGGTCAGTGCCGTTTTCTTCTCGACACTGAGTTTATGCGTGGTCGGTTTGGTCTCGGGTGCGGCTGCCATAAATCAACTATCCAAAAAGTTTCGTAGCATGGTGAGGCCGACGGCCTGACTTTTCTCGGGGTGGAATTGGGTGCCCATGATGTTGTCGCGGCCGATGAGTGCCACAACTTCACCCCCATAGTCAACCGTCGCAAGCACCTCATCGGGGTTGCAGCCGCTGGCGGCATAGGAATGGACGAAATAGACGAAGTCGCCGTCGCGCGCATCGCGCAGCAATCCCCGCGGCGCATGCCTTAAGCGCAGCCGGTTCCAGCCCATATGCGGAATGCGCAGTGTCGTATCCTCGGGCGCCAGCATGCGCACTTGCCCGTCGAACCAGCCGAACCCCTCGTGGGTGCCATGTTCATGGCCGCGCTTGAACAGCATCTGCATGCCGACACAGATACCAAGGAACGGTTTCTTATCCGTGAAGACCGCTTTTTCGAGTGCGGCGCACATGCCATCAAGCGCGTTGAAGCCGGCCATGCAATCGGCGAACGCGCCGACACCAGGCAGCACGATATGCGTGGCGGACGCAAGCGCCGCCGCATCGGTGACGACGGCAAGCGTCGCGTTCGGCGGCAGCTGGCTTGCCAGCGCCTTACGCACGGAGTGCAAATTCCCCGCGCCGCAATCGATGATCGCTACCTGCATCGGGCGCGCCATCACGCGGCGAACTGGTCGTAGCGGCGCTGCGCATGCATGGCCGATTCCGCGACCAGAATGCCCGCCGCGCGGTAGCCGCGCCGCGTCAGCAGCCAGCCTTGCAAATCATAGGCATGGAAACCCAGCATCACCTGCAACCACAGCTGCATCAGCATCGCCGAGAGCTCGGAGAGTTGCAGCAACTGCGCGAGCGTTGCCAGCATCATCACCGCCGCAACATAAAGCGCCAGTATAAGCCACTGGCGGTTCACCAGCAGCCAAAGCGCATTGAACACGAACGCGCCCCACGAGAATCCGTCGCGCAGTAGCACGACGCGCTCGGTCGGCTCGGCCGCCTCCGGCTTCTCATAGACCACGAATGTTTTTTCCGATGAACCGAACATACTCTTCCTTGTCGCCGCGTGAACGCTAGTTCTTGGTCAGCACGCCCTTGGTGCTTGGCACCGCGTCGCTCTTGCGCGGGTCGATCTCGATCGCCTCGCGCAGCGCCCGCGCCAACCCCTTGAAGCAGCTCTCGACGATATGGTGATTGTTGATGCCGTAGAGATTCTCGATATGCAGCGTCGTGCCCGCTTGGCTAGCGAAGGCTTGGAACCATTCGCGGAACAGTTCGGTATCCATGTCGCCCAGCTTGGGCTTGCTGAAATCCACCTTCCACACGAAATACGGCCGGCCGGAAAGATCGAGCGCCACCCTAGTGAGCGTTTCGTCCATCGGCGACAGCGCCGAGCCGAACCGCGTGATGCCCGTGCGTTCGCCCAGCGCATCCGCCACGGCTTTGCCGATCGCAAGACCCGTATCTTCCGTCGTGTGGTGGAAATCGATATGCAGGTCGCCCTTGGCCTTCACCGTCAGGTCGATGAGGCTGTGGCGCGAGAGCTGCTCCAACATATGGTCGAGAAATCCGATGCCGGTCGCGACATTGTATTGCCCCGTGCCGTCGAGATTCACCTCGACAACGATGCTGGTTTCCTTGGTGCTGCGTTCAACGCGAGCCGTACGCTTGGTCATGCGGTTCTCCTTATAGCGGCGAACCTAGACGAGGCGGCGCGGCGCGTCAATCCCAAGCAACCGCAGCAAAACCGCTTTCATATAATATGGTTGACTTAGTCAATTAATTAGTTGATTAAGTCAACTATCATGGATGAACCCCACCGCATCGCTGCTATACGCGGCTTCAACCGTTTTTATACGCAAACCATCGGCGCCCTCGGCGATCGCTGGTTGGGCAGCACCCATAGCTTGGCCGAATTGCGTATCTTGTATGAGCTATCGCTTCACAGCGATATCACCGCCACCGCGCTTGCCCAATCGTTGGGCATGGATGCAGGCTTTCTCAGCCGAAAACTGGTGGGACTGGCGCGCAAGCGCCTCGTCAAGCGCACGCGATCGAGTACGGATAAACGCCAACTGCATTTGTCGCTCACCGCCT
>JBIIAV010000061.1:0-9488 GCA_044239745.1 Rickettsiales bacterium
TGCAAGAAACTGGTACGCATGGGGGTCGATGCGCTGATTATTGAGGGCACTGAGGCGGGCGGGCATATCGGCCCCGTATCGACCAGTGTGCTGGCGCAGGAAATTCTGCCCATCATCACGGATGTGCCGGTATTCGTTGCCGGCGGTATCGGCCGTGGCGAGGCAATCGTTTCGTATCTGGAAATGGGTGCTTCCGGTGTGCAGCTTGGCACACGGTTTGTGTGCGCGAAAGAATCCATCGCCCACGAGAACTTCAAAAAAGCCTTCATCAATGCCAATGCACGCGATGCGATGCCGAGCGTGCAATATCACCCTGATTTTCCGGTGATTCCGGTGCGGGCGATCGTCAACAACGCAAGCGAGGAGTTCACCCGCTTCCAGAAGGAGACGGTCGAGAAGGTCTTCGCAGGTGCACAAACCAAGGAAGAAGGGCAGCTGGCGATCGAGCATTTTTGGGCAGGCTCGCTGCGCCGTGCGGTGATCGAGGGCGATACCGACCGCGGCTCGCTGATGGCGGGGCAATCGGTGGGTATGGTGCAATGCATTCAAACCGCGCAGGAAATTGTTGACGAACTGGTGGCTCAGGCCGCATTATACCTCGGTAAAAAGAACGCGGCATAGCCGAGACGAACGGTTTGTATCCGCGCATTGCACAACCTCAAAGGCGGTACGCGTGGCAAGTATCATCCCCATTGATGGAGCACAGTCGGCGATTCAGACGCCGATCAAGTTGCTGCGCCAAGTGCGCGATGCGATGACCACGGGATCGGGCACCGCCCAGTCGCGCCTTGACGCGCTGGTGCAGGTGATCGCGGAGGCGATGCATGCCGATGTGTGCAGCATTTACCTGACGCGTCCTGGGGATATTTTAGAACTTTTCGCAAGCCATGGACTGAAGCACACTGCCGTGCATGTGACGCGTCTGCGCTTTGGCGAAGGGCTGGTGGGCGAAGTGGCCGCAACCGGCCTTGACCTGAATTTGGCCGAGCCGCAGGCGCACCCAAAATTTGCCTTCCGCCCCGAAACGGGCGAGGAGCTGTACCACTCGTTCATCGGGGTGCCGCTGCTGCACAGCCACAAGACCATCGGGGTGCTGGTGGTGCAAAGCAAGGCCGCGCGCACCTACAGTAACGACATCGCCGAGATCCTGCATGCGGTGGCGATGGTGATATCCGAGCTGGCGGTGGGTGCAAAAATTGTTGATCTGTATGATATCAGCGGCGGGCAGAACCCTACCTTGCAATCGCAGCAGGTGAGTGGCCAAACGCTGGCGGGCGGCATTGCCAAGGCGCCGGTGGTGCTGCACCGACCGAAGATCGATATCACCACGCTGGTGAGCGAATCCCCCGAAGAGGAGGAAATGCGTTTGCGCGGCGCGCTGCTTTCGCTGCAGCAATCGGTCGATGCGCTGATCGACGAATCCGGCCTCGAGGAGGGCAGTGCCCACCGCGAGATACTCGAGAGCTACCGCCTGTTCAGCCAAGATCGAGGCTGGATCGACCGCATCGGCGAGGCGATCCGCACCGGTCTGACGGCGGAAGCCTCGGTGCGCAAAGTGCAGGAAGAAATGCACGCGCGCTTGAGCCAGATCACCAGCAGCTACATCCAAGAGCGCGTACACGACCTTGAGGACCTCTCGGAACGGCTGCTTTACCACCTGCAAGGGGTCGAGCCGACGGCGGCGCTGGGCGAATTACCGGATGCGTTCATACTGGTTGCGAATGGTTTGGGCCCTGCGGAATTGCTGGAATATAACAGCAAGCGCCTCAAAGGGGTGATACTGGCGGAAGGTTCGCATACGAGCCATGTCGCGATCATCGCGCGGATGATGGATATCCCGATGGTGGGGGGTGTCGAAAATATCCTGAACCTTGTGACGACCGGCGATCTGGTGGTGGTGCAAGGCGATCAGGGGTTGGTCTATATCCGCCCGCTGGAGGACGTGGAGGCCGCGGCGGACGCAGAGATCGCGGCGCGTGCCAGCCAAGTGGCGGCCTATGCCGCCAACCGCGAGTTGCCGCCCATTACGCAAGACGGCGAACGCATTTCGCTGAACTTGAACCTTGGGCTGTTCGTGCATGCCGACCATTTGAACGCGGCGGATGTGGACGGGGTCGGCCTGTTTCGCACCGAGCTGCCGTACATGGCCAGCCGCGAGTTACCCAGCGTCGCCGACCAACAGCGCATCTACCGCGATGCGATCGAGAAGGCCAAGGGCAAACGCGTGATCTTCCGGTCGTTCGATATCGGCGGCGATAAGCAAGTGCCTTACATCCAGATCGGCAACGAGGAGAACCCCGCCATGGGCTGGCGCGCGAGCCGTATCGCGCTCGACCGGCCGGTCATCTTGCGCCAGCAATTGCGCGCGATGGTGCGTGCCGCCGCGGGCGAAAAGCTTTCGGTGATGTTCCCGTTCATCGCCGAGATCCCCGAGTTCGATGCGATGAAGGCGCTGCTGAACAAAGAGCTGGCGCGCGCGCGCGAGGAGGGCATCACGCCGCCGACGGAAGTGCGTATCGGGACGATGCTTGAGATTCCCTCGCTGCTGTTCCAGCTGCCGGAATTGATGAGCCGTGTGGACTTCGTTTCCATCGGCAGTAACGACCTGTTCCAGTTCCTATTCGCCTGCGACCGTGGCTCACCAAGGGTCAGCAACCGCTACGATACCTTAAGCCCTGCGGTGATGCGCATGGTGAGGATGATCGTAGCGACGGCCAAGGAATACAAGGTGGATCTGGGCTTCTGCGGCGATATGGCGACCCGCCCGGTCGATGCGATGGCGCTGATCGGTTGCGGGGTGCGCTCGCTTTCGATGCCGCCGGCGGCGGTCGGCCCCGTCAAGGCGATGGTGCGCAGCCTGAATATCAGGGATTTAGCGCATTACCTTGATTATATCTGCACCGAGCCGACGCATTCGCTGCGCTTGCCGCTGGAACGCTTCGCCAAGGATCATGGGGTGCACATCGACTAGAGGGTTGCACTCTGCCGATGCTTTCACTAAACCAATCCCGATGAACCATCATGTCACACTGCTGCGCGTGCCTGAGAATATGAGCGCGCGCGAGATCGGCGTCTACATAGCGCACCTGCGCGACCAGTTCCATCTGAGTCAGCAGGAGGTCTCCGAACGCCTGCATATTCGCACGCGTTACGTCAGCGCAATCGAGGAGGGACGCTTCGACTTGATGCCCGGCAAGGTCTATGCCCGCGGCTATCTTCATAAATATGCCGAGTTCCTTGGGCTGGATGCGGACCAGATCGTCGGCCAGTGCTTGCCGACGGATAGCGATGCCACCCCGCGTTTGGCGCCCATCCGCGTAGCGACGGCACCACGGCCGAGTACAGTCGTGCCGAGGCGTGGCTATGGCATGTGGGTGGTGCTGGCGTTGGTGGCGGCATTTGCTGCGCAGCAATTATGGGGCGGCGGCGACGCCACGGATACTGAAGCGGTGGCAGTGGCACCGGTGCCGGAAGCCATGCTGCATAGCGTGCGCAACATGGTGATGCCGACCCCCAACAACGCCCAGTGCCTGACCACCGATACGCTGCTGGGCTGCTTTTACTCCGACAACATCACCCGCGCTTTAACTCGACTGCATGCGAACAACGCGCTGCTCTTCGGTCAGGATGTCGACCTGTCGTTGATGACGCCGGTCGAGACACCGGCGGCGCAAGCAACGGCCGAGGATGCCGAGAAAACCCCGACGCCGGCGGATGTCAAAGAAATCACGGAAACGGCGGATGAATAGCCGCCGCCGATCGCTTGCCACCCATATTGGCAAGATCGCCATCGGTGGCGATGCACCCATCGTCGTGCAATCGATGACCAATACCGACACGGCGGATGTGGCGGCAACGGTGCGTCAGGTGCTGGAGCTGGCGCAAGCCGGTTCGGAAGTGGTGCGCATCACGGTGAATAATGAGGCGGCGGCGAAAGCGGTGCCGGCGATTTATGAAGGGCTGCTGGCCAAGGGCTGCGAAACGCCGCTGGTGGGGGATTTCCATTACAACGGCCACCGCTTGTTGCAGGCCGTGCCGGAGATGGCGACGGCGCTTGCAAAATACCGCATCAACCCCGGCAATGTGGGTTTTGGTGAAAAGCAGGATATGCAATTCGCTCAGATGGTGGAAATCGCCTGCGCGAATAAAAAACCCATCCGCATCGGTGTGAATTGGGGGTCGATGGACAACGCCTTACTACAGCGGTTGATGGATGAAAATGCTGCGCTGGCTGAGCCGCTTTCCGCGGAACATGTTGCGCGTGAAGCGCTGGTCGTTTCTGCACTGCAAAATGCGGCACTTGCCGAATCGGTGGGCATGGCACCGCACAATATCTTGCTGTCGGCGAAAGTGTCGCGGGTGCAGGATCTCATCGCGGTCTACCGCAACCTTGCGGCGCGCTGCGCTTACGCGCTGCATCTGGGCCTTACCGAAGCGGGCATGGGCAGCAAGGGCATTGTGGCATCCTCCGCCGCGCTGGCGGTGCTGCTGCAAGAAGGCATCGGCGATACGATTCGCATTTCGTTGACGCCCGAACCGAATGGCGACCGCACGCGCGAGGTGTTGGTGGCGCAGGAATTGCTGCAGACGATGGGCATCCGCAACTTCGCGCCGCTGGTCATCGCGTGCCCCGGTTGCGGGCGGACGACCAGCACCTATTTTCAGGAACTGGCCTCGGAGATTCAGGATTATTTACGCGCCCGCATGCCGGTTTGGGGCAAGCAATATGTCGGGGCGGAGGCGATGCATGTGGCGGTCATGGGCTGCATCGTCAATGGCCCCGGTGAAAGCAAGCACGCCCATATCGGTATTTCGCTGCCGGGCACTGGCGAATCGCCCGTCGCCCCTGTGTTCGAGGATGGTGTGAAAGTGGCGACCTTGCGCGGCGACAGCATCGCCGAGGAGTTCAAGGCACGGCTGGAGGCCTATGTCAGCCGGAAATTCCCGAAAAAACAGGCGGCCTAGCACTATTTTGCTTGCGTTGCGGGCTATGAATCAGTAACTAAGCATGACCGCAGGCAATATGCCGCGAGTTTAAGCGTAGCAAACGAACCGTATCGTACGACGCAACATTGAAAAGCTTACATAGGCAGACCTAAAGCTCCATGGCCCACGATTTACAACCCGTCCGCGGTACGCACGATCTGCTTGCCGAAAGCTACGCCCAGCACGAACACGTGATCACAAGCGCACAAAATGTCGCTGCGCTCTATGGCTTTCAACGTATGGATACCCCGATTTTTGAATTCTCCGAGGTGTTCCACCGTGCGGTCGGCGACACGTCCGATATCGTGACCAAAGAGACCTATACGTTTACGGATAGGGGCGGCGAGAGCATCACCCTGCGCCCCGAATTCACCGCCGCCATTGTGCGCAGTTTCATCAGCAACGGGCTGCAGCAAACGGTGCCATTCAAAGCGTTCTATGCCGGCCCTGCCTTCCGCTACGAACGCCCGCAAAAAGGCCGTCTGCGCCAGTTCCACCAAATTGGTGCGGAGCTGCTGGGCGCCAGCGACCCCTCCGCCGATGTCGAGATGATCGCACTCGGCATGCAGACGCTAAGCGTCCTTGGACTCAAGGATTCGGTGATGCTTGAAATCAATTCGCTCGGCGACACCGATTCGCGCGCGGCGTACCGCGAGGCGCTGGTGGCCTATCTATCGCAGCATGAGAGCAACCTTTCGGAAGATAGCAAAACGCGGCTGCACAAAAACCCACTGCGCATACTGGATTCGAAAGACGCCGGCGACCGCGAGATCATCGTTGGTGCGCCGACCTTGCATGCCTACTTCAATGAGACCTCCTCCACCCATTTTGCCGCCGTGAAGGCAGGGCTGGATAGCCTTGGCATTTCTTATAAAGTGAGCGAAAAACTGGTGCGCGGGCTTGATTATTATTCGCATACGGTATTCGAATTCACCACCGATAAGCTGGGTGCACAAGGCACGGTACTCGCCGGCGGCCGCTATGATGGGCTGGTGAAATTGATGGGCGGGCAGGATATTGCCGGCATCGGTTTTGCGGCAGGAGTGGAACGGCTGGTGGCATTGATCGGCGATACCCATGCGGCGGTCGCCAAACCGGTCGTTGCCATGATCCCGATGAGCGATGCTGCGGAAGCCGAGGGCTGGAAAGTGGCCCAAATGCTGCGTAGCCACGGTATCGCAACGCACATGGATTATAAGGGCAATGCCAAGAAACGCTTCGAGCGTGCGAACAAGTCGGGGGCGGCGTATGCCATCATCCTCGGCGAGGAGGAGCTGGAAAACGCTATGCTCACCCTCAAGAACTTACAATCCGGCGTGCAGGAAACGTTGCCGCGTGAACAAGTCATGGAGAAGTTGAAACCGTATGTCGTTCGATAAAAAAATTGATGCGCTGGTCAAGCGCCACAAAGAACTCAGTGATGCCGTTTCCTCGCCCGACACGTTGAAGGGCGGCGAGTTTGCGAAGTTCTCGAAGGAATATTCCGACCTGACACCCATCATCGAGACGGCGCTGGCGCTGCGGCAGGCCACCCAAGAGCTGGAGGACGCCAAGACCATGATCAATGGCAAGGACGAGGGCATGAAGGAGCTGGCGCTGGAGGAAAAAGCGGCGCTCGATAAGCTCATTCCCAAGTTGACGGAAGACCTACAACTGGCGCTCATCCCCAAGGACGAGGCGGATGCGAAGAACGCCATTTTGGAAGTGCGCGCCGGCACCGGCGGCGACGAGGCGGCCTTGTTCGCGGCCGATCTGTTTCGCATGTATCAGCGCTTCGCCGACCTGCAAGGCTGGAAATTCGAGGTGCTTGAAGTGAGCGATTCGACGCTGGGCGGTTATAAGGATGCCAGCGCTTCCATCAGCGGTAAGAACGTGTTCCAGAAGTTGAAATTCGAATCCGGTGTGCACCGTGTGCAGCGCGTTCCGGCGACGGAGACGCAAGGACGCATCCATACCAGCGCGGCGACGGTGGCGGTGCTTCCCGAAGCCGAGGAGGTCGATATCCAGATCAACGAGAACGACCTGCGCATCGATGTGTTCCGCAGCTCTGGCCCCGGTGGGCAATCGGTCAACACCACCGACTCGGCGGTACGCATCGTGCATATCCCGACCGGTGTGACGGTGCAATGTCAGGACGAAAAATCGCAGCATAAGAACAAGGCAAAGGCGCTGAAAATTCTGCGCGCACGCATTTACGACGCGGAATACCAAAAGCGCGAGGCCGAACGCTCGGCCAGCCGCAAGGGGCAGGTGGGTTCGGGCGATCGCTCGGAGCGTATCCGCACTTATAACTACCCGCAAGGGCGGGTGACCGACCACCGCATCAACCTGACGACCTATAACCTCGATATGGTCATGGAAGGTAGCGGGCTGGGCGCGTTCTGCGATGCGCTGGTGAAGGAAGACCAAGCCTCGAAGTTGACGGAGATGAAAGAATAATGGCGGCGATTGCCACACAGTTACAACGCGCGCGGCTGCGGCTGCAACCCATCGCGGGGGCGAACGCGGCGCTGGAGGCGCGGTTACTTGCGGCGCATGCATGGGGCCTTTCGCCGGAGGCATTGGTGCTTTACAGCAACGATACGCGCGATGCGGCACCGTTTCATGCCTTGGTGGAGCGCCGCCTGACTGCCGAACCCATTGCACAAATTGTCGGTCAGAAAGATTTCTGGAAGGATAGTTTTCATGTCAACCGCGCGGTACTGACGCCGCGGGCGGACAGCGAGACCATGCTGGAAGCGCTGCTGCGCGCACGGCCGGATACGGCGGCGGCGCTGCGCATGCTTGATTTGGGTACCGGTAGCGGCTGCCTGCTGCTTTCGGCCTTGGGCGAATATGGTAACGCGCGTGGCGTGGGTGTCGACCAATCGTCGGCAGCGTTGGCGGTAGCGGCGCGTAATGCGGCCAGTTTGGGGCGCGATGCGCGCTGCGAATTGCTGCGCAGCAATTGGTGCAGCAATGTCGAGGGTGTCTTTGACGTCGTGCTCGCCAATCCGCCTTATATCCCGACGGCGGATATCGAGACCTTGGATGCGGACGTGCGTATCCATGAACCCTATGCGGCGCTCGACGGCGGTGCGGACGGGCTGGATTGCTATCGCAGCATTATCGAGCAGTTGGCGATGCATGTGAAACCCGCCACGCTGATCCTGTTCGAGGTGGGCATGGGGCAGGCCGATGCCATAGCGGCGCTTGGTCGTAACGTGGGATGGAATGTTTTAGAATGTGCAACCGACCTTGCGGGTATTGCCCGTGTGGTGGTGTTGGAAGTGTAATGTTAACCGGTGTGAAAGCTGAGGATGTATGAATATGATGCGCAAGAACAATAACCGTAACAACATGAAGCACCGTAGCGTCGGTGGTGGTGGCGGTAACCGTGGCGGACGCTACCAGAACAATGGTGGCGGCAACCGTGGCGCCAACGACGGGCAGAATCTGCAACGCACCAAACACCATGCCACGCAGCAACGCGAGAAATACAGCAACATGGCGCGCGACGCCCAGAACAACGGCGACCGCGTGGATGTGGAGTATTATCTGCAGCATGTGGATCATTATACCCGCGTGTTGGCCGATATTGCGGTGATCGAGGCGGAGCGTTTTGCCCACCAGCGCGAGCAGCAGATTGTCAGCGGCGGCCCGAACGACCCCAACGCCAACCACAATGAGCAAGCGCAGCACGATGGCACAAGCGCTGGCAACGATAGCGCAAACCAAGCCGCAGGCGAGGGTATGGACGTGAA
The DNA here is from genome assembly GCA_044239745.1 of Rickettsiales bacterium. Taxonomy (GTDB): domain Bacteria; phylum Pseudomonadota; class Alphaproteobacteria; order Rickettsiales; family UBA3002; genus QFOX01. The sequence continues at coordinate 8,730 of JBIIAV010000061.1, forward strand.
CGCCGAGTTCGCCAACCAGAACCAGCCGCGCATGACGCGCCAGCCGCGCCGTCAGCACCAGAACCATGGCAACGAACCGCAGCCATCCGGCAACGGTGCGAAAGAGGCCAACAGCAATACGACGGAAATACCGCTGCCCGGCTCGATCCTGCCGCCGATCTAGTCGGCGGGTTTTAGCTCGACCAGCGTCATGCTGAGTTCGCCGATCGCTGTTTTGGCGGTGGCGCGCACGGGCAGGAACGCCGCATCGTTGCTGAAATAGATGCGTATCTCCGGATCGCCCTTGTTGTATTTGCGCAGTTCCTTCGGGGTATACCCGTTGATGGGCGCCCGCTTGACCGCGACATTCACAGTATCTTGATATTCGCCCATGATCTCGACCCGTGCGTTCGCGGCGCGGATGAGGCTCATGGTGGCAAGGCGCATGCCGTCGTAAGTGCGGGTGCTCACCTCCGGCGTATCAAGCGGGATGGCGTTATATAGGGTGCGACGCAGCATGAAAGCGGCGGTGATGGGGTCGCGCGCGGTGTCGATCTCGGCGTTGGGCACGGGCGGGCGCCATGCGGGGTCGTCGTCGTTCTCGCGCACGCGGGCAGTGATATCGCCCCGCTTATCGTAGGTGAGGGTGATAGGATTGTGGTCGTCGGCCTTGTGCGGTCGGGATTTATACGCCACCGGAATATAGGTCGCGACGCCCTTTTTGCTGCCTGCGGCGGTGATGACCCGCGCTTCGTCGCTGATGAGGGAACCGATGCCCTT
>JBIIAV010000005.1:0-33199 GCA_044239745.1 Rickettsiales bacterium
CCGAGAATGAAATAGCGCAGCGCCGGATAATCCGAGACATCGAGCGACAACGCCCCGCCGACCATGATCATCAAGGTGAAGGCGATCGGCATCAGCAGCAGGCCGTCGCGCGGCAGCAGCGCCGCCGCAATGCCCACAAGCACCAGCAGGCTCAGCATCGAGGCATGCTCCAGCGGTGCGCTGAAGCCAAGGCTCAGTCCGGCGCTGGCCGCGGCAGAAGGTTGCACGATAAGGAACGGCAATGCCCCCACGATGAACAGGACCATCGTCACAATGATAAAACGCTGACTCGACATAACACACCTTCGGTTGCGGCAGCGTGGTCTTAACGCCTGTGCTTTTTCCGTATGCTGCCGATTCCGTTTTAAACGATCCCCGCCAAATCGCCACAAAAAAGCTGCGCGGGCGGCGGGAATTTGCTACCCATAGGCCATGGTACGTTGCTTGATTTTCCTGTGCCTTGCCGCGCTGCTGCAACTTCCCGTTGCCGCTGCCGAGGTGCCGCGCCCCGCACAAAAGGCCAACCTCACCATACTGAGTGACGAGAACATGCTGATGCCGCTGGCGCAGCTCGTGCGGCTTTATGCCGCGCACACCAACACGCCGCTCACGGTCGTGCTCAAGCATGCCGAGGAAGCCTCCGCCCAGATCGAGCAAGGGCTCGAGGCGCATCTCATCATCACCGCCAACGCGCCACTCATCAATCGCCTCACCGAACAAGGGCTGACCGATGTCACCAGTCGGCGCGGCATCGCGCGCAGCCCACTTGCCCTTGTCACCGCCAGTGAATTGGGCAAGGAGGCCTTCGTCGCCAAGCGCATCTCCTTTGCCGCCATCCTCAACGCCACGCCGGATCTTCCCGTCTTCGTCGACACGCCCGAAAGCTATGCCGGTGCGCGCGCACAAGCACTGCTCACCGATCCGGAATTCGCGGCGCTGCTTGGCACGCGCCTCATCATCAAGGCCGATCACGAGGAGATGATCGAGGCGCTGCGCGACAGTAATGGGTTGGCGCTCATGCTCGCCGCCGATGCCGCGACCGAGACCGACATCAAAGTGCTGGCGCTGTTGCCGGAAACATTAAGCCCGCCCGTGCTGTTCGAGGGGGTCGTGCTTGGCAGCGAATCGATGGGCGACGCCAAGGAACTTCTCAATTACCTCGATTCGCGCGAGGCGCAGCGCGTGTTCGCGCGGTTCGGTTTCCAGCCTTCAGGCAACTAAGCGATCGGTGTCAGCTCGGTCAGCGGCCAGCGCGCACGTGGTGCCACAGTCAGTGCATCGATAGCGCCACGCTGCAGGCGCTCCATCCCCGTCCATGCGATCATGACTGCATTATCCGTGCATAGGTTCGGCGGCGCCACCACCAGCGGCAATCCATGCGCCTGCGCCAATGCCTGCAAGCCGCCACCGATCGCCTGATTGGCCGCCACGCCACCGGCCACCGCTACCGCCGTGATCGGGTAATCGCGCATGGCCACCGCCAGCGCTTTGCCCACACGTTCGGCCAGCACATCCAGCACCGCGGCTTGAAAGCTCGCCGCCACATCCGCAACAATCTTAGGCGTGAGTCCGCCGGCGCGCGCCACCTCTTTCTCGATGCATAAGCGCACCGCCGTTTTCAAACCGGAGAACGAGAAATCACAGCCCTCGGTACCCATCATCGGCCGTGGGAATGTATAGGCGCGCGGGTCGCCGCGCGTGGCGGCCTGCTCCAGCGCAGGGCCACCGGGATAGGGCAGGCCGAGCATCTTGGCGCATTTATCGAACGCTTCGCCCAGCGCGTCGTCCTTCGTTGCGCCCAAGCGCACATAATCGCCCACCCCGCGCACCACCAACTGTTGGCAATGGCCACCGGAGATGAGCAGCAAATAATACGGGAATGGCGTCGCATGCGTCAGCCGCACGGTCAGAGCATGCCCCTCGAGATGGTTCACCGCGATGAGTGGTTTTTTTGCTGCTGCCGCCACCGCTTTGCCGAACATCAGTCCGACGATCACCCCGCCGATCAATCCGGGGCCGGAGGTCACCGCCACCGCGTCCACCTGCGCGATGGTGAGGTTCGCTTCTTGCAGCGCCTGCACATAGAGCCGGTCGATATGCGCCAAGTGCGCCCGCGCCGCGATCTCGGGCACCACGCCGCCGTAAGGCGCGTGTTCGCTCTGTTGCGTGGCTAATGCCTGTGCCAGCACGGTGCGATCCTCGCGCACCAATGCGACCGCGGTCTCGTCGCAACTCGATTCGATCCCAAGAACAATTCGCATCGTTACCTTTACACTCGCCTCTGCCGCAACAATCGGCTAATCCAAAGCCATGTCACGCTCCTTACGCATCGGCACCCGTGCCAGCAAACTCGCCCGTACGCAAGCAGAAATGGTGCGCGCCGCCCTGCTCACCGCCCACCCCGACCTTGCGATCGAGATCTGCGCCATGACCACCGCTGGCGACCGCGAGCTGCACAAGCAGATCAGCGATTGGGGCTACAAGGGTCTGTTCACCAAGGAGTTGGAGGACGCCCTGCTGGCCGACATGGTCGATATCGCTGTCCATTCGATGAAGGATATGCCGAGCATCCTGCCCGATGGCCTCACCATCGCCGCCATGCTGCCGCGGGCGGATGTGCGCGATGCGTGGGTCAGCCCGCGCCATGCTTCCATCGCCGCCGTGCCGCACGGCGCCACCGTCGGCAGTTCCTCGGCGCGGCGTTCGGCGCAGCTGCTGCACCAACGCCCCGATCTCACCATCGTGCCGTTGCGCGGCAATGTCGAAACGCGTCTGCGCAAGCTCGAGGAAGGCGTCGCCGAGGCCACGTTCCTCGCTGCTGCGGGGCTGGTGCGGCTTGGCCTCACCGATCATATCCGCGAGTTGATTGCGCCCGATGCTATGCTGCCCGCCGTCGCGCAAGGTGCGATCGGCATCGAGTGCCGCGCCGCGCGGGCGGATATCGTCGCGCTGCTTGCTCCCATCAACCACGCCCCCACCATGCATTGCCTCGCCGCCGAGCGCGCCTTCCTGCGCGAGCTCGACGGCTCCTGCCGCACCCCCATCGCGGGGCTGGCGCAACTACACGGCGACCGCATTGAATTGCGCGGCGAAGTGCTGTCACTCGATGGCAGCGTGCGTCACCAGCGTGCCCTATCTGGCGCAGTCGGCGACGCGCAATCCCTCGGCATCACCCTCGGTAGGGAGCTGCGCGCGCTGGCTGGCGACGCGTTGTTGCAGCATGCCTAACCGCCCCACCGTTTGGCTCACCCGCCCGCTGGCCGACAGCGAATCGCTGGCGACAGAACTGGCGGCGCACCATATCCGCAGCCTCATCGCGCCCGTCATGCGCATCGAGCGTGAGACCGTGAAGGTCGACCCTGCCATCACACCCGCCGCCATCTTGCTCACCAGCCGCCACGCCGCCCATGCGCTGGCCACCTTGCCCACCGCGTGGCGCACCTTGCCCGTCTATTGCGTCGGCGCCGCCACTGCGACAGCGGCCACGGCCTATCATTTCAATCACACCGTGCACGGCGATGCCGACGTGCTGGCGCTGCTGCCGCGCATCGCGCAGGATATCGCCGCGCAAAGCGACCTGCTTTACCTCGCCAGCGACGAAACCCGCGTCGATGTTGCCGCCTTGCTTGCCGCGGCCGATCTGCGCGTACACAGCCACATCGCCTACCATGCCCGCGCCGAAAGCAAACTCACCGCCGACTTGCGCAGCGCCCTCACCAACGGCCAGCTCGCCGCCGTCACGCTCTTCTCGCCGCACACGGCCAGCCTTGTCGCGGCCTTGTTGCAACAGCACGGCCTTGCCGAAAAAGCGCGCGACATCCATGCCTATTGCCTCAGCCTTCCGGTGGCCGAGGCCGCCGGCACCCTGCCATGGGCAAGTATCCATGCCTGCCACCGACCCACTCGTTCGGCCATGGTCGATTTGATAGTTTCGCAGCTTCGTAAAACCTAGTATGAGCATCTCATGAGCGAATCTCACATGTCCCCCGATGCAAACAGTTCACGCTGGATCGTCGCCGCCACCTGCAGCGTGCTGGTGATATTGGTTACCATCGGCAGTGTCTTCGCCATGCGCGACCGCTTGCTCGCCCAAACGCGCGAGACCACCCGCGAACAGACCGCCGCGCGCGAGAAGCTCGAAGCGCGGGTGGATCGTTTGCAAAGCGATCTCGAAGCGCTCAGCACCCAAGCCAAACCGGATGCGGCAGCGCTGGAATCCATCCAGACCACCCTCACCGAGACCAACGGCAAGCTCGCCGTGCTCACCGCCCGTGTCGACGCTCTGGAAAAGAAAGCGCAAGAGAAACCGCCTGAACCCGCGCCGGCACCCGTTGTCGTCCCCGCCGCTGCCGAGAAACCCTTGCCAAGCGCACAGGTCAGCATCCTCAAGCTTGCGGCGCTCAGCGGGGATCCCTTCCCGCGCGAACTACAGGACTGGCTGAAGCTCCACCCCACGACGGAAAAGCAAGTCGCCCCGCTGACGCAGGTCGCCGCCAACGGCATCGTCAGCGAGGATGCATTGTCGCGTAAGCTGATCGCCATCCTCGACGAGAAACCGACCCCCGCACCGGTCGACGACATGAGCATGACCGGCAAGATCAACACACACCTCAAAGGGCTCGTCAGCATCAAGAAAACCACCGCACCCGATAGTTACGAAACGCTTCGTACGCTGGCGCAGCAGAACGATATCAACGGCGCCGAGCGCGCGATCGAAACCTTGAGCGAATCCGAGCGTGCACCCTTTGCCGCATGGCTCACCCTTGCTCAGCAGCGCCGCGCCGCGCTCGACGCGCTAAGCAGCCTCACCTCCGATACGGCGAACTGATCATGGCACAGTTCCTCTTCATCGTACTCATACTCGTCGGCATCGGCCTTGGCGTGCAATGGCTCATGGCCAATCCGGGCGAGGTCGTCATCCATTGGCTCGGCTACGACATCACCTTGCACACGCTCGTGGTCGTCGTGCTGCTGCTGTTGCTGGTCTTCCTCATCACGCTGTTCGCCATCAGCGTCTGGCAATTGGCGACATGGCCGAAACGTCGCCGCATGCGCCGTCAGCATCACACGTTATCGGTCGGGCTCAAGCAGCTCACCCTTGGTGTCACCGCCCTTGCCATGGGCGACGAGGACGCCGCCGGCGCCGCCCTCAAGAAAGCCAGCGCCGCATTACCCAACGACCCGCTGCCACAACTTCTCACCGCGCAACTCCTCCAGCGGCAGGGCAAGCACGAGGATGCACGCGCCCAGTTCCGCGCCCTCATGCAGCACGAAATGACCGCCGCGCTCGCCACCCGCCGCCTGATCGAACAGCATGTCAACGCCCGCGAATGGCTCGAGGCCACCAAGCTCGCCGAGGAAGCACGCACCAGCGCCACCAAGGATCGTTGGCTGCTGCTCACCCTGCTCGACCTCTACGCGCGCGACGGCAACAGCGCCACCATGCTGTCGCTCACCGAAGGCTGGCAGTGGCAGTCGCCCCTCACCAAGGCCGAGCGTCACCGTTATGCCGCCATCGCCCATTACCTCGCCGCCGGCAAAGCGGTGGATGCCACCAAGAAAGAACAATCCTTGCGCCACGCGGTCGGTTACGCGCCGGACTTCCTGCCCGCCATCATCGATTTTTCCGCCCTGCTGCAAGCGCAAGGCCACACCCGCCGCGCCCGCAAATGGTTGCGCGGCATCTGGGAAACATCGCCCAGCTTGCTGCTCATCGCTCCCATCCTTGCCAGCATCCGTGACGAAAAACCGCGCACGCAACTGCGCTTGCTGCGCGCCTTCACCCATGATGCGGGCCATGCCATCCATCATCTGCTTGCTGCCCAGCATGCCTTTGCCTTGGGCGAGCTGGAACGCGCCAAGCAATCGGTCGAGCAATCGCTCACAATCGCCGAAAGCAAGGCCGCCTGCAGCCTGATGGCGGATATCGAGAAGAAACTCCGCGGGGTGGACGCGGCCAACGGCTGGCTCGCCCGCGCGCTCGAGGCGCCAAGCGACGCGACATGGGTCTGCGATCATTGCGGGGCGCAACATGCGCTGTGGGCGGCACATTGCAGCAGCTGTCAGCATTTCGATAGCCTACGCTACGAGCGCCCGGAAACGCGCATCACCAGCGTCGAGCTGGCGACAACCACACAGCACTGATTCTTATTTTCCGCTTTTAAGAACGGTACCCTTGATTGGCGGCAGCGGCGACACGTCGATCTGTCCCGAGGTCGGGGAGATCGTGCTGGTGGCGAAGCTGCTCGTCGTCGCGGGGTAGGCCGTGGTATTCACGCTGTAGGTCTCGTTCATGTTTGTATCGGCCGTTTGGCGCTTGGGCATCGGCCGCAGCGAGACCGGCTCGCCGCCGCTACCACCAAGCGAACCGCCGCCGGGTTGCACCCACGAGATATTCTCGCCGTCCTGATAACCGACCAGTTTCGAGGTCAGCTGGCGTTGCTGCTCGTCATAGCATACCACGTCGCTTTGCATCTGATAGCAGTAGCGCGTTTGCGGCATGGCGTCGGGCAGCTCGGGGTGGTAGGTGAAGAAATCCCGCCACGAGGCTTTGGTATCCATGAACGCATTCTTCGACACCGATTGCGCCGTACGCGAGGTATCCGCCAGCTTGTCGCACGCGCTCGTCATCACCAGCGTCATCAGCAGCAGCGATAGCGTGATCGGTAAAGTCGGTCGGTTCATAGCGCATGCTCCATTCATATTCGTTCGGCCCGTTGGCGCGCGGCATCCGGTGCCGCTTGCAATTTCAGGCAGTATTTTCTACCAATGTAATGCAAGTTATCTGCCAACCGCATCGTTTTTTAAATAAACAATGAATTACAATATCTTATAAAAGCATGTTGCAGCAAAACCCGACCGCGAGAGCCCCATGAAACGCTTCTTACTCCTTACCGGCTGTGCATTCCTTTCCATCCCCGCCATGGCGCAGACCAGCATTCCCCCCTCGCCGGCCTATCAGGAATGCACCGCCCTTGCCTCCAACAACCCTGCCGAAGCGTTGGTGAAGGCGGAAGCGTGGCTGAAGATCGATACCAGCATCGCCGCCCAGCATTGCCGCGCCATGGCGCTGTTCGGCCTGCGCCGCTTCGCCGAGGCGGGTGACGCGCTTTCCAGCGTGCGCGACGGCATCGGTGCCGATAATTTCTCACTGCGCAGCTACATCGCGCGTCAGGCATCGCGGGCATGGATGAACGCCAATCAGGCCGATAAGGCACTGGCCGTGCTCTCCGGCCAGATCAGCGAGCTGGGCACCGTACGCAACAACAACGCCGTAACCGCCAAGCTCACTGCCGAGCTATTGCTCGATCGCGCGCGGCTCAATGTCAGCTACGGCAAGCTCGACGATGCCATCAAGGACCTCGACCACGGCGTCAGCCTCGCGCCCATCAACGAGGATATCCTGATGGAACGCGCCCTCGCCTTCGAGAAGCTCGGCGATAAATCCCTCGCCCGCAGCGACGCCGAGATCGTGGCAAAGCTCAATGATAAGAATACCGCCGCGCAGGAATTGCTGACGCGCCTTGGCGTCGTGGCGCCGGCTGCGGCGAACCTTTCAGCGCCGGTGGCGGCAACGCCGCCTGCGTCACCTGCTGCAGCCACCCACAAACGCAGTAGCGTCAAGCCACAACCTAGCACGCCCGCCAGCCAAGCGCCGTAATGCGCACGGGGGCTTGCGTTACTTACCCAGCGCCTTGATCAGGCCGCCGATATCCTCTTGTAGCTTCTGTTCTTTCGTTTGCGGTGCGGGCGCAGCCGCTGGTTCGGTCGCCGGTGCCGGTGCGGTCGCAGGTTGCGCCGTCGGCGCTGCTACGGGTGCCGCCTCTTTCTTGCCGCCACCGAACAACGCCTTGCCGATATCTTTCGGGCTATTGAAATCACCGATGGTGGACTTGATATCCTTGATGTTCTGCTTCAAGGCCTCGGGATTCTTGATTGCACCCTCGACCAGCCCTGCCACGTCCGGTGTCACCGAGATAGCGCTCCAAGGGCCCGTCACCAGCAGCGGTATCTCAAGCCCGCCGATGCCGTCCTTGCCGCCTTGGCCTTTAAGCGTGCCCACAATGGTCGGCACAAGGCGATAGTTGATGCTGCGCGCCGGCAGGCTCACAGTGCCTTTACCCGCCAAACGCAGGACCGGCGATTTCATCGCGAGGTCGTCGTTGCTCACCACGCCTTGGGTAATTTTGTAGGTCGCGGTCAGCTCGGTGAAGTCGGTCTTTTCCATCGTGCGTTCCGGCAGCAGGAAGCCCTGCTTCGCGTCGCGTAGGAAGCTCGCGATATTGACACCTTTCACCGCGCCGTCGTTCACGCGCATCGCTGCATGGCCGTTGAGCGAGCCGACCAGTGCGCGCTGGCTTGCGCCACGCCCCGCCACCGCAAGGTTGAGCGATGTGTTGCCCACCAAGCGCGAGGCGCCCGTGATGTCCACCATCAACGGCTCGATCATGATGCCGGCCATCTCCATCGTCGTCGTAAGGCCGATACCGGCGGCGCTGCCATCAAGCGTCACCGACCCCTTGGCCGTGCCGCCATAAAAGTTCATACCCGTGAGGTTCAGCTTCAACACGCCATCGTTCAGCACTGCATCCGCGACAATCTTCTCGGCGATGATCTTGCCGGTCTTGAACATACCGATGGTCAGCTTCATATCCGCATTCACGGCACGCAGGCCGCTGGCATCGATCGGCGCGTCCGACCAACCGCTGCTGCTGGCGGCAGTGGCAGCCGGTTTCGTCGCGTTCGCCGCCGGTGCTGCTGGCGCGCCCGCAGCGGTGTCGCCCGTCCATGCGTCAAGGTCGAGCTTATCGATATCAAGCGTGCCCTTCAATGCTGGCGCTGCGCCGGCAAGGTTCGCCTCCAACGCGCCCTTCACTTGCGTGCCATCGACGGTTGCCTTGAGGTCTTTCAACATAAGGTTCTTCGGCTCGACCGCCGTCACTGCGACCGAAATGTCCACCTTCTTCGGCATGCTGCCGGACGGTTTCTTGCCCGTAGCCCAGCCCACCAATTTCGGCAGATCGTCGCTTGCGAACGTCAGCGTTCCCTTGCCCATGAAGTCCGGTAATGCCGCCGGCACTACCTTGCCGCTGAAGGCCAGTTTCGTTGCCGGCAGGCCGAGCGATACCGCGAATTCGGCAAATTTACCGGAGAGGAACTCTTTTGCATTTTTTACATCGAGCTGCAGCTGTACCACCTCGCCTTGGTAGCGCGCGCTGCCATCGACCTTGAGTGGCGACGCCCCGTCCGCCCCCTTGATGCTCAGTTGCACGGCATCGACAATCACCGGCGCTGCGCCCGCCTTACTATAGTTCAGCGCGGCATCCTTGATATGCACGGTGCCGATCGCCAGTTGCTTCAAGGGCGATGGTTTTTCTTTGCCCGCGGGCGCAGGCTCAGCAGGTGCTGCTTGCGCCTTGGCACCGGCGAAATCCCAGTTCTTCGCGCCGCTCTTCGTTTCCTCAAGGTTCAGTTTCGCGCCACCCAGCGTCAGGCCTGTGATGCGCAGCTCTTTGGAAAGCAGCGGCATCAGCGCCGCACCGGTTTGCAGCCTATCGATATGCACGAAATAGGGCGTGGTGAATCCGGCGGGGTTACCCAGCGTCACGTCCTCCACCGTCACCGCGATGTTAGGAAACAGCGACAGCGATGCCTTGCCCTTGATGGCCAAATCGCGGCCGGTCGATTTCTTCACCTGCTCGGTCAGTTGCGCCTTGATGAAATCCGCCGAGATGAACATCGGCACCACCAGCGCCGCGATGATGACAAGCGCCAATATGCCGCCGATGATTTTCAACAGAAGCCGTATTTTCATAGCATCTCTCCCGAGTCGATTAGGATAGTTTGTTCTTCAACAGATCGTTGAGCATGGCGGGGTTCGCTTTGCCGCCCGTTGCTTTCATCACTTGTCCAACAAAGAAGCCGAACAGCTTGTCTTTACCGGATTTATACTCGGCGAGCTTGTCGGGGTTGGCGGCGATCACTTCGTCGATGGCCTTCTCGATCGCGCCCGTATCCGTCACCTGCACGAGGCCTTCTTCCTCGACGATCAGCTTCGCCGCTTTACCGGTCTCGAACATTTTTTCGAACACCGTTTTCGCGATCTTGCCGCTGATGGTGTTGTCCTCGATGAGGGCGATGAGGCCACCCAACTGCTCGGCACTAATCGGTGAATTTTCAATATCCACGCCCAGTTTGTTCAAGCGTGCGAACAACTCCACCGTCATCCAGTTGCTGACCAATTTCGCATCATGCTTGGCGCTGAGTTTCTCGAAATATTCCGTCGTCGCTTTCTCGGCGACAAGCACGCCCGCATCGTAAGCGGAAAGCCCATATTCCTTGATGTAGCGCGCCTTCTTTTCGTCCGGCAGTTCCGGCATCGTCGCGCGGATATCGTCGACGAATTTCTGCGTCAGCACCAGCGGCAGCAGGTCGGGGTCGGGGAAATAGCGGTAATCATGCGCGTTCTCTTTGCTGCGCATGGTGCGGGTCTCGCCGGTGGTGGAGTCGAACAGGCGCGTCTCTTGCACGATGATGCCGCCGGCCTCGAGAATATCCACTTGGCGCTGCGCTTCAAATTCAATGGCCTTCATCACGAACTTCACGGAGTTGACGTTCTTGATCTCGCAGCGCGTGCCGAATTCGCTCACCCCAACGCGGCGCACCGAGACGTTGGCGTCGCAGCGCATGTTGCCCTTGTCCATATCGCCGTCGCAGGTGCCGAGATATTGCACGATGGTGCGGAGTTTCTTGAGGTAGGCGCCCGCTTCTTCCGGCGTGCGCATGTCCGGCTCGCTGACGATCTCCATCAGCGCCACGCCGCTGCGGTTGAGGTCGATGAACGAATATTTCGGGCTGTGCTCGTGCAGCGATTTTCCGGCGTCCTGCTCGAGGTGCAGGCGCGTCACGCCGATCTCGCGCGTCACCCCGCCCGCAAGGTCGATGGTGATGGAGCCCTTGCCGACGATGGGGTCGAGATATTGGCTGATCTGATAGCCTTGCGGCAGATCGGCGTAGAAATAATTCTTGCGGTCGAACACCGAATTCAAATGAATATGCGCGTTGATGCCAAGCCCCGTGCGCACCGCCTGCTCGATGCATTTGGCGTTGATGACAGGCAGCATACCGGGCATCCCCGCATCCACAAAGCTCACGTTCTGGTTGGTCTCGGAGCCGAATTGCACCGGCGAGCCCGAGAACAGCTTCGAGTTGGAATCAATCTGGCAATGCACTTCAAGGCCAATGACCAGCTCCCAGTCACCCGTTTTACCTTTGATGATGTAAGGGGCGCTCATATCAGTACCCCGCCGGAATAAAGTTGGTGGCCACTTCGCGCTCGATGACATGGGCGGCCTTGAACACCGTTTCCTCGTCGAACGCGCGGCCGATGAGTTGCAGCCCCAGCGGCAAGCCTGCTTTGCTCAAGCCAATCGGCAGCGCAAGGCCGGGCAATCCGGCGAGCGATGCGGGAATGGTGAACACGTCGTTCATATACATGGCCAGCGGGTCGTTCTGGTTCTCACCGATGGCGAAGGCGTCGCTCGGCGCGGTCGGCGTCAGCAGCACATCGCACTGCGTGAACGCGTTTTTGAAATCCTGCGCGATGAGCGCGCGCACGCGCTGCGCCTTTTTGTAATACGCATCGTAGTAACCGGCGCTGAGCACATAGGTGCCGATGAGAATGCGGCGTTTCACCTCGGCACCGAAACCGGCCGCGCGAGTCTTTTCGTACATATCGTTGAGCGAATCGCCCTCGTCCACCACGCGCAGGCCGAAGCGTACACCGTCGTAACGCGCGAGGTTGGAGGATGCCTCGGCAGGCGCGATGATGTAGTAGGTCGGCAGCGCATATTTGCTGTGCGGAAGGCTCACATCCACTATTTCAGCGCCGGCGGCCTTCAATATGGCGATGCCCTTGTCCCACGCATCCGAGATCTCTTTATCCATGCCGTCGATGCGGTATTCCTTCGGAATGCCAACACGCAAGCCCTTGACGCCTTGGCCAAGCACCGCCTCGAAATCCGGCACGGCTTGGATCGCGCTCGTAGAATCCTTCGGGTCGTGCCCAGCCATCGCATTCAAGCTGATTGCCGCGTCGCGCACCGTGCGCGTCATCGGCCCCGCTTGGTCGAGCGATGAGGCGAATGCCACGATGCCCCAGCGCGAGCAGCGGCCATAGGTCGGCTTGATGCCGACAATGCCGGTGAACGCCGCCGGTTGGCGAATGCTGCCGCCGGTATCCGTCCCCGTCGCCATGAAGCCAAGGCGCGCGGCGACCGCGGCCGACGAACCGCCGGATGAACCGCCGGGCACCAGTTGTTTTTGCGGCGCATCGCTGCGCTTCCATGGGTTGATGCAGTTGCCGTAGGTGCTGGTGATGTTCGCGCTGCCCATGGCGAATTCGTCCATGTTGGTCTTGCCAAGCATCACCGCGCCTTCACGAAACAGGTTCGCGGTCACGGTCGATTCATATTCGGGCTTGAAACCGGTCAGGATCTTCGATGCCGCTTGGCTGTTAACACCCTTGGTGCAGAACAGGTCCTTCACGCCGATGGGTATCCCCTCGAGCGCTCCCAACTTCCCTCCTGCCGCGATGCGGGCATCCGCCGCCGCGGCCTGCGCCAGCGCTATGTCCGGCGTGTGGTGCACATAGGCATTGAGCGCAGGGTTATGCTTCTCGATCGCTGCAAGGTGGGCTTTTGTTAGCTCCACGCTCGATATCTTTTTTGCCTTCAGCGCGTCGCGCGCCTCAGCCAACGTCATGTGGGTGGGGCTGGTCATGCAAAAACCCCGTTTGTCATCCCTGCGCACGCAGGGATCTCCTTGAAGCGGATTCCTGCTTTCGCAGGAATGACAAAGAAAAAAGCACTCATATGTTTCATCACTCGATCACCTTCGGCACAGCAAAGCAGCCATATTGGGCGCTCGGCGCATTCTTCAGGATCTGTTCTTGGATGCCGCCGTCGTTCACCACATCGGCGCGCCATGGCAGCAACTGCTCGGAGACGCTGGCAAGCGGTGCAACGCCGTCGGTGTTCACTTCCTCAAGCTGGGCGATCCATTTCAAGATGCCGTTGATCTCGTTGGCATAATGCGGCAGCTCGGCATCGCTTAAGCGAATGCGCGCCAATGTCGCGATATGCTGAACTTCCTTGTCGGTCAGTGCCATGTTCCATCCATGCGGTGAGGCTGGGGTTGTAGCGCCATTGCGTAAAAAATCAATAGATTCGTCGTTGCGGTGCCCGCCGACCCATGGCAAACCATTGCCATGACCGAACAACCCCGCGCCGTCTATTCCCTTGCCGAATTCAAATCGCTGCTGCCGGCGACCGGCCGCTTGGTCGGCCTCGATGTCGGCAGCGAGACCATCGGCGTGGCAGTGAGCGACGCCTCGCGCATGGTGGCCAGCCCCAACCTCACCATCTATCGCCGTAGCTGGCGCGAGGACGTAGCAGCACTGGCCGCGATGATGGAGCACCAGCCCATCTGCGGCTTCGTCGTCGGCTATCCCTTGAACATGGACGGCTCCTCCGGCCCACGGGCGCAAGCCACCCGCGCCTTCGCCCGCAACCTGCAGGAGCAATTCCCCCTACCGCTGCTGCTATGGGACGAGCGGCTCTCCACCGCCGCCGTCACCCGCATGATGATCGACGAGATGGACATCAACCGCGCACGCCGCGCCGAGCTGGTCGATAAGCTCGCCGCCAGCTACATCCTGCAAGGCGTGCTCGACGCGCTGGGGCAGGAACAGCGCCTCAATTAAAAAAACTTGCGCTCGGGTTCAGGCCCCCTCTACGCTCGTGCACGTACGTACGTGAGGGAACCACCACATGGCTGCATGGATGACCATACTGCAAATCATGATTCTGGGCTATGCGCTCGGCAGCGTTCCGTTCGGCGTGGTGCTGGCCAAGATCTTCCGCCTGCCGGATCCGCGCTATATCGGTTCGGGCAATATCGGCGCCACCAACATGCTGCGCACCGGCAATAAAAAAGTCGCGCTTGCTACCTTGCTGCTCGATGCCGGCAAAGGCGCCGCCGCCGTGCTGCTCAGTATCCATCTGTTCGACGCCACGGTGGTCGCGCAAGCTCTCGCTCTGCTGCTGGCTACGGTCGGCCATATGTACTCACCATGGCTGAACTTCAAGGGCGGCAAGGGCATGGCCACCATGCTCGGTGGCACGCTGGCCTTCAGTTGGCCGGTGGGCATGGCCGCGCTGATGCTCTGGCTCATCACCGCGTTCACCACGCGCTATGTCTCGCTTGCCTCGATCGCGGCGCTTGCCTTGGCGCCCTTCATCACATGGCTGCGGGTCGATGCCACCAGTGCCTTCATCATCGCCATCGGCAGTGCAATCGCCATCTGGAAGCACCGCGACAATATTAAACGCCTGCGTCAGGGCTTCGAGCCGAAAATCCACTTGGGTGGAAAGAAATCATGAGCAACGCCTTCATTGCCAATCCGCACCTGCGCGGCACAAACCCTGTCGATGCACTGCGCCTTGCGCGCAGCGAACAAGTCGGGCCGATGACGTTCTTTCGCCTCGTCAAGTTCTGCGGCTCCGTCGCCAAGGCACTCGACATGGCGCCCGAGCTCAGCAAGCGTGGCGGGCGCGCCAAGCCCATCCGTATCACCCCCAAGGCCGAGGCCGAGCGCGAGTACGAAGCCCTCACCGCCCACGGCGCCGAGCTTCTTTTGTATGGCGAGCACCGCTACCCGCGCCTGCTGCAAACCATCGCGGATGCACCGCCGGTACTCACCGTGCGTGGCAACGTCCATCTGTGCGGCGGCGGCAATCTCATCGGCATGGTCGGAGCGCGCAACGCCTCCACCAACGGCTGCATCTTCGCCAAAAAGATCGCCAGCGCCCTTGGCGAAGCGAACCAGATCATCGTCTCCGGTCTTGCGCGTGGCATCGATACGGCGGCGCATCGCGGTGCGCTCGCCACTGGCACCATCGCCGTCATCGGCGGCGGCATCAACAACGTCTACCCGCCGGAGAACGCCGCCCTGTTCGAGGAGATCGCGACCCAAGGCCTCATCATCTCGGAGTTGCCGTTCGGCGCCGAGCCGCACGCACGCTCCTTCCCCAGCCGCAACCGCATCATCGCCGGCATGTCGCGCGCCGTCATGGTGGTCGAGGCGTCGCTCAAATCCGGCTCGCTCATCACCGCCGAATACGCCAACGATTATGGCCGCGATGTCTTCGCTGTTCCCGGCTCGCCGATGGATACGCGCTGCCACGGTACCAACCGCCTCATCAAGGACGGCGCTATCATGGTCGAGACCGTGGCCGACATCCTGAACAACCTCGCGCCAACGGGTGATCTGCCCCTCGCCGAACCATCGGTGCAACAATTCAGCGAGCCGGAAGACATCCTGACCGACGAACCAACCCTCGAGCGCGCACGCGCTGTGGTGCTCGCGTCGCTGGGGGCAAGCCCCACCATGCTCGATGATATTTTAGCCACCAGCGGGCTGACGCCGCATCTGCTGATGGCGGTTTTACTTGAACTTGAGCTCGCCGGTAGGCTAGAACGCCACGCCGGTTCGAAAGTGGCCTTGAGAATGGGAGTGGAAGTTGCTTAACTACTGCTTGTCATACCAGCGCAGGCTGGTATCCATCGCGCAGAGCGCAAACAATACTAGCTGGATGCCAGCTTCCGCTGGCATGACAATTTTTGTGATTGGAGTATCCGCGTGTCAAAATCTGTAGTGGTGGTCGAATCACCATCGAAAGCAAAAACCATCAACAAATATCTCGGCGGCGATTACACCGTGCTCGCCTCTTACGGCCATGTGCGCGACCTGCCAAGCAAGGACGGCTCGGTGGAACCGGACGCCGATTTCGCCATGCATTACGAAGTCGATATCGACTCCAAAAAACAAATGTCGGCCATCGCGAGTGCGCTCAAAGGCGCGGATATGCTGTATCTGGCGACCGACCCCGACCGCGAGGGCGAGGCCATCTCGTGGCATGTATTGGAAGCGTTGAAGGAAAGCAAAAAGCTGCCGAAAGATATTGGCGTTAAGCGCATCGCGTTTCATGAAATCACCAAAAAAGCCATCACGCACGCCATCGAAAATCCGCGCGATATCGACATGAACCTCGTCAACGCGCAGCAAGCCCGCCGCGCACTCGATTACCTCGTCGGCTTCAACCTCTCGCCGGTGTTGTGGCGCAAGCTGCCGGGCTCGCGTTCCGCTGGCCGCGTACAATCGGTCGCTCTGCGCCTCATTTGTGAACGCGAGGCCGATATCGAAATCTTCATCGCCCGCGAATACTGGGATCTGGGGCTGACGATGCAGACTGGCACCGGCGCCAGCTTCAATGCCCGCCTCACCGAATATAACGGCGTGAAACTCGATAAGTTCGCCCTCGTCAACGAGACCGCCGCGCGCGATGTCGAGAAGGTGCTTAAATCCACCGACTTCCGCGTCACCACCATCACCCCGCGCACCGTGCGCCGCGCGCCGTATGCGCCGTTTTCAACATCCACACTGCAAATGGAAGCCAGCCGCAAGCTGGGCTTTGGCGCCAAGCGCACCATGCAAGTCGCCCAGAAACTTTATGAGGAAGGCCTCATCACCTACATGCGTACGGATGGCATCAGCGTCAGCATCGATGCCATCATGGAAGCGCGCGCGCAGATCGAAAAAGAATACGGCGCGAAATACGTTCCCGAATCGCCGCGCATGTACAAGACCAAAGTGAAAAACGCGCAGGAAGCGCACGAAGCCATCCGCCCGACCGATCTCACCAAGCGCCCCGATTCCATTCAGCTCGATGCCGAATTGTGGAAGCTCTACGACCTCATCTGGAAGCGCATGATGGCGAGCCAAATGGAAGTCGCGCTCTACGACCAAGTCGGCGTCGATATGCATGACGCCACCAAACGCCACGCCCTGCGCGCCACCGGTTCGGTACTGAAGTTCGACGGCTTCTTGTGCCTGTATACCGAGGTGCTGGAGGAGGACGAGAAAAAGCCCGACGCCGGCGACGAAGCCGCCGAGGATGACAACCAGCGCCTGCCGGCGATGGAAGTGGGCGAACCGCTACGCACCGCCAAGGTCGAGGCCGCACAGCATTTCACCCAGCCGCCACCGCGCTTTTCCGAGGCTTCGCTGGTCAAGCGCCTCGAGGAACTGGGCATCGGCCGCCCATCCACTTATGCCAGCATCATCTCGGTGCTGACGGATCGCAACTACGTGAAACTCGATAAGCGCCGCTTCACCGCCGAACCGCTGGGGCGCATCGTCACCGCGTTCCTCATGTCGTATTTCGATCGCTACGTCGAATACAACTTCACCGCCAACTTGGAAGAGAACCTCGACAAGATCGCCGATGGTGAACGCGACTGGAAAGAAGAGCTCCGCCTGTTCTGGAAGGATTTCCACGCCAAGGTCGAAGACAGCAAGAAACTAACCATCAGCGAAGTGCTGGTGCATGTCGAGCAACTGCTCGAATCCTACATCTTCGGTGTCGGCGATAGCGCCGCTGCCGCCAAGGTCTGCCCAACCTGCAAAACCGGTGAGCTTCACCTGAAGACCGGCAAGTTCGGCTCGTTCCTTGGCTGCTCGAACTATCCCGAATGTAATTTCACGCGCCAGCTCACCGGCTCCGCCGCCGAGAATGCGCAAGGCGGAAACGAAGGCGAAGAATTCCCGCGCACGCTTGGGATCGATCCCATCAGCGGCCAGAACGTCACCATCCGCAAAGGCCCGTACGGCGTTTATGTGCAACTCGGCGAGGAGAAAAAACCCAAGCGCAGCAGCTTGCCCAAGGGCCTGCATCACAGTGCGGTCGATCTCGAAAAAGCGCTCTCGCTGCTGTCACTGCCGCGCGAAGTGGGCCTACATCCGGAAACGAATCTGCCCATCCTTGCCAATATCGGGCGCTTTGGCCCCTACCTGCTGCATGACGGCAAATACGCCAATCTCGGGCCGGAGGACGACATCCTCACCATCGGCATGAACCGCGCGGTGACGGTGATCGCCGAAGCGGCCGAGAAAAAGAAGAACGGTGGCGGCCGCGGCGGCGCGCCTGAGCCGCTGAAGGATCTCGGCGCCCACCCCGAATCGGGCGAGAAGGTCGTCATCCTCAAGGGTCGCTACGGGCCGTACATCAAATACGCCGGCAAGAACATCACCCTGCCGAAGGAGATGGAACCGGCCAGTGTGACCATGGAGCAAGTGCTGCCACTGCTTCCGGCAGCGGGCGCCAAAGGCGGGGCGAAGAAAAAAGCACCCGCCAAAAAAGCGGCGGCGGCGAAAAAACCAGCGGCACCAGCAGCAAAAAAACCGGCCGCCAAAAAAGCCTCTTAGTTTTTTGTCATGCCAGCGAAGGCTGGCATCCATCCTTCTTTAAGTGAATCTCGTGACGCAGACGCGTTACACGGGATACCAGCTTTCACTGGCATGACAATTATTACTGGCATACGCTTGACTCCCCACGCCGAGCCGCTACATTCGCGGTATGGATAATCCACGCGCAAAAATCTATCAGCCTGCTAAAACGGCCATGCAATCCGGCCGCGCGAAAACGCGCCAGTGGATCTTGGAATACGAAAAACCCGC
Source organism: Rickettsiales bacterium (assembly GCA_044239745.1). GTDB lineage: Bacteria > Pseudomonadota > Alphaproteobacteria > Rickettsiales > UBA3002 > QFOX01. The sequence goes on from JBIIAV010000005.1 coordinate 18,578, forward strand.
CGCCGGTACACCGGACGCCTTGATGGGCTGGAACACCATGCCCGACACGATTTCGCAGGTGAAACTAACCTTCCCCACCAAGGAAGAAGCCGTCGCGTTCGCCACCGCCAAAAAGATCGAATACAGCGTGAGCGAGCCGAAAAAAGCCGTCGTGCCGCCCAAGGCCTATGCCGAGAATTTCAGTAATGCCAAGCGCAAAGCGTGGGACAGCAACTGCTAACCCGCTGATTTTCAATGCACGCGCACCACGGTATGTGCAAAAATAGCCCCGATTGCTCGCCCCATTGTCATCAAACTGTCATACATCGGGCGTATAGTATACGTTGAAGCAGTGACTTAACTCTAGGCGAGTTTGGTCAGGGTCAACGCCCTCACCAAACGGATAGGATATGTATGAAGCGATTCACCGTCCCGTGCGATTTCAACGGCGTCAAACACCCGTTCCACGTCTATATCGGCGAGCCGAACCCCAAAAAGCACCCGCTGCAATTCCAAGGCTGGTGGCTATCGAGCGAGCGCGGCGGCAACATTCCGCAAGACGTGATGGACAGCTTTGAAAAGCTCTTCAAGATCTCGCAGGAGAACAACGTCTCGTTCGAGGATCTGTGCGTCTATGCGCTTGGCGCGGCGCAGCAGGAAAACCAAGAAGGCGGCGGCGACGTCGCGCAAAGCTAACGCGAAGGATGCCAACGCCGGATGGTAAGCGACATCACACCGCAGGATTTCACCGCCACCCCAAGCACCAGCTTCGGGGATGAGGAAGCCGCGCTCACGGCCGCCCACGCACAGGCCTTAAGCGAGCTTACCCGCCTGCGCGAGCAAGCCTCGATCGACGACAGCACCACCAGCACCACCGCCGATTACTCGATGCATGAAGTCAGCGCGGTCGGCCGCTATGTCATTCCGCGCCGCAGCGGTTGGAAGCCGCTCCTGAAAATCATCCACGACCCCGTGCCCAACATCGATTTCTCGGCCAACATCTACCCCGCGTTCGACGGTATCCTCGGCGATCATTTCCAAAGCCCCTACCTGCTCGACCCGCTGGACGACCATTACGAATCCTACGAAAGCCTGCGCGACAACCTCGCCGCCGTCCGCAACTTCCTGATGGAATGCTACTACGCCAAGACCCCCTCGGGCATGACACCGGCCGCCGCGCGCAACGCGCTAGCGGAGATCGCCGGCTTCGTCGGCGATGGGCTTTACAACAACTGGCTTTATCTCGGCATCATCCCCAACCATAATCCCACCCAGCCCTTCATCGACATCTCGAAAGCCCGCAAACCCAACGGCGAAGGCGCACAATATATCTACGAGAAAATTCTTGAGCATCAGCGCCACTCCAACTCGATGCGTCCGTTTTCGGCGGTCGTCGCAATGTTCGGCGGCCAGCCCATTCCGGATTGGAAATTGCCCGCTGCCAGCACCACCCCGTTCAACGATCTGGTCGGCAAGGATATCGTCGGCGAGTTCAAGGCTAGCTCCGTGTCCGTCGCGGTCGCGGCGGCTGCCGCCAAGGTCGCCGAGATCGAAGCGCGCCTTGCCAACCTGAAGGACGCGCGCGCCCTCACCCATGTTGCAACCGATCTGGATACGCTGGGAAATCATTTAATCTACACCGTACAAAACATGCAAGGCGTCGCCCATATCGCTAAGCCGGTGCGGGATGAAGCAGTTGCTTGCGCACATAAAATTTTACGCGGCCTTAAAGACTGGCTTGGCAATAAGCCGGTGATGGATGCGCTGAAAATGAAACCGACGGATGACATGGATGCGCTGGCCGCCATCAAGGGCGTCGCGATGGTGTATGAGCGCTTGCTCGCATGGGCGCGCGGCAACAACGATACCAGCATCTTCCAGCACCCCGCCATCATCGAAGCGACGCAAGCGATCGGTCAACTCGGCTACCTCGCCAAGCTCGAGGCACTGCGCATGGCCAAGGCTGCCGGCAACAGCGTCATGGCCAGCAACATCGGCGAGCAGATCAAGCGCCTGCCCGAAGGCTACACCAAAATATCGGACACGCGCTTTGGCAGCCTGCTTGCCAAGGTCGAGCAAGGGATCGATACCGTCATCAACCGCACCCAGCAGGTCAGCGTCAACGGCGCCAAGGTCGGCTTCTCGGTCGATAGCTCCATGGGCAACAGCTTAAGCAACGCACCCACTGCCGGCAGCGCCAATCAAGTCAGCAGCAGCGCCAACAACGCGCAACGCACTGCCCAAGCCTTAGCTGCCGAACAAATGGCGGCGCAGGCACAAGCACAGCGAACGCATGGGCAACTGGCGTCGCAAGCGCGCGCGCAACAGCAACAACAATCGCAACAACAGCAAGCGCAGGCCACTCAACCACGCGGCGCCAGTGTCGGCCGTCAAGCCACGGCACGTACCCAGCCAGCGCGCCCCGCAACCATCGCTGCCACCAGCACCAGTGCGCCGGTGGCACCAATCACCCCAGCCCAGCAACAACAAGCGCTGCGCAGCGCCACCGTCGCCGCCACCGCCCAAGCCGCGCGCGAGCGCGACGAACAGCTCGCCCGCGAACAGCAGCAATCACTCCAGCGCGCCACCCAAACCGATGCTGCACGCCGCGCGGCGCAAGTCGCAGCGAAAATGAATACGGATATGTTGAAGGGCATTCAATCCGCCACTAACACGAAGGGATTGGCAGGCACGCCCATCCTACCCGGTCGGCGCGTCGATCCCGCCAATGTCATGAAGCCGGTGCCCAAGGCGCCAGCCACCCCTGCCCCATTGCCATCGGTCGCCACGCCCATCACGTCGTCCGCCATCGGCACGCCGGAGGAGAACAAACTCCTGCCGCCCACGCCCACTCCGCCAACACGCGGCGGCGGGCGCAGCTTCTAGAGTTCTCTGGTTTTGTCATGCCAGCGAAGGCTGGCATCCATAGCGCAAAGCATACGAAAAAAGAACTGGATGCCAGCCTTCGCTGGCATGACACAGGTGTAGGATTCACTCCAAAGTACTCCGGAGCACTTCATTCCATAGGGATAACTAAACGCGCTCGGCCACGGGCGCGGCGCTAGGGTTCAACGCGCCGTTGACAGGGCGCTTGGGCCCGCACGGGCTACCTTCCAGCCCCACGCACGGGCTTTTCAGCACCTCGATCTTCTCGGAGGTGCAGCCCGCTACCAGCAGCAAAGTGGCAAGCATCATCACAGCACTGCGTTTCATCGTTCACTCCGGCACGGCTTGGGTTGCAATACCTAACATTCAACTACCAAACCGCCGCAGCGTCAAGCGATGGGAATACTATCAACGCCGTCCTGGTGGTAGCTGAGTTACGGCACCGGCACTTGTATTCGCTGAATTGCCGCCACCGGCGCCACCCCCACCTGCTGGTTGATTTTTCTCCGCCTGCATCGCTTGGCGTGCATCCACCCCAAGGTTGACGGCGGTGCTGGCGATGTCGTTGGCGATATTATCGACCACATCGGCAAAGCGCTGGGCCACATAGACAAGGATCAGGAAGCTGAGCAGATCAAGGATATTGATCGGGAATGGCGGGCATGGCTTACCGTCCACCGTTTTGCCCTTGAACTTACAGGAAAGCGCGCCCTCCCATGTCCATTCATCGGTGGTCGGCGATTTGCCGCCCACATCCGTAAAGCGCCAGCCGGAAAACTTGTTGGTAGTGCCCGCGGCGCCGGCATATTCTGTCCAGCACAGCTCTCGGCCACCCAGCATGCTCTGTGAGGCGCTCACCATCATCACCAAGAAGAACGAGATGAACGTGAAAAAGAGGATGGGCTGCAACGAAAGCGCGATCAGCACGTTCAGCCACGAGGTGAATAGCTGTTTGGTCTTTTCAAAGAGCAGGAACACAATGAACACCGGCGCCAAACCCAGCAGCACCGCCCGCACGATGAAGCTCACCGCATAGGTCTTAAGGCCGGTGATCAGCAGCTTCAGCAAACCCACTGTTGCCAGCCCCAGCATGCCGCCCATCATCAGCCCATAGGGGCCGCTGGCAAGGGTGGCGCCAAGCACCGCGATGATCATTTCAGGACTGAGCACGAACTTGGCGAGTGAGTCCATGTAAATGAACGGCGAGGAACCGGCGATATAGTTCTGCCCGCTGCCGATGGCGAGCACCTGCCCGATGATCTCGTCGGTACCATCGTTAAAGAGTTTCACCGCATAGTCGCTGAAAAACGCCCAACCCGAAGGCGAAATGAGCGCATAGATGATGCCGACTTTGATAAGGCGCACAAGCAACTGCCCGAACGACGGCTGCACCACCCCGATCAGGAATCCCACGCCGTAGATGACGATCATCAGCGTGATGGCCGCGTTCACCGCCCCTTTATAGTTCGGGCTGTTGGTAAAGGCTTGGAACAGGCTTTTCGAGGCCGGCGTGATGGTGTCCTTCACGAAGTTGCTGATATTGGTCAGCAGCCCGGGTTTGCTCGTATCTTCGGATTTTTTGGCCAACCCCGCAAAATCGGTACAGACCGGAGCAGGTTTCTTATCCGTGCTCGCGGCTGCCGCCGCTGCGGGCGGTAGCACCTGTGCTTGCGCACCGTAAGGGGCCGCAAGGGCGACCAAGGCCAGCGCCATAAGCGCGAGCACTCCGTATTTTCTATGTGTGGCACGAACCATATATCCCTCTTATCTTATCCCTTGGTGATGCCGTTGAATGTTCCCTGCACGCCCGCCCGCGCGGTCGGCACGATACGCTGCAACATATCGGCGCCGAGCGATTTCTTCGCATCATCTCCCCGCATCGTCCCGATCATGTTAGCGCGCGCTTCATCCGTTGCCTTGCGGAAACGCTCCTCACCGGGCAGTTGGCCCGTTCCGGAATTGGTCGAACGCGCACCGGCGATGAAGCCAACCAAGTCCTGCACCTTCCCCAGCCCCGCATGCAACAAATAGCCAAGAATGAATAACCCCATCAGCTCGCTGAACAGTTTTTCGTAGGTTTCCTTACCCTTCTTGAATTCGGGGTCTTTCATGTCGTTGATGTTCAGGTTCGGCACGCGGAAGGTCGAGCACAGGTTGTTCGCGCCGGTTAGTCCGGGCACGGCTAAATTCTTCATGAAGCCGGCATTATTCTTGAGCATCTTGTTGAATGCTGAGTCGTCGGCGGGATCATCCTGCCGTACCGATCGCGGATCGCCCGTCACTTGCTTATCGCAGACCATCTTCGGATCCTGCATCGCGTCCTTGACCTCGTCGTACTTGAATATCTTCTGCACCATCGCGTCCGGCGCGAACAGCATCTTATCGTAGATGATGAGCGCGAACATCGCATAGGCACAGACAATGACAGGCATGATGAACGCCGCCATGAAGTTTTTGTACAGCCCGTCGAAGTAGGTGCGCGTCACGTTCATGAACACCAGCGGCAATATGAGCGGCGAAATGATGATGACGACGCTGGCGATCAAATAACCGTTGATGAAGGCGAAGGCCGTGCGCACCACCAGCATGAAGATGGAGGCGACCACCCCGAGCATACCGAAGAAAATGACAATGCTCCACGTCCCGCCGAAGAGGAAGCCCGCTAAGCCGCCGATCATGCTGGTCGCCAGCAGCATGCCGGGCACCTTCACGCCGTTCTCGTCCGCCACCTCGGATTTCTTGAAGCCGAATATCTTGCCGACCACGCAATCCATCATCGCCCACACCCGCGGGGTGCTGGGGCCGGCGAAATTCGCCACATCGCACGAGAAGCTGGCCGAGTTGATCGAACCGGCGATGATCTCCTGCGATTCGCTCATGATATCGTAGACGGCGGGAATGATGATGCCTTGGCTACCGCCATTCCTGAAGTCCATGCTGCGCACATTGCCAAGGTCGGCCAATAGCGTCGCCACGATGGCAATTTTCACCAGCAGCAGGAAGCCCTGCTTGGTGATGTTGGGCTCCTGCTGCAACAGCCGCACCCCGAACAACGTCACTACGAGGATCAAGAAGGCATAGAATATCGGCTCCAGCCATTTCACCATCGCTTCCGTGAAGGTCACCGTCGCGTTTTTGATTGTCTCGCTCATGCACGGCACGATCACGCCGAGGAACACGCCGCCACTGGCTTCCTTGATACTGGCGCAGGTAATCTGCTTGCCGTTCGCATCCACCGTCATCAGCTTGCCACTGGCAGGCGACGGTTGCGGTGGCACATCGCCGGAATCCCCTTCATAGCCGGCAGCGGCATAGGCGGCATCACCCCACCCTGCACCCACGATCACCGCCGCCCCAAGCAGCAATGGCAACGCCACCAATATCGCGATGCGTATGCGCTTCATCATCGTCCCACCATCTTTTGTATCCGGCCGACGATACCGCCGCCACCACCACTCATGTTCACCTGACTGAAGGCCGAGCCCAGATCAGGCGATTGGCCGCGGTCGCCCAGCACGTCGTTCGCCACCATCGGAATGATTTTCAGCAGCCCCTGCAGCACGAACACCACCACCGCACAGAACAGCAGCGCCGAGAACACCTCGCGCCCGATCTGCTGGCCGAGATCGTCCGAGCCGGAAAGCGCCACCGGCAGCTTACCCTCCACCCCGCGCGCCTTGGCCATCACATCCCAGTTGATGGATTCCTGCCATATCTTGATGGGGTAATTGGCGTCGCAGCTCTTTTTCCGTTCACCCGTCGTATCGGCCTTGATCGCCGCCGCCGAGCAATCGACCAGCACCTCCTTGACGATCGTATTGGCCGATTGCGCTACTTTGGGCAGCGGCTTCTCGACATCGGTCTTCACCTGCAGCAACTCGCGCGGCTTCTTGGCGATGATGGCGCGCGTTTTTTCATCCGGCGTCGCCCCTTCGGCAAGGCGCTGGCCGTTCTCGTCGCGCAGCGCAGTGAGGTAGCCATTGAGGTCGAACTTCTCGGCGCGCGAGGCTTCGCCCACCATGCGATAGACCACCGAATAATTGCCGGAGAAGACGGCAAAATCCATCGCCGCCAGCGAGAATGTGACGAACACCAGCATCAGCACCGGCTGGAGCGCGAACGAGATCATCAGTTTCACCCATTTATCGAAATAGACCTTGGTCTCGCGGAACAGCACCAGCGGAATGAACAGCGGCGAGACGATGACCATCACGGCAATGCCGAGATAGCCCGCGATATAGGTGAAGAACGACCGAATGATGACCATGATCAGGCCCGCGATGAAGAAAAAGCCCGCCACCCCCAGCATGATACCGAAGATGGATGATTGCACCCCGCTGAAGAACAGAAACACCAGCGAGCGCGCCATGCCGGGGTTGTCGGCCTTGCCGGCCTCCGCCGCATCGAACTGGTCGTTATACCATTTCGCCGTTTGGTTTTGCTGGACTGCCTTCTGCTTCTCGGAAGGCTCAACCTTGATGCCAATGACCGTATCGAGCAGGCAATCCATGCCAAGCCACGGCCCCACCACCGGCAGGTTTTTGTTAGAAGCGGCCTGCTCTTTTACCATGTTCTGCATGCATTTGTTCTGGCTGAAGTCCGAACCCGAACTATCCGCCTTGCCGCTGGGCGGCACATAACTCACCGCCGCCAGCGCCGCGCCATCCATTGCTTGGATGGTCATTTTGTATATCTGCGGGGTGTTACTACAAAAAGCCGCCACCGCCGCTACCTTCAACAACAGCAGCATGGTGTCGCGGCCGATACGCTCGACAAGGCCATACGCCAGCAAGATGCCGTAAACGATGACTGCCAGCGTCATGAACGCGGTAATGGCCGTTTGCAGCATACCATAGAAACTCGTGAAGAACTTTTCCGCCGCAGTGTCGATGCTCTTACGGATGCAGGCCGCCATGCGGTTGGTCAACCCGACATATCCATCGCAGTACGACTGCACCTGCGTCGTCGCTGGCGCTGCCGTCTCCGCCGCCGATGCGTGCGAAGCAGCCAGCATCACCACCAGCACTGCCAGCACCAGCAGCAGGAAATGCGGCATGCGAAAACGCACTATGGATGCACGGTTCACAGTTCTTTCACCCGCTTGGTAAAGATGGGCAGCCATGTCTCGACATCGTCGCCGACCTCGCTGCGTATCTGGTCAAGCAGCCCGACCGTTTCCGCACGGCCGGAAAGCACGCTGATGATGTCCTCCATCCCCGAAAGGTCGATGCGCGCCACCACCACGTCCTTGCCCTGCTTCACCAGGAAATAGCGCGATCCGGGGTCGGTGGTCTTGAGCAGGTTGAACTCGCGCTCGGAAAGCATGAACGCCTTGCGATACGGGTCGGTCGCCTTGGGGTTGGGAAGGAATATCTGGGTCGCCGTCTGCTGGATGAGCGTGTCGGAGATGGAGCTATTCACCGCATCCTCCACGCTTTGCGTCGCGAACACCACCATGCCGTTGAGCTTCCGCAGTGTCTTCAGCCAATCCTTGATCTTGACCGCGAAGATCTTGTTGTCCACCAGCGCCCATGCCTCATCAAGCACGATGATGGTCGGCGTGCCATCGAGCGACATCTGGATGCGGTGGAACAGGTACAACAGCACCGGCACCAAGCAGGCGCGGTTGTTGAGCACCGTGCCCATCTCGAACCCAAAGACCGAGGCATGGAAGAAATTGACCTTGTCCTCGACGTTGTCGAAGATCTCGGCGAAGCGGCCGCTGGAGTGCCATTGCGCAAGGCGCGCCGCCATCGTGCCGGGGCCGCCCATACCGAAGAACGGCGCGATATTGCGCAGGACACGGTCTTCCTTGCGCAGCTTGTATACCCCGTCCACCGCGCCTTGGATGACCAAGAGATCATCGGCCGAGACCGGCTCCTCGTTCACGCTCACCAATGCCGAGAGCCACTCGGTGATGAACGAGCGGTTCTCCGGCGTGTCATCCAGCTGCAGCGGGTTGAAATAGCATTTCTTGCTAGGGTCGATATTGGCGTATTCGCCGTCAAGCGCGCGCACGAAGATCTCGGCGCCGCGGTCCTTATCGAACATGAACAAACGGCAGTTGAACTTCAGTGCCTGCGCGCACAGGAAGTTCATCAGCACCGTCTTACCCGCACCGGTCGGGCCGATGATGGTGGTATGGCCGACATCGCGTGCATGGAAATTGAAGAAGAACGGCGTGCCCGAAGTGGTATCGAACACGGTCACCGCATCGCCCCAATGGTTGCCGCTGATCTTGCCGACGGGATAGTTATGCATCGCCGCGAAACCCGCGATGTTGAGGGTGTTGATCTTCGATTGCCGGCCGATGAATTCGCCGTTCGCCGGCAGTTGCGCCCAATAGCATTGCTCGAGGATCAATTTCTCGCGCACGGGGTTGATGCCGACGTTCACCAGCTCTGCGATCACCAGCGAGACCGCCGCCTCCAGCGCATTGAGGTTATCCTCGATGCACATGATGGTCATGTGGTGCTTGCCGAACGCGATATGGCCGGACATCGCCAAATCCAGCGCGTCGGAAATTTCCCGCACTTGGCTCGTCGCAAGGTCGTTCGAGTTGGCCATGCGTCGCTGCTGCAGCTGCATCGAGCCGAGGTTGGATTGCCGGTTCTCGAACTCGAAACTTTGCGCGATGACCAGCTCGAACGGCATCTGCAAGAAGGCGTCCATGATGCCGGCCGCCGTGTGCGGTGCATATTCCTTGATGCTGACGATGCCGGCAAAGCGGTTGCTGGTGGAGGAGCGTATCTCGATCGCGCGCGCACCGAAATACAAACGGCTCGTCGGCAGGTAATGTGCGATGTCGATCGTCGGCACCACCATCGGCTGCGCCGTGCCGCCGTTGACCAGCCTGCCCAAGAATTCCAGCGGCTCGGATACGGGGCCGTATTCGCCCATCGTCGTCGTCAGCACCCGCGCGCCGTAATCGCGGAAGGTGGCCAGCACGCGGTAGACCGCCTCGCGCAGCTCCTTGTGCATTTCCTGCAATTGCACTGCGTCGGCGTCCTTGTTGGTACGCTGCTCCAGCTTGTTCATCAGGCTTTGCAGTTTCGCGGCGCCCTTGGTGTCGTCCTTGCGGATGACGGAGATGTAAAGCTCGTTGATGAAGGTCGAGCGCGAGTGGTGCTTCTTGCGCCATTTATCGTCGAGGTATTTGGCGAAGCCCTTGGGCATCTCGCCTTCGGGAAAGGCGCTCTGGCGGCGGCGCACCATGTGGAACCACATGCTGAAGGTGCCTTCTGCCATGCTCTTGTACAGCGAGTTGCGCACCATCTTCTTCATGTCCACCACGTCGTCGTCCGCCGTCTCGAACGAGAACCCATCGATCTTGATGATCTGGATCAGCTCGCGGTTCTTGGTGATGATGGTGTCCTTGTCCCAGTGATGGTCGTAGGGAATAAAATCCGCCGCCGAAACTTCGCGCTGGGCAATCGCCGCTTTCGATACTTGCCTGCGTTTCAGGGGAGAAAACAACATGCCCTAGAACACATCGTAAGAGTTGGTGAACGAATGGTAGGCGCGGTTCCACGAGCGAAACCCATATTTCATGCGCAGCATCCATAGCTCGATCGCGCGCGGCTCCTTCATGCACAGCAAATAGCCGAACATGTGGATGACCCCCGCCAGCGGAATCACCGCGAAGGATTTGGTGTTGATGAACAAGATCATGCAGATCATCGCGTTCAGTACGAAATACATGTAGCTGACACCCGCGATCATCGGGGGGCGGGCAAGCCCTTGAAACAGCGGATCCGCAGTAAGACGACCACCCGACATAAGCCCCCTAAATATATTTTATATCAATATGTTATGCAGTGTTTTTGGTGCCTGTTACGCACGGCGAGTATACTAAGACCTTACTAAATTACCAAGAATTTACTAAATTTGCGTAAAGATTCGCCGATACTTTTGTGCCAGTGGCACAAAAGTATCAAGAATCATGGGAGTCTTGGGGGAATCGGAGGCTTAGGCTACAGCCCGACCAGTGCGCGGGCAAAATCCTCGGCGACGAATGGCTGCAGGTCGTCCGCCCCCTCGCCGACACCGATGGCGTGGATGGGCAGCTTGCACTGGTCGGCCAGCGCCACGACAATGCCGGCCTTGGCGGTGCCATCCAGCTTGGTGATCACCAGCCCCGTCACCCCCGCTACCGCCGCGAACGCCTTCACTTGCGCCAGCGCATTCTGCCCCGTCGTCGCGTCCAGAACTTGCAACACCGCATGTGGCGCCTCCGGCAAAAGCTTGCGGATGACCTTGGTGATCTTCGCCAGTTCCGCCATCAGGTTTTCCTTGGTGTGCAGCCGCCCTGCGGTGTCGATGAATACCACGTCCACGCCTTCGGCGATGGCTTGCTCCACCCCCGCATAGGCAACGGAGGCAGGATCGGCGTTTTCCGCCCCGCGCACGAAGCGGCAGCCGGCGCGTTCGCTCCAGCGTTGCAATTGCTCCACCGCCGCGGCGCGGAACGTATCCGCCGCCACCAGCATCACCTGCTTGCCCTCGCCTTGCAATCGGTGTGCGAGCTTGCCGATCGTCGTGGTCTTGCCGTTACCGTTGACACCCACCACCAGCACCACCTGCGGTGTGGCCGCGGCAGTCACCAGCGGCAGCGCCACCGGCGCCAAGCGCGCAGCGATCGCATCCGCCAGCAGGCGCTTGATCTCGGCGTCGCTGATATCCTTATCGACCCGCCCTTGCGCCAGCGTTCCCACAATGCTCGCCGCGGCACCCGCGCCCATATCGGCCAGTATCAGCAGTTCCTCCAGCTCCTGAAGCGTTGCGGTATCGAGCTTGCGCTTGGTCAGCACCGCGCCCATCGTGTCGGTGGTTTTTTTCAGGCCTTCGGAAAGTCTGGCGAACCAACTCATGCGGCATATACCGCGGTCGCATCGGCGCGCGTCACGGCCACGCGCTGCACACTGCCCACCGGCATTTCCTGCGGCAGCACTACCTTTGCAAAACCTTCGCTGTGGCCGGTCTTGCCGTCCTGCTCGACGACGACCTCCAGCGTTCTTCCCACCAGCGACGCGTAATAGGCAGCGATCTGTTTTTCGCCTTCCGCCCGCAAGATCCCCGCGCGCACTTTGCGCACGTCGCTCGGCACTTGCGGCATGCGTGCCGCCGGTGTGCCCGCGCGCGCCGAATACGGGAACACATGCAAGTAGGTCAGCCCCACTTCGCCGACAAGCGCGCGGGTATTCTCGAACATCGCGTCCGTCTCGGTCGGGAAGCCGGCGATGATATCGGCACCGAAGACCATGTCGGGGCGCATGGCGCGAACGCGATCACAAAAATCGATGATGTCGCCACGCAAGTGCCGACGCTTCATGCGCTTCAAGACCATGTCGTCACCCGCTTGCAGGCTGACATGCAGATGCGGCATCAACCGCGGTTCATCCGCGATCAGGCGATAGAGATCGTCGTCCACCTCCACCGCATCGATCGACGAAAGACGCAGGCGTTTTAATTCCGGCACACTGGCCAGCACGCGGCGCATCATTTGCCCCAAGGTCGGTGCGCCGGGCAAATCCTTGCCGTAATCCGATACATCCACACCGGTGAACACAATCTCGTTGTAGCCCGCCTCCACCAACGCGCGCACTTGCGTCACCACCTCGCCGATGGGCACGCTGCGCGAATTGCCGCGGCCGAACGGGATGATGCAAAAGGTGCAGCGATGGTCGCAGCCGTTCTGCACTTGGATGAATGCCCGCGCCCGCCCATCGAAACTCGCCACAAGGTGCGACGCCGTTTCCTTCACGCTCATGATGTCGTTCACCTGCGCACGCTCGATATCGAGCGCAAGGTAGGGCGCGGCCGTCATCTTTTCCTGATTGCCCAGCACCGCGTCCACCTCCACCATACCGGCAAAACTTTCGGGGTGGATTTGCGCGGCGCAGCCCGTCACCACGATGCGTTTTTCGGGGTTGGCGCGGCGCGCCTTGCGGATGGCCTGTCGCGCTTGTTTTTCGGCCTGTGCCGTTACTGCGCAGGTATTGAAAATGATGGTGTCGCTCAAGCCCGCGTCGAGGGCGTGCTGCTTCATCACCTCGCTTTCGTAGGTGTTCAGACGGCAGCCAAACGTGATGACATCGACGGACATGGCGGCCTCACTAGCCCAGATCGCAGGCAGATTCAAGGGCAAGCCGGAACTTAGATAGCAATCTCACCGCTGAAGACATAGGCGACAGGCCCGCTCATCAGCACTTCGCCGCTGGCGTTGCCCTCGCCGCGCTGCCACGCGACCTGTAACCGGCCGCCGGGAAGCTCCACCACGCATTCGCGGCCGCACAGCTCGCGGCGCACGCCCGCCACCACCGCCGCGCATGCCGCCGAACCACAAGCCAGCGTGATACCGGTGCCGCGCTCCCACACCACCATGTTCAGGTGGTTCTCCGAGATCACCTGCACCGCGCTGATATTCGCGCGTTCAGGGAAAAGCGGGTGATGCTCCAGCACCGCGCCCCACTCCGCCATCTTGATATGCGCCAGATCACGCACGAAGAACACCGCATGCGGGTTACCCATATTGACCGCGACCGGATCGGCCAGCAGGCCGACCTCAAGCCCCAGATGCAGCGTATTGCGGCTTTCGCTCAAGGGGATCTCCTGCCAGCTCACGCGCGGCGCGCCCATATTCACCTCGACATCGCCGCTATCCGTGCGGCGGCCGGTGCGCACACCGGCATGCGTCTCGATGGAGGCTTCCGTCTTGCCGGATGCATTCATCAGGAAATCGGCGACACAGCGCGTCGCGTTGCCGCAGGTGGATATCTCGGAACCATCGGCATTGAATATCTGCATGAAGGCCTCGGCCTTGGCCGATTTTTTAAGCACCAGCAACTGGTCGCAGCCGATGCCGAAATGGCGGTGGCACAGGCGTTGAATGGTCGCGGTATCGACCACCACGTCGCGCGCGCGCGCATCCAGCAACACAAAGTCGTTGCCGGTGCCATGCATTTTCAGGAAGGGGGTTTTGCTCACGAATTGTCACCTAATCTTAACACACACATTTCAACACAATCCTATGATTAACAAGACTACGCACGCAATACAATAGCCACCATAGGACTGCCCCATGGAAGAAGAGACCAGAATTGGAGTGGCCATCACACGCCAAGCATTCCTATGCAACATGCTCGAGTTGCTGAACCGCGGCGTGCAGGTGCCCGTCAGCGATGCCGTGTGGGAAGGGTATTTGCGCGCCCTCGTCCATGATAACAACCTTCGCCTCACCTTGGGCAAGGAGATGGGCAGGCCCATTAAGCTCACGTCTCCGCCCAGCGCATGCGACGCGCATGGCCATCACCTGTTGGGATATATGGATGCATTAAAAGGCTTCAACGAAGTGCTTAGCCCCATGACACCCGAGAACTACGAAACCTACGAGAATGCACCGCGCGCGGATGCGCTTGAAGAGCTTACAGAGGATATCCTTATGGCTGCTTCCAAGCATTGCGATATCGCCGAATATAAGGAAAATCTGGTGCGACAATTGTTCGACGAAACGCAGGAACACAACATGACCCTAGGAAAACAATCCGCACAGACCGTGTACAATCGCGTCGCGCAACTGATTGCGGCGTCGCTATACCCGCCGGCAATAAGCACGCGTTACAAGCAATAGCGCCAGCGAAAACCTAGAACGATATCTCGACTAGAACGGGATCTCGTCATCCAGTTCGGCCTCGGCGACGCGGGCGCGCTGCGGCGCGGCGTTGCTGTTGCCGTAGCTGGCATTGCCGCTTTGCTCGT
>JBIIAV010000062.1:0-9315 GCA_044239745.1 Rickettsiales bacterium
GCCACCCGTCTTCGCCAATACTTTCGTGATCGCTGCCGTCAGCGATGTCTTGCCGTGATCCACGTGACCGATCGTCCCGATGTTGCAGTGCGGCTTGCTGCGGTTGAACTTTTCCTTTGCCATGATCGACTCCTTTAAAATTCCAATGTTACGTTTTTAACTAAGCGGCTGCTTTTTTCTTGATCTCGTCGGCGATGTGCGACGGCACTTCAGCATAGTGACCGAACACCATGCTGTAGCTTGCACGACCTTGCGACATACCACGAAGCTTATTCACATACCCAAACATCTGACCCAGTGGCACGGTAGCATTCACAATGCGCGCATTGCCGCGCGAATCCATACCCTGCACCGAACCACGGCGGCTGCTCAGATCGCCGATGACATCGCCCATGTAATCCTCTGGGGTCACGACTTCGACTTTCATGATCGGCTCAAGCAGTTTGGGGCCAGCCTTCGCCATCCCTTCACGGAACGCTGCACGGGCCGCGATCTCGAACGCGAGTGCGCTCGAATCCACGTCGTGGTAGGCGCCGTCCACCAGCGTTGCCTTGAAATCGATCACCGGGAAACCGGCGATCACGCCCGAACCGAGCATTGAGTTGAGGCCTTTTTCAACACCGGGGATGTATTCCTTCGGTACCGAACCGCCGACCGTTTTGTTCTCGAACACGAAGCCCGACCCCGGAGCCAGCGGCTCGAAATCGATGATGACGCGCGCGAACTGGCCCGAACCACCCGACTGCTTCTTGTGGGTGTAGTCCTCTTGGTAGGGTTTGCTGATGGTCTCGCGATACGCCACTTGCGGCTCGCCCACGTTGGCGTCCACCTTGTAGGTACGGCGCAGAATATCCACTTTAATATCGAGGTGCAGCTCGCCCATGCCCTTAAGGATGGTCTGGCCGGTCTCGTGGTTGGTGCTGACGCGGAACGACGGATCTTCCGCCGCAAGCTTGCTCAGCGCCACACCGAGTTTCTCTTGGTCGGCCTTCGACTTCGGCTCGACCGCGAGCTCGATCACGGGCTCTGGGAATTCCATTTTCTCGAGAATGATCGGCTTGTCCGGGTTGCACAGCGTGTCACCGGTACGGGTCTCTTTCAAGCCCGCGAGCGCGACGATATCGCCTGCGAACGCTTCCTTGATGTCCTCGCGGCTGTTCGCATGCATCAGCAGCATACGGCCGACGCGCTCTTTGCGGTCTTTGCTCGAGTTGCTGACCGCCGTACCCGACTCCACCTTACCGGAATAAATGCGGCAGAAGGTGATGGAACCGACAAACGGATCGTCCATGATCTTGAAGGCGAGCATCGAAAGCGGCTCGGCATCATCCGGCTTGCGGGTGATCATCTTGGCTTCTTCGCCCTCGCGGGTGTTGGGGTCGATGCCTTCCATCGCGCCGCGATCCAGCGGGGTCGGCAGATAGTCCACCACCGCGTCGAGCAGCGGCTGAACGCCCTTGTTCTTGAAGGCCGAACCGCACAGGATCGGCACGAACGCGAACTTCACGGTGCCCTTGCGGATGCATTTCTTGAGGTCGGCCATCGAGGGCTCAACGCCATCGAGGTATTTGGCAAGCAGCGCGTCGTCCTGCTCAACTGCCGTCTCGATCAGCTTCTCGCGGTATTCTTTTGCTTTGGCCGCGTAGTCTGCCGGAATCTCTTTCTCCTCGAACTTCGCACCCAACTCTTCACCACCCCAAACGATGGCCTTCATCTTCACGAGGTCGATGATGCCTTCGAAGTTCTCTTCCGAACCCAGCGGCAATTGAATCACCAGCGGGGTGGCGCCAAGGCGGTCGATGATCATGTCGACGCAACGGTAGAAATCGGCACCGACGCGGTCCATTTTGTTGACGAAGCAAATGCGCGGCACGCCGTATTTATCGGCCTGACGCCACACGGTCTCCGACTGCGGCTCAACGCCGGCGACGGAATCGAACACGGTGACGGCGCCATCGAGGACGCGCATCGAGCGCTCCACTTCGATGGTGAAATCCACGTGGCCGGGTGTATCGATGATGTTGATGCGGTATTGTTCGTTGTTCGCACCGGTCCAGAAGCAGGTGGTCGCCGCCGAAGTGATGGTGATGCCACGCTCTTGCTCTTGCTCCATCCAGTCCATCGTCGCTGCACCTTCGTGCACTTCACCGATCTTGTGCGATTTGCCGGTGTAGTACAGGATCCGTTCCGTGGTCGTGGTCTTGCCCGCATCGATGTGCGCGCAGATCCCGATATTGCGGTAATGGTCTAACTGTGTGGAGCGTGGCATAAACTTCTCTGATTCCTTTTATTTTTATCTGTGCTTCTTAATTGAAACCTACCAACGGTAGTGGCTGAACGCTTTGTTCGCTTCCGCCATCCGGTGGGTGTCTTCGCGCTTCTTTACTGCGTTGCCGCGACCGGCCGACGCATCGAGGATCTCGCCTGCCATACGCTGACGGGTGGTCTTCTCGCCGCGCTTGCGCAGCGCAATGATCAGCCAACGGATCGCCAACGCCTGCTGGCGCTTATTGCGCACTTCGGTCGGCACTTGGTAGGTCGCACCACCGACACGGCGACTACGCACCTCAACGGTTGGCTTCACATTGTCCAACGCTTCGTTGAACACGGTGATGGGGTCTTTGCCCGTTTTTTGTTGGATGATATCGAACGCACCGTAGACGATTTCTTCGGCGGCCGAACGTTTGCCGTCGTACATGAGCGTGCTCATGAACTTAGCAACCACGAGGTTGTGGAATTTTGCATCCGGTAAAGTGACGCGCTCTTTTGCGGCATGACGACGTGACATTGATCAGCTCCCTATTTCGGACGTTTCGCGCCATAATGCGAACGGCGCTTTTTGCGTTTGGTGACACCTTGCGTATCGAGCGTACCGCGGATGATGTGGTAACGGACACCGGGCAAATCTTTTACGCGGCCGCCGCGGATTAGCACAACCGAGTGCTCCTGCAGGTTGTGGCCTTCACCGGGAATGTAGCCGATCACTTCAAAGCCGTTGGTCAGGCGAATTTTCGCGACCTTACGCAGTGCGGAGTTCGGTTTTTTCGGGGTGGTGGTGTAAACGCGGGTGCAAACGCCACGCTTTTGCGGGCATGCTTCCATCGCAGGAACCTTATCACGCGCCTTCTGCGGGTGACGGCCTTTGCGAACCAACTGGTTGATTGTTGGCATGTGTCAGTCCTCTTTCTTATCCGCGGGTGTTTGGGTTACTATGCCCAAGCCGCGATAATGGTTAACATCGAACCGACGAAGAGACGCTGAAACACTGGGTTTTTTGTAGTTTATTGCCGAGTATTTTTTGCGACGCATGACGTCGGGAGCGCGCTTTATAAGGAGGGTTCACGGCCACGTCAAGCACGAAATGGAAGAATTTTTTAGCAGCCTGTCGCGTTCGCACCACACCGCGTCACGCACCGGCCATAAAATATGATAAAATTCTTATTTATCAATTGATTAATTTTATCACGCGCGGCCTTACCGGTGATGGCCATCCGGCACTATACTTATCCGTGGTCGCCAAGGGCGATATAAAACGATGATCGCAGGCGCGCATGGGTATATCCTTAGGCCCCCAAAAGCACGGAAGCCCTAAATCCCATTGCTTTTAGCGATGATTGGCCTACATTACCGCTTTATGGTGCCTCTATCGGCACTTGAACGGACGACAAGAATTAAGAAAATCGTTAATGACAATCGAAGCGATGGAAAGGTGTGTATGCGTCACGTGTCGGTGAAACCGATCATGATTTCGCCCGTGCCGGCAACGGCGGTCCCCCCGACTCCACGCCCGATCAGTGTGAAGCGACTGGGGCGGCTGCGCATCAACTGGTTCGTCCTTGGCAGCCTGTTTGGCATCGGCATTTCATTCTTCCTCAATTTCGTCTTCGTAGCAGTCATCACCCCCGGCTATGACACCGCTATGGCCTATTTAAATAGTCATTACGATCCCGAAATCGTAAAGGAAAACGTGGTCGTTTCGGTGGCTCAGGCGCCCGCGGCTCCTGCTCAGGTCGTTCAGGCCGAACCGGTCGCTCCACCGGCGCCTGTCTACCCCATCACCTTGGCGCTCAAGGTCGATAAAGGCGATACCCTGCTCGACCTGCTCATCGCCAACCGCGTTCAATCGAGCGAGGCGAGCGCGGTCATCAATGCCCTCAAATCCAAGTTCAACCCGCAAAAGCTACGGGTCGGTCAGAAAATATCGGTCACCCTCGCCCGCCACGAGACATTGGGGGATAAAGCGGCCGTCAAGGAACTGGCCATCAAGCTGCCGAACCTCTCGACCGTTGAGCTGCAACGCCTTCAAAATGGTGGTTTTTCAGTTGCTTCTACCGAGGAGACCTCGACCCAGAAAACTTTCCGTGGCATGGGCAAGGTGCGCAGCAGCCTCTTCCAAGCGGGGGCGGACGCGCGCATCCCCAGCAGCGCCATGCAGGAGTTGGTCAAGGCTTTCAGCTACGATATCGATTTCCAGCGCGAGATCCATCCCGGCGACACCATCGAAGTGCTGATGGACAGAAAACCCAGCAAGGATGGTGGCTATAGTACCGCCGGCGGCACCCTGCGCTATGCCGCACTCACCTTGCAAGGCAAGAAATACGAGATCTTCCGCTTCAAGGATGCTTATGGCGACATGGCGTGGTTCGACGGCAAGGGCAACAGCATCAAAAAATCGCTCCTGCGCACACCGGTGGATGCGGTGCATATCACCTCCGGCTTCGGGCTGCGCACCCACCCCATCATGGGCTACACCAAAATGCACCGCGGCGTCGATTTCGGCGCCCCGAACGGCACTCCCATCATGGCGGCGGGGGATGGAACCGTCACCTTCAAAGGCTGGAAGAACGGTTATGGCAACTTCGTTACCATCAAGCATAACGACAAATACGAGACCGCCTACGGCCATATCAGCCGCTTCGCCAACATCAATGTCGGCGGCCGCGTCAAGCAAGGGCAGGTCATCGCCTATGTCGGCATGACCGGCATGGCCACCGGCCCCCACCTGCATTACGAAGTGCACGAGAACGACGTACAGGTGAATCCCGTCGCCAAGCAGTTCAACATGGCCTCCGGCCTCACCGGCAAGTCGCTTGCGGCCTTTAAAACTGCCAAGCAATCGGCATTGAACGAGCTGGCCGCCTTAAGCAAACCTGCTGCGGTCGCGGCGCGCTAAGGGCTCCTCACGCGCTGCCCTATTTGTCATCAAACTTTCACGAACAAGCCTGCCATGGCGCAGTAACTTATGGCTATGGAGTCGCTACGACAGTTTTGGAACACTATGCGCGCATGGGTGATTAACACGCCCGCCCCCGATGTCGCATCTGCGGCCACCCCGTC
This sequence comes from Rickettsiales bacterium, assembly GCA_044239745.1. Classification (GTDB taxonomy): domain Bacteria; phylum Pseudomonadota; class Alphaproteobacteria; order Rickettsiales; family UBA3002; genus QFOX01. The sequence continues at coordinate 5,338 of JBIIAV010000062.1, forward strand.
CGATACCATGATCCGCGCCGCACAACAGCAGGTCGAGGCCGCGACCGCCGCCATCGTCACCGCCTACGGTTCGCGCGGCACGGCCTTCGCAGTGCGTTACCGCGGTCAGGATTTCCTCATCACCAGCGGCCACGTCACCAACAACCTTGTGCAATCCTCGACGGGTTTTGATTATCACGGGCGAAAGCTATTTCCCATCGTACGCGGCAATCAGTTCGCCTTCGCCGAGCATCTGGCCGTTAATCCGCAAGGCAGCGTCTGCAACGATAAAACCTTCATCAACGACTCCTTCCGCGACCTTTCCATCCTGCGTTTGCTCACCACCGAGCAGACCCGAACAGCGCTTTACGACCTGTCCTTCGCAGCCGACAGCAAAGCACGCCTTGATCGTGCGCTCGGCTACTATCCGGCACTGAAAAATCCATTGGCCGACGGCCAATGGACCAAAGAGGAATTAGAGACGCTCACCCAGCATTTCCGCCTGCCGTCGATTGCGATCGATGTGCCCTTGAGCAGCATCACGGCGCAGCCCAGTTACTCCTTCGGCTATTTCGATAACCAGCCCCATCTGGTGCCAAGCATGGCGACCACCAACCGCGATAACCGCTCCGCCATTATCGTCGATTATCGCTGCAATGCCCCTGTCATTCCAGGGCATTCTGGCAGCCTTGTGTTTCAGGTGTCGCCGCTAGGAAGGGTCGAGCCCATCGCCGTGATCGCCGCATCGCAACTTTCCGACCTCAAGGCCTACGGCGTGCATTTCAGCCGCGTGCGCGAGGGGCTGGACGCCGTCATCAACGGCATGCTGGTGCGCAACGTACGCAATCTCGATGGTGTCTGTGATATCAATCAAGGCCAATCGGCGTGGCTCTCGCCGGAAGGGATGGTGCCAAGCATATTGCCGCGCAGCAAGCCCACAACGGCGGCTACCCACGGCACAGGCAACGACAATTTACCGCTCCATTGCCGCCAACGTTAGCCTAGGTTTTGCTGCGCTTGGAAGTGGCCTTGCCAGCCCCTGCCGCTGCATCGCTAGCCGTGATGTGAAGGCCAAGCTCATGGCCGGTGATCACCACGTGCGAGCCGTCGCCGATACTGCCATCGAGGATCATGTTGGCGAGGCGATCTTGCACCTGTTTTTGGATGACGCGCTTGAGTGGGCGCGCCCCATAAACAGCGTCGTAGCCTTGGTTGCCGAGCCAGAACCGCCCTGCATCATCGAGCGTGAGGGTGATCTGGCGGTCGGCCAGCAGCTTCTCCAGTTGCTTGATCTGGATGTCGACGATCGCCCCCATCTGGGCGCGGCCCAAGCGGTGGAACAGAATGATCTCATCCAAGCGATTAAGGAACTCGGGACGAAACGCCCCGCGCACCGATTCCATCACCTGCGCCCGCACCGATTCGACCGGTTTTCCCTCCGGCAGGTCCACCAAATGCTGCGCGCCGAGATTGCTGGTCAGCACAATGATGGTATTGCGGAAATCCACCGTGCGGCCTTGGCCGTCGGTCAGGCGGCCATCATCAAGCACCTGCAGCAAAATGTTGAACACATCGGGGTGCGCCTTCTCCACCTCGTCGAACAGGATCACTTGGTAAGGCCGCCGGCGTACCGCCTCGGTCAGCGTGCCGCCTTGGTCGTAACCGACATATCCCGGTGGCGCACCAAGCAGGCGCGAGACCGCGTGCTTCTCCATGTATTCGCTCATATCAACGCGGATCATCGCCGTGTCGTCATTGAAGATGAACCCCGCCAGCGCCTTGGTCAGCTCGGTCTTGCCGACTCCCGTTGGGCCCAAAAACAGGAACGAACCGATCGGTCGATTGGGGTCCTTCAGCCCTGCCCGCGCCCTGCGCACCGCCGCAGAAACCGCCTTCACCGCTTCCTCTTGGCCGACCACGCGGGCACCGATGGCCTCTTCCATGGCCAGTAATTTCTCACGCTCGCCCTCGAGCATCTTCTCGACCGGCACACCCGTCCAACGTGCCACCACCGCAGCGATATCGGCCTCGCGCACCACTTCGCCGGCGTTAGCGCCGGTTGCGTTGCCTTTCTCCGATTCCGCCAGTGTTTTCTCCAACGCCGGAATCACGCCATAGGTCAGCTCGCCGGCGCGCGCGAGGTCGCCCTTGCGTTCGGCCGCTTCCAGCTCCAGCCGTGCGGCTTCCAGTTTCTCTTTCACGCCGCGCGCCGCATTCAACCGCGCCTTATCGACCTGCCATTGGCTGCTCAGCTTGGCCGATTCCGCCTCGAATTCGCTCAGCTCGTCCTCCAGCTTACTCAGGCGCTCGCGCGAGGCCTTGTCGGATTCCTTCTTCAGCGCCTCGCGTTCGATGCGGCGCTGCATGATCTTGCGGTCGAGTTCATCGAGCGCTTCGGGCTTGGAATCGACCTGCATGCGCAAGCGGCTGCCCGCCTCGTCGATCAGGTCGATGGCCTTATCCGGCAAGAAGCGGTCGGTGATGTAGCGGTTACTTAAGGTAGCCGCCGCGACCAGCGCAGCGTCCGAAAGCGTGATGCCATGATGCAGCTCGTATTTTTCCTTCAACCCGCGCAGGATGGAGATGGTATCCTCCACCGTCGGCTCGCTGACGAACACGGCCTGAAAGCGCCGCGCCAGTGCCGCGTCCTTCTCGATATATTTGCGGTATTCGTTAAGGGTCGTCGCGCCGACGCAATGCAGCGAACCGCGCGCCAGCGCCGGTTTCAGTAAGTTACTCGCATCCATGCTGCCTTCGGCGGCACCGGCTCCCACAATGGTGTGCAGCTCGTCGACGAACAGGATCACCTCACCCGCCGCCGCATCGATTTCATTGAGCACGGCCTTCAAGCGCTCCTCGAATTCGCCACGGAATTTAGCGCCGGCCACCAGCGCACCCAAATCCAGCGACAGCAGCTTCTTGCCGCGCAGCGCCTCGGGCACATCGCCCTTGATGATGCGCAGCGCCAGCCCCTCGACAATGGCCGTTTTACCCACACCGGGTTCGCCGATAAGCACGGGATTGTTCTTGGTGCGGCGCGCCAATACCTGAATGGTGCGGCGGATCTCCTCGTCGCGGCCGATCACGGGGTCGAGCTTGCCACTCATCGCCAGTTCGGTCAGGTCGCGGCTATATTTCTTCAGCGCCTCGAACTGATCCTCAGCGTGGGCGCTGGTCGCAGTGCGGCCTTTGCGAACCTCATTAATCGCCGCATTGAGCGCTTGCTGCGTTGCACCCGCTTCTTTCAAAATCTTACCGCAGGCCGATTCGCCATCCATCGCCAAAGCCTGCAATAAACGCTCCAACGTCACGAACTGGTCAGAGGCTTTCTTGGCGATGTCCTTGGCATTCTCAAGCACCCGCGCCGTGTCCGAGCCCATATACATCTGGGCGGCCGCACCTTCCACCTTGGGCAATTTGGCCAAGGCCTGCTTGCCGCGTTCACTAATCAGCGCCATATCCGCACCGCTGGCCTCAAGCAAGGTGGCCATGGTCGGCTCCTCCGTCAGGGCGACCAGCAAATGCTCCGGCGTGAAGCGCTGGTGATTGCTGCGCAGTGCGAGGGTTTGCGCCTCCTGCAACACTTTGCGTGATTTTTCGGTGAATTGTTCGACGTCCATGTTTCCTCGGTCGGTTTTATTTGCTATGGGGTAAATATGGGAACTTATTCTATCAGTTACAAGCCTGTCATACTGCTTTTATCGCTACTGCTGGCGGCGTCGTCGGCGATGGCCGCAACGCCGGAAATCAAGCCGTTTATATTGAACGGTCGTTACGTGATCGCATGGAGTGGCATCCCGCTGGGACGCATCCTGATCGAAGCTCATGAGGACGATAGCAGCTACCGTATGAGCATCGACACCAAGACCAAGGGCATCGGTTCCCTCATCAGCGACGAAGCGCGGGTCATCACCGCCGCAGGCAGCAAAAAGGGCGTCGCGACCTATATTCCGGTGGCGTATAAATCCCGACCGCACAAGGCCGACGACCACAATACTA